>CAYRGZ010000030.1:0-20443 GCA_964423785.1 uncultured Desulfobulbia bacterium
ACGGTTCGGGCACTTCATAGCCAGTTGCGAAGCCGAGATGCTTAGCCCATTCATCCGCAGTGGGATCTTTGCGCAGCCGGACAATCTGTTGCGATTCTTCATCAACCTCAAGGTAACCTGCCTCAATCAGTTCTTCTTCCGTCGGCTCAGGAATAGCCAGGAAACGCATCTCGGTATCGGCCAGGAGTGTTTCCACAAGCTGATTCGGCAACTCGTCGATAATGCGCAGACTTCCAGTCTTGGTGTGGCGAAAGTTGATCAGGCGATTGCGTGCTGTTAGATCCAGCAGCCGCATGCGTAGGTTTTCCAGCGCCTTTATTGCTGAGGGTTGATTACTATCTTGACTTATCACCTTCATGTGTTCTCTTTATTAATGCCTAACGACAAAGCTCACCTGCCGCTATGAAGCGCCAGCGGAATAGCGGTCAGGTGCAGCGCCTTGTTAACCATTGAATATCAATATTTATTGCAAAAATATCTCTTCTATGACGGCGAATGTTGCCTTAATAGTATCGAGTGCCTCGCGTTCAGAGACTGAAACTCTGCCATGTTTCCAGTGCAGTATATTGTTTGCCTTATTTTTTATAGAATGCGACTGCTCATAACTGTGTTTAGTCAGAAATCTCTTCATGCTCTTAATGAGAGCATTCAGATTCCATTCCTCAAAGTCTTTCTCTTTTGGTCCTCTCTTAACTCTTCGTTTGAATGATACATATAAGCCAGATTCTAAGACAGCACGACAATAAACGATAGTTGCTTCATATAATCCCAACGAATAGCATTCTTTCAATCTTTCTAAATGATATAAAAACACATCAGGTAATGTTTGACTGACAACGATGGCTCCAACCTCATTTTTCCTCTTGAAAAAATTGTCATCGACGTAATCAGCCGTACCCTCGCTGAAAAGTGCGTCAACATAATTTTTATCTTCCTCTGATGACTGAGAAAATTCTTTACCAGTAATTTTAGTTAGTATCGAAAAGACATAATCAACCTGATAGCCATAATCATCCCTAATTTTGCGCAGTTTCTCAGATATTTTTTTATCAGATCCAACATGTATGACATTCTTGCCAGACATCAGTCTCTTTATTTCTTTTTTTGCATTTATAACAGTTTCTAGATAGTCATAGTTTCCATCATGAATTTGCTCTAATAGAGCATTATCTAATTTCTCAAATTCTTGTATCTTTTTTCGTAAGTCCCAATAAAATTGATTATCAGGCTTCATTTGTATTTTTCCTATGATGGTTAACAACCTTATTATGCTGCGGCAGCTTTTTCGGAAAATTTTAAGCGTATCCGCCGTGACACTTGCGGCGATAACGCAAATTTTACAAATTATGCTGCCGTCACGGCGGGATTCTCGCCTGATCTCCTTATTATGCTGCGCAGTATAATTTACAGATGAACGATATCGCGGACTGGCTGACTTCCCCTCTAGCCTCCTGAAAACAAGAAGGGGGCGCGATCCGCACGTGATCGCGCCCCCTTCTTGTTGCTCATGCTGTTCTCACGGAAAACCGGCCCTCCTCCGGCTTCCGTTAGTTCATGATACACGATAATCTTTCCTATTAGATTTTCTTGATCATATTTGCAGAATAATAGATTCCTTTATGGTGTCAAGTAGCCGGTTTTGCAAAATTGCGTTTTGAGGTTCGCTGTTCCCGGATGATGAGGATTAGGTGTGCTGGAATACTGTTGGAACTCTTTACCGAACGGCGGCCACCGCGGTCAGCACCGCCCAGGAGGCGAGCCACAGGCCGGCGACCACCAGCGCCGGCCGGCGGTTGCGGGGCAATTCCAGCAACGCCAGGACGAGGATGGCTGGATAAACGATGCCGCCCCAAAACGGTGCAACCCAGCGCAACAACTCCTGGACGCCGAGGAAGAACCACGGCCCCTTGACATGCGCCGCGGCCGGCCCGGCCGTCTCCAGGGGAGCGGGTACTGCAGCGGCGAACAGCAGCAGCCCGAAAAGCAAGGTAGGATGCCGGGCCGGATGCACGGTGTACCGTCGCACGTGGTCCCAAGAGAGCAGCAGCCAGGCAAGCGGCAAGCCGGCAAAATGGTTGCACAGCACCTTCTTGAGGCCAGCGGTGGAGACGGCAAAGAGGAAATCGTCGAGCCCGGCGCCGATCACGGGCACCGCTTCCAGGATATGCTCGGCGATTCGGCCGGCCATCTCGCCGGTGACATCGCCCCGCAACACGTAACCGGTGAAGAGCAGCAGCACGGTGACCACGAGCGACAGGACGAGCAAGGCCCAACGCCGCAAGTCCACCGAGTGATCGAGATCGGCTGTGATGACCGTAAAATGGGCGACAACGAAAAGGAAGAAAAGCTGGCTTGAATAGAAGTGCAGCGAGCGCCAGAAGCCGCCGAAGGGAACGACGAGATCCAGGGACGCCGCCGAGTAGAACGGTGCCGCCGGATCGTACTGCAGGCCGACCACCACGCCGGAGGCCACCGACACGAGGAGAAGCAACAGGCTGGTGGAGCCCCAGGGATACCTGCGCAGCGCGTTGCCGAGCCTCATGGTCTTCAGAGCGTCACCACGTAGCCGCGGTCGCCGTCTAACCGCTTGACTGGATAGCGGGCCAGGTCCCGCTTGGCCGGCCCGGCCACCCTCCGGCCTTGCGGTGTAAAGCGGCTGCCGTGACAGGGGCAGACGAGCAGGTGATCCCCCTCGCTGTAGTTGAGCCGGCAACCGAGGTGGGTACAGATCCGCGATACGGCCCAGACGGCGTCGTCCTGGTCGAAGAGGACGAAATCGTCGGCCAGCAGGAAGGCACCGTTGATCAGGCGCCGTTGCACGGTGACGATGCGGGGTTTCTTGGGCAGGTGGAACCCGGCGAACCGCCAGAGGGGATAGCCGGCCGCCGCCAGACCACAGATCTGCAGCAGCCGCCAACCCTGCACGAGAAGCCGGCGACGCGCCTCGCCGTGACCTATACCACTCCCGTTCATCAGCGTTGTCCCGCCACCGGCAGGGAGGCCGGCGGTCGATCGAGCATGGGCACGTCCAAGACCCGGCCGTTACGTATCAACCGCACAAAGGTGGTATGCAAACCGCCGCCATCGGCCGTCATCACCGTACCGTCGGCCACGCCCCGGCCGAAGGCCCGTGCCATGCGGGAGGAAAAACAACCAAAGCCGTGCGGCAGATAAACGCAGTCCGGCCGGATGCCGGGCGTAACCAAGATCCGCACGCCGAAGAACGACCGTACTCCGGCCTGGTTCTCCAGAAAGACGATATCGCCGTCGGCAAGACGCATAGCCCGGGCGACCCGGTCGTTCAGCCATAGGGCATTGGCCGGGCTTTCCGCCAACAGCCAGTCGTTGCCCGCGGTGATCGTGCCGGCGTGTACCGGGTCCCGACCGCTGAGCAGGCGGGCATAGCCGGGCGGCGGCATGGGCGGCGGCCGGAACTGAAGAAGGGTTGCCGGCGACTCCTCCAGGAGGTTGGTCCCGGCGTCGGTCGCCGGCATGGTCACCGGTGCCAGGCCGTCGCGCTCCAGGAGCAGGGCCGGACCGACACCGTACGGGGCGAGATCGGCGGCGATGCGCTCCATGACCGAACCGTACCCGAACCGGTCGGCCCGGCCGAGCCGCACGGCGAGTTGCTGGACGATCCAGTACGGGTCCCGGCCCTCGCCGTCGGGCTCCAGCACGGGAAAGGGCATACCGGCCAGCGTGGTGCCGGCCGTCGAAAAGAGGGTGAAGGTATCGGTCCGTTCGAGGAAAACGGCCTCGGGAAAGACGATATCGGCGTACAGGGTGGACTCACCGGGCAGGATGTCACAGGCGAAGACGAACTCCGCCTCCTTCAGGGCGCGCATGGTGCGGTACGGATCGGGATGGGCCTGCAGAGGATTCTGTCCCCAGCAGCCGATGATCCGGCCGCGGCGGGAAAAATTCGTCGATACCGGTTCGGGAAGCCCAACGAACAGCCCTTCGATATCCCCTCGCGCCAGGCGATCAAGGACCATGACCGCGGCCAACCGTCGATGGTCGCCGCCGTACCAGGCGCGCAAGGTACCGCAGCGAACCGCCCCCCGGCCGCGGGCCAGCAGCCGGCCGACGGTCCGAACCTCATCCTCGTCCACCCCGGCTAGAAGAGCGCTGGTTGCGACATCGAACGATCCAACCAAGGAGGCAAGCTGGCCCAGCTCGTCACCAGTGGCGCGGTTGCCGATCAGAAGACGCATCCAGGCAAAGAGCAGGACCTCGTCGGTACCCGGTCGCGCCATCAGGTGGTGATCGGCCCGGGCAGCCAGGGTAGAACAGCGTGGATCGACTACCACCAGCGTGGTGCCGGCCGCCTGCCAGTCGAGGATGGTGCGCAGGGGACCGATGGTGACATTCTCGCCGAGATGGCCGCCGAGCACCACCAGGCAGTCGGGCCGTTCGGCCGGCAGATCGAGAATCGTGGCGGCACGATGCCGGTCATGGGTGCAGTAGAGGGAACTCGCGACGATACGGCCGCCGAGTTCCCCCCACAGCTCGGTGATGTAGCGGGACGAGGCGCCGCCGGCGTACAGCAACAGGTCGTCCGGAGCGCTGTCCCCCAACACGCCTGCCACGGTGTCGATGGCCTCGCCCCAGTCGATACGCTGCCAGCGGCCCTCGCCCCGCTTGCCGACCCGTTTGTACGGATACCGCAACCGGGCGGGATCGGTGAGCAGGCGGCCGGCCGCCTTGGCCTTGGCGCAGCAGCGGCCGCCGGTGGGCGAAAAACCGGGATTGCCGTCGATGGCGGCGAGCCGGCCGTTTTCAAGGTGCACCATCAAAGGACAACGCCACCGGCACATGCCGCACAGGGTGGGCAAGGTTGCGGTGGCGGCGGCCCGGGCCAATTGCAGGCCCACCGGCTCGCCGCGATGCAGGTCGGCAAAGGGTAAGAGCGCCGCAACGGCGCTGCCTTTCAAAAAATCACGCCGGTTGCAGGTCATTGTCCATTGGCCATGAAGATCTGCCGCATCCGTTCGCAAACGTGATCCGGAACCAGGCCGCTAACGTCACCGCCGTGGCGGGCGGCGTCCTTGATGATGGTCGAACTGATGTAGATCCAGCGGAAGCCGGTCATGAGGAAGACCGTCTCCACCTCGCGTTCCAGGCGCCGGTTCATGAGCGCAAGCTGGAACTCGTAGTCGAAGTCGGATACGGCCCGCAAACCGCGGATGATGGCGCGGGCGCCGCGCGTATAGGCGAAATCCACCACCAGGCCGTTCACCCGCTCGACACTCACCCGTTCGGTCTCGGGAAAGCAGTCGCGGATCATCTGCACCCGCTCCTCGATGTCGAACAACGGCTTCTTGGTGATGTTCTCCGCCACCGCCACGATGACCCGATCGAACAGATTGAGGGCCCGCTTGATGATATCCAGGTGCCCCATGGTGATGGGATCGAAAGAACCGGGATAGACAGCGATGGATTCCGAAGTCTCCGGGGCAACGAAAGGTTCGTAGGTTGACATCGCGACCTTCCAAGTACCGCTAGCTGCTACTGACGGGAAAAGAACCAGAAACAGGTATCTCCGTAAGAACGGCGCTGGACAAGCTGGAGGTCTCCGGCCCCGGCCACCGTCTCCGAGCTCCGCTCCTCCACCACCAGGATGCCGCCGGCTGCGAGAAGCCCCTCCGCCGCCACCAGGGCGACCATGCGCTCGCCGAGCCCCCGACCATAAGGTGGATCACAAAAGACGAGATCGAAGGGGCCGGCGGGCAGCTTCCGGCAGCGGCAGAGATCCCGGCGCAGGTACACTGCCCGGTCGGCAAAGCCGAGCGTTTCGATATTGCGGGCAATGGCGGCGAGCGCCCGCCGATCGTTGTCCACGAAGAGCGCCGCGCGGGCGCCGCGACTCAATGCCTCGAGTCCAAGGGCGCCGCTGCCAGCAAAGAGATCGAGGACCCGGGCGCCGACGACCCGATCCCCCAGGATGGCAAAGAGAGCCTCCCGGGCCCGGTCACTGGTCGGCCGCGTCGTGCGGCCCGCCGGGGCGACGATCCGGCGGCCGCCCGCCGTGCCGGCGATGATCCGCACGGTTCCTCCACCCTGCTTCCTGTATCAGGCGCCGACCTGGACCAACGCGCTCTTACAAATAATCCTGGGCGACGATCTCGGCGATCTGCACCGCGTTCAGGGCCGCGCCCTTCAGGATATTGTCGGACACGATCCACATGTTGATGCCGTTGGCGATGGACTCGTCCTCGCGGATACGGCCGACAAAGGTCTCGAACCGGCCCTGACAGTCGATGGCGAGCGGGTATTTCTTGTTTTCCGGATCATCCACCACCTCGACTCCCGGCGCGGTGCGCAGCAGCTCCCGCACCGCATCGGCGGAGATCTTGTCGCGGGTCTCGATGTTCACCGATTCGGAGTGGCCGTAGAAGACCGGCACCCGCACCGTGGTGGCGGTGACGCCGATGTCGGGATCGGCAAAGATCTTCCTGGTCTCGTTCACCATCTTCATCTCTTCCTTGGTGTAGCCGTTGTCCAGGAAGACGTCGATGTGCGGCAGACAGTTGAAGGCGATCTGGTAGGGATAGACCGACACCTCCATGGGCTCACCGGCGGCGTACTGGCGCACCTGCTTGTCCAGTTCGCGGATGGCCGAGGCGCCGGAGCCGGATACCGCCTGGTAGGTGGAGACCACGATCCGCCGGATACCCACCTTGTCGTAGATCGGCTTCAGGGCTACCACCATCTGGATGGTGGAGCAGTTCGGGTTGGCGATGATGCCGCGGTTCTTGTACTCGGCGATGGCCTCGGGGTTGACCTCCGGCACCACCAGGGGGATGTCGTCCTCCATACGGAAGGCGGAGGAGTTGTCCACCACCACGGCGCCGGCCTCGGCCGCCACCGGGGCGAACTCCAGCGACCGGGACGCACCGGCGGAAAAGAGCGCGATATCGACGCCGGCAAAGGAGTTGCGATCCAGCACCTGGACCGGGATCTCCTCGCCCTTGAAGGTGAGCTTCTTGCCCTTGGAGCGTTCGCTCGCGAGCAGGCGCAGCTCGCCAACCGGGAAGTTGCGGCGCTCCAGCACCTCGAGCATGGCGCCTCCCACGGCACCGGTGGCGCCGACCACGGCAACGGTGTAAGTCTTGTTTTCACTCATGGCTGTATCCTTTCTTCATCGTATATGTGTTAATCCTGATGAACGTGTAAAAACTCGTAGTCGGTGCAGGCCTGACACGGCATGCGCGGGCACGGGCCGTGAACTCGATGGAAGCGCATGTTTTGCGCTTCCATCAATCCTGAAACCGCTGGGCCTCGGAGGCCAAATAGCGTAACCGGTTGAGACCGTTGAGATAGGCCTTGGCCGCGGCGGTGATGATATCGGGATCGGTCCCCTGGCCGATGACCATCTTGCCGTCGTCCTCGAGCCGGACCAGCACGTCGCCCTGGGCATCGGTGCCGCCGGTGATGGAGTTGACCGAAAAGTAAAGCAGTTTGCTCGTCGTGCCGGTGAGCTCGGCGATCACCCGAAAGGCGGCGTCGATGGGCCCCACCCCGAGGGCGGCGCCGCTCACCTCCTTGCCGTCCACCATCATGCGGACGGCGGCGGTGGGCAGCGAGTTGGAACCGCTCATCACGCCGATGGAGAGCAACTGGTACGCCTCCGGGATGCGCAGCACCTCATCCATGAGGATGGCCTCGAGATCCTCGTCGAAGATCTCCTTCTTCAGGTCGGCGAGCTGCTTGAAACGACCGAACACCCGGTTGAGCTGGTCCTCGGTCAGGGTATAGCCCATTTCCTCGGTCTTCTGCTTCAAGGCATGCCGGCCGGAATGCTTGCCGAGCACGATACTGCTCTTCGACAGGCCGATGTCGGCCGGGTCCATGATCTCATAGGTGGTCCGTTCCTTGAGGACGCCGTCCTGGTGGATGCCGGACTCGTGGGCAAAGGCGTTGGAGCCGACGATGGCCTTGTTGGGCTGCACGTGGATGCCGGTGATGGAACTGACCAGTTTCGAGGTCGGGTAGATGTGCTCGGTTACCACGTCGGTGTGGTACGGCACCCGGTCGGCCCGAGTGCGCAGGGCCATGACCAGTTCCTCCATGGCGGTGTTGCCGGCCCGTTCGCCCAGTCCGTTGATGGTGGTCTCCACCTGGCGGGCGCCGTTTGCGATGGCGGCGAGCGAATTGGCCACGGCCAGCCCCAGGTCGTTGTGACAGTGGACGCTCAAGATCACCTTATCGATACTCGGGATGTGCTCCATGAGGTAGCGAATCTTCTCACCGAACTCGTCCGGCAGGGCGTAGCCGGTGGTGTCGGGGAAGTTGAGCACCCGGGCACCGGCCTGGATCACCGCCTCGAAGACCCGGCAGACGAAATCGAGATCACTGCGCGAGGCGTCCTCGGCGCTGAACTCGACGTTGGATGTATAGCGGGCGGCGTGCCTCACCATGGCGACCGCCCGTTCCACCACCTCGTCGCGACTCATCCGCAGCTTGTAGCGCAGGTGGATGTCCGAGGTGGCGATGAAGGTGTGGATGCGGGGATTCTCGCCGCCCTTCAAGGCCTCCCAGGCCACGTCGATGTCCTTCTCGTTGCAGCGGGCCAGCCCCGCCACTTGCACGTCCCGCACCCGGTCGGCGATGGTCTTGACGCACTCGAAGTCACCCGGCGAGGCAACGGGAAAGCCGGCCTCGATGACATCGACCCGCAGCCGGACGAGCTGCTGGGCGAGCCGCAGCTTCTCCTGCAGGTTCATGCTGGCACCGGGGGACTGCTCGCCATCGCGCAGGGTAGTATCGAATATATGGATCTTTTCCGACATGGTTTCCTCGTCTCGTAATGAGGTAATACCGAACCGGTCACGCCGTCGGCAGGGTACCGAGCACCGTCTCGCCGGCCCGCACCCGCTGACCCACCGTCACCGATAGGTCGGTTTCAAGCGGTAGGTAGCAATCGACCCGTGAGCCGAAACGGATGAGGCCGAAGCGATCGCCGGCCGCCAAGGTATCGCCGGGTTCGACCCAGCAGACGATGCGGCGGGCGATGAGCCCGGCCACCTGGACCACGGTGAGCCGCCGGCCGCCGGCCACCTCCATGAAGAGGGCGTTGCGCTCGTTCTCCAGTCCACCGCGCTCGGTGTTGGCCGAATAGAACCGGCCCGGCCGATGGCGGCACTCGAGAACTTTTCCGTCCACCGGAGACCGGTTGACGTGCACGTCGAAGACGTTCATGAAGATGCTCACCTTGAAGGCGTCTTGTGCACAATACTCGCCGGCCGGCACCTTTTCAACCGCAATCACCCGGCCGTCGGCCGGAGCGACGACAATGCCGGGCCCGGGCGGGGTATGGCGCTCGGGATCGCGGAAGAACCAAAAGCAAAAGGCGGTGGCCGCCAGGCCCACCCAGGCGAGAAAGGCAAATCCCAGCAGGGCCACCACCACGGTGACGAAACCGGCAAAACCGATGAACGGCAGTCCCTCGACGACGATGGGCGAACGTTGTGGCTTCATGCAGCACCTTTACCCCTTCCGGAAGCGGTCGTGGACAGATGGATTGATGGAATCGCACCACGTGTGATTCCATCAAGTCCGCGGTCTGTACCTGTCATATTACCGTGTCAGGCCTGGACCGACTGCGACTTTTCACGGGATTGTCATGGATTCCAAACAAAAAAAGGAACCGATGCGGGTTCCAGAGATCCAGGCACCAGTTCCTTTTTCCCTCCACGAGAGGGACCGGCCGTGGCAATACAACGGCGTGTCGCGGCCGCGCCCCTTACTTTTTCTTGGCCCGGGCCATGGCCACGACACCGGTGCGGACGATCTCCTGGATTCCCAGCGGCCGCAACAGGTCGATGACCGCCTTGATCTTCTCGGCGTTGCCCGTGATTTCCACCGCGTAGCTCTTGGGGCTGACGTCCACGACCTTGCCCCGGAAGATATCGATGATCCGCAGCACCTCGGCCCGGAAATGGGCCTCGGCCTTGACCCGGATGAGAACCATCTCCCGCTCCACGTAGTCCAGCTCGCTCATGTCCGTCACCTTGATGACGTCGATGAGCTTGTGGAGCTGCTTGGTGATCTGCTCGATGATCATGTCGTCGCCCCGGGTGACCAGGGTGAGACAGGAAACCTCCGGATCCAGGGTTTCGGCCACCGCCAAGCTCTCGATATTGAAACCGCGGCCGCTGAACAGTCCCGTCACCCGGGAGAGCACTCCCGGCTTGTTCTGCAACAATACTGAAATAGTATGCTTCACCGTCACTCTCCTTATCAGACCAGCAACATCTCGGTGGTCGCCTTGCCGGCCGGCACCATGGGGTAAACCCCCTCCTCCCGGTCGATGACGAAGTCCATGATGACCACGTTGTCGGTGGCCAGGGCCTCCTTGATCACCGGCTCGACCTCGCTGGGCTTGGTGGCCCGCAGGCCGACGGCGCCGTAGGCCTGGGCCAGGGCGACGAAATCGGGCGCCACCGTCAGATCAGTTTGGGAGTACTTCTTGTGATAGAACAGCTCCTGCCACTGACGCACCATGCCGAGATAATTGTTGTTGAGAATGGCGATCTTCACCGGGCAGTGGTACTGGCGGGCAGTGGCCAGCTCCTGGATGTTCATCTGGATACTGCCGTCGCCGGCGATGTCGATGACCACCCGGTCCGGCGCCGCGATCTGGGCGCCGATGGCGGCCGGGAAGCCATAGCCCATCACCCCGAGGCCACCGGAGGTCAAGAGATGGCGCGGGTGGTTGAACTGGTAGAACTGGGCCGCCCACATCTGGTTCTGGCCCACCTCGGTGGTGATGATGGCCTCGCCAGCGGTGAGTTCGTGGAGCTTCTGGACCACGAACTGCGGCTTGATGACATCGGTCTCCTTGACGTAGCCGAGCGGATGCTTGTTCTTCCACTCGCGGATCTGGTCGAGCCACGGCTGATGCTTGGCCCGCACCTCGTCGAAATCGAGATTCTCGGCCCGCTTGAACCAGGCGAGGATGCTCGACAGGGCGTTGCGGCAGTCGCCGACCACCGGAATATCCACCTTGACGTTCTTGCTGATCGAGGTGGGATCGATATCGATGTGGACGATCTTGGCGTACGGCGCAAAGGCGTCCAGCTTGCCGGTCACCCGGTCGTCGAACCGGGCGCCCACGGCGATCAAGAGATCGGTATGGGCCACCGCCATGTTGGCGTAGTAGGTACCGTGCATACCGAGCATGCCCATGGACAGCGGATCGGTGCCCGGGAAACCGCCGAGCCCCATGAGGGTCATGGTCACCGGGATGTTGAGCAGTCGGGCGACCTCGGTGAGTTCCTCGTGGGCATTGGAGGCGATGACCCCGCCGCCGACGTAGAGCACCGGCTTCTTGGCTTTGAGGATCGCCTTGCACAGCCGTTCGATCTGGCCGGGATGGGGCTCGTAGGTGGGCCGGTAGGTGCGCAGGCGAACCGGTTTCGGCTCGCTGTACGGTACCATACCGGCGACGATGTTCTTCGGCAGATCGACCAGCACCGGACCGGGCCGGCCGGTCCGGGCGATGTGGAAGGCCTCCCGGATGGTGGGCACCAGGTCCTCCGGGTTCTTGACCAGGTAGTTGTGCTTGGTCACCGGCCGGGTGATGCCGACGATGTCCACCTCCTGAAAGGCATCGTTGCCGATGAGCGGTGTCGGCACCTGGCCGGTGAAGACGACGATGGGAATGGAATCGGCATAGGCCGACGCGATACCGGTCACCGTATTGGTGGCGCCGGGACCAGAGGTGACCAGCGCCACACCGACGTCACCCTTCACCCGGGCGTAGCCGTCCGCGGCGTGCACGGCCGCCTGCTCGTGGCGGACGAGAATGTGCCGGATGTCGTCGGTATCCATGAGGGCGTCGTAGATGTCGATGACCGCGCCGCCCGGAAAGCCGAACACGGTATCGACCCCTTCGTCTCGGAGGCACTGGATGAGTGCCTCGGCTCCTTTCATCTTCATGCTCGTACCCTTTTGCGATTGTACGTTGTGGATTTCCCGCCGGAATAAAAATACGGACTGTCAACTGTCAAGAGAAGAGGAGACTATATAAGAGAACCGGCGGGGTTGTCAAGAATGTTTGCCGGCTGGCGGTCATCCCTCAGCAAAGAGGCCGACGGCGGTGCCTCGGGCGAGCAAGACGTCCACCGCCCGGCGCCCCTCCTCGCCGAGATCGCGGCTGAAATCGTTGACGTAAAGATCGATATGGCGGGCGATGACCGTATCGTCCAGCTCTCGGGCGTGTTCCTTGATCCAGGCGCTGGGCTGGTCCCGATGGGCAAAGGCCCAATCGACGCTGGCACGGATCGCCTGCTCGATGGCGGCTAGCCGCTCTTCCCCGAGGCTGCGGCGGGCCACGATGCACCCCAGAGGAATAGGCAGGCCCGTGCTCTCCTCCCACCAGGCACCGAGATCGATGTGGGAGACCAGCCCGTAATCGGGGTAGGTGAAACGGCTCTCGTGGATGATCACGCCGGCATCCACCTCACCCGCCGCCACCGCCGCCATGATCTGGTCGAAACGCATCACCCGCAGGTGGCGCACCTGGGGCGCATACAGGCGCAACAGCAGGGCGGCGGTGGTCAGCCGGCCGGGAATGGCCACCACGGCCCGGTCGAGATCGACCGGCTCGCCGGGCCGCTGGACGATAAGCGGCCCGCAACCGCGCCCTAACGCCCCGCCACTGGCCAGAAGTGCATAGCGGTCCCGAACGAGGCCGTAGGCGTGAAAGGATATCTTGGTGACATCGAGCCGGCCGCTGGCGGCCCACTCGTTCAGGGTCTCGACGTCCTCGAGGAGCGGCGGCGCGAATGTCGGACCAGCCACCAGGCCGTGCACGAGGGCGTAAAAGATGAACGTATCGTTGGGACAGGGGGAAAAGCCAAGGGAGAGTGCCATGCCATCACCGTCTTTCGTCAACGTCAAAGCCGGCGGCAAGGAGCTCGGCCACCGCCGCAGCCTTGCGCGCCGCTTCTTCGAGCCGCCAGGCGCTCCGGTCGCGATCCTCGACCAGGTTACTCACCACCCGCACCTCCAGGACCGGCACCTGGAAATGCCGGCAGACCCGGACCACCGCCGCCCCCTCCATGTTCTCGCACAGACCATCGAACCGCCGAGCCAGAACTTCGCCCCGCCGTCGGCTGCCACTCGTGCAGTTGACAGTAACGAAGTTGCCGATCCGGGGCGTAAGACCACCTCTTTCGGCCAGCAGCCGGCCGGCCCGCGCCACCAGGTCGCCGTCTAACGGCACCGCATCGACGACCGAGACCTCCCCGTCGGCAAAGGGCTCAACCCGATCGCCGGCGCAGATGGCCAGATCGCCAAGAAACTCGTGGCGGGCGAGGCAAACGTCGAGCAGTTGCGCGCCGCCATCGGGATAGGCGCCGGCGACCCCGAAATCGATGACCAGATCCGGCCGCAGGCCGGCGCCGGTCAGAAAAACGGTGAGATGGAGGGTGGTCTCGACCAGGCCGACACCGGTGACCAGGACCTGGGCGCCGGCGGCCGGAGTGAGGAAGGAGCGTTCGAACTCGGTGGCGCAAACGAGCAGGATCATCGCGGCCCGACGCTACTCTCAGTGGCCGGACAGATGGCGGACGATGCGGTTGTCGCCGTCGAGGAGCACCACCCGCGGCCGGTGCTCGGCCACCTCGCTCTCGTCGTAGAGGGCGTAGCTGACGATGATGATGAGATCGCCCACCATCCCCTTGCGGGCCGCGGCCCCGTTCAGACCGATGACGCCGCTGCCGCGTTCTCCCTCAATGACATAGGTGTCGAACCGCTCGCCGTTGTTGATATTGTAGACCTTGACCCGTTCGCCGGCCACCAGGTCCACGGCGTCCATCAGGTCGCGGTCGATGGTGAGGCTGCCCTCGTAATGGAGTTCGGCATGGGTCACCGTAGCCCGGTGAATCTTCGATTTCAACATCTGGCGCATCATGATAGGCTATCCTCCGCCGTCCGGACGAGGGCGCAGTTATCGATCAAACGGGTGGTGCCGGCCCAGGCGGCAACGAGCAGCCGGGAACGCTGGTCGATTTCTTCCTGGTCGGCCAGGGTCTCGCCGTCCACCACCGCCACGTACTCGGGCCGCAGGCCGGCGGTTTCGATCCACCGGCCCACCGCCTCGCGGATCGCGTCGGCTCGCCGTTCGCCACCGGCCGCCAACTCGCGGGCGCGGCGCAGGGCGTCACTGATCGCCGCAGCCTGCCGGCGCTCCTCGGACGACAAATACGTGTTACGGGAACTCATGGCCAGGCCGTCCGCCTCCCGCACCACGGGGTGGCCGACAATGGTGATTCCCATGTCGAGATCGGCCACCAGACGGCGGATCACCGCCAGTTGCTGGAAGTCCTTCTCGCCGAAGACGGCGACCTGGGGATTCACGATATGAAAGAGTTTGGTCACCACGGTGGCGACGCCATCGAAATGACCAGGTCGGCTCTTGCCGCACAATCTGTCGGTGATGCCGGAAACCACGACCCGAGTGCACGACCCTTCCGGATACATGGCCGCGGCGCTCGGCGTAAACAGCACGTCCACGCCGCGCTCGGCGGCAAGGGACCGGTCCCGCGTAAGATCGCGCGGATAGCGGTCCAGGTCCTCATTGGGACCGAACTGGATCGGATTGACGAACAGGCTGACCACCACCCGATCGGCAAGTTCCCTCGCCCGGTCCATCAGGGCCAGGTGGCCGGCGTGGAAATAGCCCATGGTGGGCACCAGGGCTATGCGCAGCCCCTGCCGGGCCGCGGCCGCCGACCAAGCGCGCATGGCGGCGATCTCGGATATCACCTCCATCGTTCACTCGGTGGCGGCGGCCCCGCCGGACTCGGATTGGGTGGCGGTATCGGCGGCCGCCGGCTCTTCCGTGTCCGTAGCGGCCCGCAGCTGGCGGATCTTCTCCCGGATCCAGGAGTCGTCCGCCGCCTGATCCTCGTACGACAACACCTTCTCGTAGGCCGCCGCCGCCTCCTGCCGCTTGCCCTCGGCCTCGAGACAGCGGGCGATGCCGAGCTGACCCTGGCCCTCGAAGCCGGGCCGGTCGACGAGGAAGCGGTAATGGTCGAGCGCGGCACTGAAATCGCCCTTGCGCTCATAGGCGGTGGCAATAGCGTATTCCACGAAGGGTGCCACCGTGCTGTCGGTGCCGAGCTCCTCCATCGCCTCGTCGTACATGGCGATGGCCTTGTCGTAATCGCCCTGGTCGTAGGCGAGATGGCCGAGTTCAATCCGGGCCCACACCCCGGCGTCGGTGCCGCCGTATTCATCAACCACCCGCTCGAGGGCGGCGACCTTGTCCGTCACCGCCTCGATGGCCATGGCCTCGGCCAGCATGGCGGTGGATTTCTCCCGCCGGTTGTCGAGGTAGTACTGCAGGCCCGTCCAGGCCAAGAGGAGCACCACGAGGGCAATGGCGCCCGCCTGGATCCGCTTCTTGTTCTGTCGCAAAAAGTCGGCCACCTGCGGCGGAATGGCGAGTTCGGCCATCCAGTCGCGCTTTTCGATGTCGATGGTCTTGAGATGCTCCTTGCTGAACAGGTTGTCCTTGGCCATGGTTTCCGTTTTCCCCTCTCTACCGAAAGTTCTCCCGTGAACGATTCGTTGCGGCTTTGTCAAAATTGATGAACCCGTAAAAACTCGCAGTCGGTCCAGGCCTGACACGATAATTCAACGGGTTACACACCGTGAACCCGATGGAATCGCACTCGGTCATTCGCTCCGCTCACCACCTGTTGCGATTCCATCAAAATTAGGCAATTATACACCCTCCAGCGGAAAAAGCATCCGTCATTTTACCCTGCCGCCGTTCCGAGGATACTGCCATGTCCCTGCACCGCGCCACACCGGCCGACAGCCGCGTCTTCACGGTCACCGATCTCACCCGCAGCCTGCGCGGCCTGCTCGAAACCACCTTTCCTTTCGTCGCCGTCTGCGGCGAGATCTCGAACCTGCGCCGACCGTCTTCCGGCCACTGCTACTTCACCTTGAAGGACGAAGGGGCGCAGCTGCGCTGCGTCCTGTTCAAGACCCAGCAGCGCTATCTCACCTGCCGCCTGCAAGACGGGCTCGCGGTTCTCTGCCGAGGCCGGATCACCATCTACGAGCCGCGCGGCGAGTATCAACTGGTGGTGGACACGGTAGAGCCCGCCGGCGCCGGCGCCCTGCAGCTCGCCTTCGAACACCTGAAGAAAAGGCTTGCCGCCGAGGGACTGTTCGATCCGGAGCGCAAGCGGCCCATCCCGACGATGCCGACCCGGATCGCCGTGATCTCGTCGGCCACCGGCGCCGCCATCCAGGATTTCTGCCGCACCGCCAGACTCCGCTTTCCTCTGGCCGCCATCACCCTCATCCCGGCACGGGTCCAGGGGGAGGAGGCGGCCGACGACATCTGCCGGGCCATCGACCTGGCCGGTCGGCTGCCCGGTGCCCAGGTCATCGTCCTGTGCCGGGGCGGCGGCTCCATCGAGGATCTCTGGCCCTTCAACGAAGAACGGGTGGCCCGGGCCATCGCCGCCGCTCCCCTGCCGGTGGTCACCGGTATCGGCCACGAGACCGATTTCACCATCGCCGATTTCGTCGCCGACCACCGCGCTGCCACCCCCACCGCCGCCGCTGCCGCCCTGACCCCGGACGGGGCCGAGCTCCGGCGCCGGATCGCCGATCTCGGCCGGCGGCTGGTCTCAGCCATGGACGACCGATTGCACCGCCACCGGCAACGGCTTGACCAGTATCGCCGGCTGCTGGGCACCCCCCAGCGGCTTCTGGACCAGGCGTTCCTGCACCTGGCCCATCGACACGAGGCCTTGGTGGGAGCTATGCGGCACAATCTCGCTCGACGACAACAACGACTCGATCTGGCCCGGCAACGGCTCGTGAGCTTGAGCCCGCTCGCCACCATGCAACACCGGCGGCTCCGCCTCGACCACGCCCGCCAGCGGCTGATCGCGGCCATTTCCAGCCGGCTCGACACCCTGGCGCATAACCTTGCCGGCCAACGGGCCCTTCTCCAGGCCGTGGACCCGCGCCGCGTTCTGCAACGCGGCTACGCCCTGGTGGAGACGCAAACCGGTGAACTGGTCACCGACGCCGCCACCGTCGCCCCCGGCCAGTTGCTCCGGGTGACCCTGGCCCGCGGCCGGATGCAGGTACAGCGGGTGGACTCGGCCGACGGTTGACGCAGGTTCCCTGCCTTGCCAGCCCGCTACCCATGTGCTATGGTGGCTGAGTCGGGCGGCGCCCCGTGAGCCGCCATCTTTCCTAAGTTTCAGCAAGGTGCGATCATGCGTGAAAAAGTACAGAGCGCTCTGGACAAGATCCGCCCCACCCTACAACGGGACGGCGGCGACGTGGTGCTCCTCGACGTTTCCGACGATGGCGTCGTCACCGTGCAGCTCACCGGTGCGTGCAAGGGTTGTCCCATGTCGCAGATGACCCTGAAGAACGGCATCGAGAAGTTCCTGCGCTCCGAGGTTCCCGAGATCAAGCGGGTGGAGGAGGGTTGAGCGGGTCGTTCGGTATTCGTCACCGGTGGTAACCGGTGTTGCGGCGAATACTCCAGGCGCGGTAGAGCTGTTCCAAAAGCAGAAGCCGCGCCATGTCGTGGGTGAAGGTCATCCGCGATAGAGACAGGCGGTAATCGGCCCGCCGGAGCAGCGAAGCGGCCAGTCCCCGGTGGCCGCCGATGACGAAGGCCACCGCCTCCCTACCCTCTCCTTCCCACCGGGCGAGCAGCTCGGCCAACTCCTCGGACGAATAGTTCCGGCCGGCAGGGTCCAGGGCCACCACCAGGGCCCGGGGCGGCAGCCGGCGCAGGATATCCTCCCCCTCCCATTCCATGGCCCGGGTATCGTCGGCCAACTTGCTCTCCCGGGTGCAGTGGATCGTCACCCCGCCGAAGGGTACCAACCGCTTTTCGTACTCGGCCATCCCCTCCCGAATCCAGCCGATGCGCGTCTTTCCCGGACAGTATATCGCCAGCCGTAGCATGTTCTACTTCTCAGAGGGAATCCACCCGCAGAGCCCAGAAGAAACACGAGTACCTATCATCGCAACCACAATTAGTTACGATAAAAACATCAGAAAACACTTTACGGATCCGGAGCCGCGCTGTGCGGAGGCGCATCGAGAATGCACGGCCGGCCATCAATCGTGCTCGTAATCGGCGGCCGCGTGGATGGGCGCCAGGATAGCGCAAAACTCCTTCCAGGAGAGATTCCGATCCAGGCCGGGACAGGAATCACGAATGGCGGAGAGATTGGCGGGATCGGTGAGGATCGACTCGTGCAGGGGCCACTGCCGGCAGCGCCACGGCTTGGCCGGATGGACGGTGCAACCCGTTTTCGTGTAGAAGATGCAGTGGCCGTCCACGGTCTGCATCTGGATCGTGTTGCCGTTCACCCGGAGATACCGTTTGAAGACCTCGTCGCGGGACAGGCGCAGGAACCGCACCAGGCGGGCGAGATCGCGCTCGTTCAAGGAGACGGTGGTCTTGCCGTGGCAGCAATGCCCGCACTGCCGGCACTGGAAGATGCGGCTGATGTCGTGCATGGGGACTCCTCTTTTGCTTTTTCCTACCTGGCGCCTGCGCTCTCTACGTTTTGTGCAACAGGCTGTCAACGAAATTACGGTATGGCTGCCCCGGGAGCGGTATCTCCTTGCGCGGCCACGATATAGCCGATGGTCCGGTAGACGAGTTTGGCCGCCGTATAGGCGGCGTGTTCGGCACCGGGCATGGGAGCCAGCTCCACGCAATCGAACCCGACAATGGGCCGGTGGCGGGCCACCGCCCGGATCATGGCCAGCAATTCCCACCAGCCGAGTCCACCCGGTTCCGGCGTGCCGGTGGCGGGCATGACGGCCGGGTCGAGGCCGTCCACGTCGATGGTGAGGTAAACGGGGCCGGCGAGTTCGGCCACCAACTGCTCGATCCAATCGTCCTCCCGGCGGATGCGGTGCATGGTGAACGGCCGCCAGCCCCGCTCGACGACCAAATCCCACTCCTCCTTCGCAATGGAACGAATCCCCACCTGGCTGAAGGACAGGCCGAGATCGAGGATGCGGCGCATGACGCAGGCATGGCTATAGGGAGTGCCCTCGTAGGTATCACGCAGGTCGAGATGGGCGTCCACCTGCACGACGTGCAGGTTCGGATACCGCTGCCGGCAAGCGCGTACCGCCCCCAGGGTCACCGTATGTTCGCCGCCGAGCACCACCGGCAACCGGCGCCGATCGAGAATTGCAGCCACCGCCGCCTCGATCCGCGCCACCGCCCCGGCCGGATCGTCGGCCCGGAAATCGAGCGGCGGATGGGTAATAATACCTACCCGAAAGGTTTCCTGCAACAGTTCGTCGTCGAAGAGTTCCAGGGTGTCGGAGGCGGAGCAGATGGCCGCCGGCCCGCCGCCGGTACCTGGCAACCAGCTTACCGTCTTTTCCAGCGGCGCAGGCAGGACAACGACCCGCGCCCGTTCCGGGTCCGGGCAGCGGCCCCCTTCCTCGAGAAATCGTAGAGTCACGGACGATGGTCCTTTTGCAACAGGCGAATGAGGTGGGTGGACGGTTTTACGTGGGCTGTCAAGCGCGGCCGACCATGTCGCCGTACACGGCGATGTCGATGCCGTAACGACTGGCCGCCTCGCGCCACTTGCGATCGTCCGGCACGCGGAAGAGGACCTCGTCGTCACCGGGCAGGGTGAGCCAGCCGTCCATGCGCAACTCGTTTTCCAATTGGCCGGGCGCCCAGCCGGCGTATCCAAGACAGAAGAGGTAGTCACTCGGCCCCCGACCGTGGGCGATATCCTCGAGGATCTCCTGGTCGCGCGACAGGCAGACGGTGGGACTGACCGCGAGATAGTGCCGGGCCTGGTAGTCGGATCGATAGAGGATGTGGGCACTACTGAGTTCCACCGGGCCGCCCATATAGACCTGCGGCAGAGGCTCGTCGGGTATCGGCATGTCGAAGCCCATCAGGATGTCGCCGAGGTTGATGTCGGGAAACGGCTGGTTGATGGCCAGGCCCATGGCGCCCTCCTCGTTGTGGGCGCAGATGTAGATCACCTGCTCCCGGAAACGGGGATCGGGCATCTTTGGGGTGGCAATCAAGAAATATCCTTGCAGGGAATCGATGTTACCCATACCGGTTCGTCCGTTCGAACGTTGAAGTCCGTGTGGCTGTTACATTAAATCGCGTCGGGGGCATCGTCAAGTAACCGGCATCGCGCTCTTGGCGGAAGTTGCGGCGGGCGGATATCGCTCCTCTTTCTCTCACGGGTTACTAGCTCACGCTTTGTAACCCGTTGAATTACCGTGTCAGGCCTGCACCGACTGCGAGTTTTTACGGCCTCATCATTTTTGATGGAATCGTAAAAAGTACGATTCCATCGAGTTCGCGCTTCGTAACCCGTTGAATTACCGTGTCAGGCCTGCACCGACTGCGAGTTTTTACGGCCTCATCATTTTT
>CAYRGZ010000031.1:0-20393 GCA_964423785.1 uncultured Desulfobulbia bacterium
TTCCAGGCAAAAGAACTCGCCGCGACGATCCGTAACTGCCTCGCATCCCGCGGCTAACAAGGCCGTTTACCGATTCTTCTCCTCAGGTTATTTCCCGCTGCTACACCACTGTTGGCGTAGGGCCTCGTAAAGGACGATACCGGCGGCCATGGCCAGGTTGAGGCTGCGGATGTGCGGATTGGTCATCGGGATGGCGTAGCAACGATCGGCGTAGAGGGAAAGGATCTCCTCAGGGAGTCCCCGCGTCTCCTTGCCGAACACCAGGTGATCGCCGGGCTGGAACCGGCACTGCCAGAAGGGCCGTTCGGCCTTCTTGCTCAGGAAAAACAGGCGGTTTTCGTCCTGGGCCTCCAGGTAGGCGTCGAGGTCCGGCCAGTGGCGGATGGTGACGTAAGGCCAATAATCGAGGCCGGCCCGCTTCAGGTGACGATCGTCGGTGGAGAATCCCAGCGGATGGACGAGGTGCAGGACGGAATCGGTGGCGCCGCACAGCCGGGCGATGGAGCCGGTGTTGGGAGGGATTTCCGGCTCCACCAGGACGATATGGAACGGCTGGTCCATAGATCGAACTACAGGAAGGTGAGGTCCTGATCTCCTGACACGGTGATGGTGCGGGCGGCGAGCACGGTGCCCGCACCATCACCGTGGCTGAGCAGTTCGTCCAGCTCTCGACGCCTCTCGTCGAACCGGGCGAGTTCCGCTTGGGTCAGGCGCGTTCTGGGCTGGAATTCGATGGCAAAGGGATTCTTGAAGACACCATTTTTTTGCAGACGGTAGTCCAGGTGGGGACCGGTGGCGAGGCCCGAGGCGCCGACGTAACCGATGATTTCCTTCTGTCGTACCCGCTTCCCCTTGCGGATGCCCTTGGCGAACCGCGAAAGATGTCCGTAATAGGTCTTGAACCCGCCGCTATGCTTGAGGATCACCTGCCGGCCGAAGCCTCCCCGCCGGCCAGCGAAGATCACGACGCCGTCGGCAGCGGCCATCACCGGTGTGCCCACCGGTGCCGCCAGGTCCACGCCGAGATGCGGCATTACCCGGCCAAGGATGGGATGGCGACGGCGCAAGGTGAAACGGGACGATATCCGGCCGACGGGGACCGGTGAACGGATGAAGGCGGAGCCGAGGTCTTCCCCGGCGGCGTCGAAATAGCCGCCGGGACCGTCGTCGTCGGGACGGAAATAGTACCCCGCCACGCGATGGAGCTTTCCGTCGTAGGCCGCGTAGCTGATGGTGCCGTAGCCAAGAAACTTGCCGTCCCGGTAGTACTTGGGTACCAGGACGGTGAACCGGTCACCGCGGCGGGTTTCGGTATTGAAGTCGATCTTGGAAGCGAAAATATCGGCGAATGCGTACACGAGCTGCGGCTTCTCGCCGGCGGCGAGGAATGCCTCGAAGAGAGACGAGGAGATCTCGCCTTCCACGAGTTCGAGCTGCATCTCCACCTCGACGGCCAGGCGGCCAGCCGTGTAGCCGGTATCGGTGGCGGTCACCTCGTAGATTTCCAGGGGGCCGGCCTGATAGAGGCAGCGCTTGAGCGTACCCTGAGCGTCGAATTCGATGAGATACCGGTCGTTGGGGCGCAGACGACGAAAATCGAGACAGTGGGCGAGATGTTCCAGGACGGCTTGGCGGACTTGCCGGGGCACTCCATGTCGCCGCAGGGAACGGTCCAGGGTGTCCCCCGGCCGCAGAACGCCGTCCACGACCTGAAGGGATGGGGCTGGGACCTCGGGCGTCGTCGCCCCACGCGCGGGCTCGGCCGCTGACGTTGCCGCCGGCGGCGTCGGGGGCGCCACCGGTTCGGTGGGAGCGGGAAGCGGCGAAGAGGACAGGGTGGCCGGTGGTGTGGATGCCGGAAGGGCCGGGATGTGGTCGGTATCAGCGGTGAGAAGGCGACCGCCGATCACCAGGCACAAGCAAACGATGAGGCCGATGGCCTGGAGCACCGGTCGGCGCCAAGGGGATGGGGAACGCATGCGGATCAAGGATCTCCTTTCGCGATGATCGTCCCGATCTGGGACGGCGGTTGCAGCATGGTCGGCAGAAGCACAGCCAAAATCCCCTGCTATATACAGGAAACGGTCATCGGTCGCAAGAAAAAGCCTCCTGGTGGCACCTGGCCGGGAAGGGGGGGCGACGAAGCATTGTCAATCCATGATGAACGCGTAAAAAATCGCAGTCGGACCAGGTATGCCACGATAAATCAACGGGTTACGACGGTGAACTCGATGGAATCGGAATTATTACGATTCCATCAAAAAAGAACTAGAAACCCTCCAGGTTTCCTGGTAAGTATAGGAATTTCATTGTCATCCGTCCGGCGGCGAGGTCCGATGAAGAGTAGCACGCCCGGTCGCCGGTCACACCCCGAAGAGCAACCAAAATTCGACGACACGAAAATATGGCACTCATCGTACAGAAGTTCGGCGGCACCTCGGTGGCCAATACCGACAAGATCAAGGCGGTGGCGCGGCGGGTGCTGGGCTACCGGCAACAGGGCCACCAGATGGTGGTGGTCCTGTCCGCCATGGCGGGCGAAACCAACAAGCTGGTCGACTTCGCCAACCAGATGCAGGAGATTCCCGACCAGCGCGAGATGGACGTCCTCTTATCCAGCGGCGAGCAGGTCACCGTCGCCCTGTTCGCCATGGCGGTGAAGGAAGCGGGCTTTGATGCGGTCTCCTTTCTCGGCGACCAGGTGCGCATCATCACCGACGACCTGCACACCAAGGCCCGGATCAAGAAAGTGGAGACGGAAGCGATCCGCGCCGCCCTCGATGACGGCAAGGTGGTGGTGGTGGCAGGGTTCCAGGGCGTCACCGAGAACGGCGACATCACCACCCTCGGCCGCGGCGGCTCCGACACCACGGCCGTCGCCCTGGCCGCCGCCCTCAAAGCGGATCAGTGCGAGATATTCACCGACGTGGACGGTGTCTACACCACCGATCCCAACATTTACGACAAGGCCCGCAAGATAAAAAAGATCAGCTACGACGAGATGCTCGAGCTCGCCAGCCTCGGGGCCAAGGTGCTCGATATCCGCTCCGTCGGGCTCGCCAAGCGCTACAACGTGCCGGTCCACGTGCGGTCCACCTTTACCGACGAAGAAGGCACCTGGGTTGTCAAGGAGGATAAGTCGATGGAATCCATGCTCGTTTCCGGAGTCACCTACAACAAGAACGAGGCCCGCATCACCCTGAGCAAGGTTCAGGACACGCCGGGCATCGCCTCGAAGATCTTCAGCCCGATCTCCGATGCCGGTATCAACGTCGACATGATCATTCAGAACACCCGGGCCGGCGACCTCACCGACCTCACCTTCACGGTGCCTCGCTCCGACTTCAAGCGCGCCATGCAGATCGTCGAGAAGATTGCGGCCGAGATCGGCGCCGAACGGGTGACCGGCTCCGACGACATCGCCAAGGTGTCCATCGTCGGGGTGGGCATGCGCAACCATTCCGGAGTGGCGACCACCATGTTCCATACGCTGGCCCGGGAGGGGATCAACATCATGATGATCACCACCTCGGAGATCAAGATTTCCTGTATCATCGAAGAAAAGTACACCGAACTCGCCATCCGGACCCTGCACGACGCCTTTGCCCTTGACCAGGAACCCGTCGAGGAAGAATTTGAGTAGATTTCCCATGGAAAGAATCCTCATCTACGACACCACCCTGCGGGACGGCACCCAGGCGGAAGATTTCAACCTGTCCCTGACCGACAAGATCAAGATCGCCCTCAAGCTCGACCGGTTGGGGATCGACTACATCGAGGGCGGCTGGCCGGGCTCCAACCCTAAGGACGCCGAGTTCTTCAACGAGATCAAGAACTACCAGCTCGAACACGCCCGTATCGCCGCCTTCGGCTCCACCCGCAATCCGAAAAAAACCGCCGACACCGATCCCAACCTGAACGCCCTGGTGGCATCGGGCGCGCCGGTGGTGACCATTTTCGGCAAGACCTGGGACGTGCACGTCACCGACGCCCTGCGCATCGGCCTCGACGACAACCTCGAACTCATCGAGGATTCCCTGCGTTTCCTGCGGCCGCACGTGGAGGAATTGTTCTACGACGCCGAGCATTTCTTCGACGGCTACAAAAACAACCCGGAGTATGCCATCGCCACCCTGGAACGGGCGGTGGCCGGCGGTGCCGACTGCCTGGTGCTCTGCGACACCAACGGCGGCACCCTGCCGCACGAGATCCCGCCGATCATGGCTGCGGTCAAGGAGATGGCAGAGCGCACCGGCTTTGCCGGCACCATCGGCATCCATGCCCACAATGATTCCGAGTGCGCGGTGGCCAACAGCGTCATTGCTGTGGTCGAGGGGGCCCGCCAGGTGCAGGGCACGATGAACGGCTTCGGCGAGCGATGCGGCAACGCCAATCTGACCTCGATCATGCCGGCCCTGGCCCTGAAGATGGGCTACACTTTCACCGCCGCCGAGCGCATGAACCGGCTGACCGACACGGCCCGGTTCGTGAGCGAGATCGCCAACATCGCGCACAACAAGTACCAGCCGTACGTGGGCATGGCTGCCTTTGCTCACAAGGGCGGGGTGCACGTCAGCGCCGTGCAGCGGAACCCGCTCACCTACGAGCACATCCAACCCGAGACGGTGGGCAACTCACGCCGCATTCTCATCTCGGATCTGGCCGGCAAGAGCAACGTGCTCCACAAGGCCAAGAAGTTCGGCCTGAATCTTTCGCCGGACGACCCGGTGGTGACCGGCATTCTGAAAAAGTTGAAGGAGCTCGAGAACCAGGGCTTCCAGTACGAGGGGGCCGAGGCGTCCTTCGAACTGTTGATGCGCCGCGTCATGGGGGCGGCGCGCCAGTATTTCACCCTGAAGAGCTTTCGGGTCATCGACCAGAAGAGCGTCATGGACCAGCCGCCCCAGGCCGAGGCGACCATCCGGCTGGAGGTGGGGGGAGAGGCGGTGCATACTGCGGCCCTGGGCAACGGACCGGTGAACGCCCTGGACAACGCGCTGCGCAAGGCGCTGACCCGTTTCTATCCCTGTCTCGAGGAGATGTGGCTCAACGATTATAAGGTGCGGGTGCTTGCCAGCGACCACGGCACCGGCGCCGGCGTTCGGGTGCTCATCGAGTCGTGTGACCACGACGGGCAGTGGAGCACGGTGGGGGTCTCCCACGACATCATCGAGGCGAGCTGGCAGGCCCTAGTGGACGCCATCACCTACAAGCTCATGAAGGATGAGTGCCAGCGGCAAGAGGGGAGGGGATAGGCTGCGGACGGCGGTCTTCGTGTTACTCGGCCTGCTGCTCGGAGTAAGCGCCGTCGTCGACCGGCTGCCGCGCCGACCGGCGCCGCCGTTGGCGGTGGGGATACTACCGTCTCACTTCTCGTTCCAACCCGTGTCCATCAACCAGGCGGACCGGGACCTGCTCATGGCGGCTCCGGGTATCGGACCGGCGTTGGCCGAACGAATCGTCGCCGCCCGCCGGGCCAGCGGCGGCTTCCAGGACATGGATCAGCTCGCTGCGGTACCCGGTATCGGACCGGCCAAGCTCGCCGTGCTGCGGCAACGGTTCACCGTGCCATGACGAACTGACGCATGTCCTCGCGGATCTTCAGGTACCGTTCCAGAGAAAGGCCGGCGCCGAGAGCGACCTTTTGCGCCATCTCCTCGGTGAGGAAATCCCCGGGACCGTGGGCATCGGCACACACCACCAGTCCTGCCCCGGCCGCGAGAGCCATCTTCGCCACATGCCCGTTGGTCAGGCTGTGGCCCTTCCGACCCGACAATTCCAGGAATACATGATGCTTGGCGGCCAAGGCCGCTTCTTCCTCGGTGATGAAACCGGGATGGGCGAGGATGTCCACGCCGGCCTCGATGGCGGCCCGGTTGGTCCCCGGCCGCACCGGCTCGACGATGGTCTCGCCGTGGCCGACCACCACCAGGGCGCCGAGTTCCCTGGCCCGCTGTACCAGGGGGGCGAAGAGGGCGGGCGGCACGTGGGTGAGTTCGATGCCGGGCAGCAACCGGGTCGTGGTGTGCCGGTTGAGATCCTCGGCCACCGTCACCATGCGGGGCACGATGAAGTCGATATTGGAGGAGTCGGCGTGGTCGGTGATGGCGATGGCCTCGTAACCGAGCACCTCGACCCGGCGCACGTGCTCGGCGGGTACGAGTTCGCCGTCGCTGAACAGGCAGTGGGTGTGCAGATCGATCATATTTTCTCTCCTGTTAGCAGCCCGTTGAAAAACGGGCTGTGTGCGGCACAGGGATGTGCCGCCGAATTCCGCCGGCTCTGAAAGAGCCAAGGGAATTCGTGAGGTTGGCCGGAACTCGGTTCCGGCCAACCGTGGTCGAAAAAGCCATGGAAGGCTTTTTCGACGGACTGTTAGACCAATACGCCGCGCAGGGAGTGCAGACACGCCTCCTCGATGCGCACGGTGACGAAGTCCCCGGGCCCAAGATCGGCATCGCTCGTGAAGTTGACGATCTGGTTGCCGGGCGTCCGGCCGCTCATCTGACCGCCGGCCGTACGGCTCGTGCCCTCGACCATGACCTCCAATTCCCGACCGACATACTCTCGCAACCGTTCCAGGGAGATGGCCTCCTGGCGTTTTTGTAAGACGGCCAGCCGCCGGGTCTTTTCCTCGTCTGGAATCTTGTCGTCGAAACGAGAGGCCGGGGCCTCGGGCCGGTCGGAGTACTTGAAAGAGAAGGCGCCGTGGTAGCGGACCTCTTCGAGGAGGGCCATGGTGGCCTGAAAATCATCCTCGGTCTCGCCCGGAAAGCCAACGATGATGTCGGTGGTGATGACGATATCCGGCACCGCGCGGCGCAGGGCCGCCACCCGATCGAGATAGTGTTCCACCGTGTACTTGCGGTTCATGCGGGCCAGAACCCGGTTGGAGCCCGACTGTACCGGCAGGTGGATATGGGGGCAGAGGGCGGGCACCTCGGCGAAGCAGGTCACGAGGTCGTCGGAGAGGTCCTTGGGGTGCGAGGTGGTGAAACGGATGCGCCGGATTCCGTCCACCGTCCCCAACGTGCGGACGAGGTCGGCGAAGGTGACACCATCGGCGCGATCGTTGCCGTAGGAATTGACGTTCTGGCCGAGCAGGGTGATCTCGCGGACGCCGCCGCCGGCCAAGTGCCGGACCTCGGTGAGAATGTCCTCCGGCGGCCGGCTGATCTCCCGTCCCCGGGTGTAGGGCACCACGCAGTAGGTGCAGAAGTTGTTGCACCCCTGCATGATGGTCACGAACCGTTTGTGGGGATGGCCACGTCGCAGATCGGGGAGCAGGGTGGGGATGGCAAAGTCCTGCCGCAGGGCGGTGGCGATCTGCCGCTGCTTGCGGCGGGCCTGATCGACGAGTTCCGGTAACCGATAGATCTCCTGCGGTCCGACCACCACGTCGACGTGCGGCATGCGGCTGCGGATGGCGCTGCCTTGCTGCTGGGCCACGCAACCGGCCACCACGACCACGACCTCGGGCCGTTTTTGTTTTATGCGACGCAACCGGCCCAGGAGGGAAAAGGCCTTCTGTTCGGCCTTTTCCCGGATGGAACAGGTGTTGACCACCACGACGTCGGCGGCGTCGAGGCTGCCGGCGAGTTCGTGGTCGGCGGCCAGGAGCTGCGCCATGATCTCCGAGTCGCGCTCGTTCATCTGGCAGCCGAAGGTTTCAATGTAGGCGGTGCGCATCCGAGTTTCCATTATCGTGTCAGACCTGGGCCGACTGCGAGCTGTTACGGGTTCATCAATCGTAAACCGTAACAATACTCGACAACCCGAAAAAACTCAAACCGAAAGCGAGGTGTCGAGCCCGCCCAAGAGATGGCGGTAGCGGTCGAGGACCGGCTCGACGTACTCGTCCAGGAACTCCTCGGTCTGCTGCGGGGCCCGGCCGGCAAAAGCGCGGAAGTCGGCGACCATGGCCGTCAGTTCGTCGAGGGAGAAGGGGACGGCCGGATCGGCGGCCAACCGTTCGAGCAGGTCGTTATCACCGCCCTCCATCTTCACCTTGTTGCCGGCCGCCACCGAGTGCACCTTGATGATCTCGTGCATCTCCTGACGGGACTTGCCCCGTTCCACGGCGGCCATGAGGATCTTCTCCGTGGCCATGAAGGGGAGTTCCTGCATGAGATGACGTTCGATTTGTTTCGGATAGACAACCATTTTTTCGGTAATGTTCGCATAGAGTCTCAAAATGGCATCGGTGAGCAAAAAGGCCTGCGGGATGTCCATGCGGCGGATGGCCGAATCGTCCAGGGTGCGCTCGAACCACTGGTTGGCGTAGGTGGCGGCGAAGTTGGCCGGCAGGCCCATGAGCTTGCGGGCCAGGCCGGTCATCCGCTCGCTGCGCATGGGATTGCGCTTGTAGGCCATGGCCGAGGAGCCGGTCTGGTGCTTGGCAAACGGTTCCTCCTGCACCTTGAGGTTGGAGAGCAGGCGCAGATCGACGGCGAACTTGTGGGCAGAGGCGCCGATGCCGGCCAGGGTCTCGGCCAGTTTCATGTCGAGCTTTCTGGGATAGGTCTGGCCGGTGACCGGAAAAACCTCATCGAATCCCAATTTTTTTGCAACCAACCTGTCGAGTTCTCGTACTTTTTCGTGATCGCCGTCAAAGAGCTCCAGGAAGGTGGCCTGGGTGCCCACCGTGCCCTTGGCGCCGCGCGCCTTGATCTCGGCCTGCAAGTGCTCAACGTAGCGCAGGTCCATGAGCAGGTCCTGGATGTAGAGGGTATTTCGTTTGCCGACCGTGGTCGGCTGGGCCGGCTGGTAGTGAGTGTAGCCTAGGGTGACGAGATCCTTGTGCTCGCGGCAAAAGGCGGCCAGGTTGGCGATGACGTTGACCAGGCCACGGGTGACGAGCTCCAGGGCCTTTTTCTGGATGATGAGATCGGTGTTGCAGACCACGAACTGCGAGGTAGCGCCGAGATGGATGATCGGCGCAGCAGAAGGACACTGCAGACCGAAGGCGTGCACATGGGCCATGACGTCGTGGCGGATTTCCTTTTCCTTGGCCGCCGCCTCGTCGTAGTTGACGTCGTCGAGGTGGGCGCGCAGCTCGTCGAGCATCTGCGGGGTGATGATGTCGGTAAGCCCGAGTTCGTACTGGGCCTCGGCGAGTGCCAACCAGCAGCGCCGCCAGGTGGTGAACCGCATCCGTTCGGAGAAGAGTTCCTGCATGGCGCGGCTGGTGTAGCGGCTGACCAAGGGTTCCTGGTAGATGTCGCGATTCTGGGTCATTCCGGTCTCCTTTATCGATAATGTCGCATAATGTATATTATGTTAAATAATGATAAGAAACAAAAAATCAGCGAGATGGCTCGAAAATCAGATCAGCGATATGTGCCTGCCAGCGCTCGCTCCCCCGCCAGTAGTTGGGCCGCAGGTAGAACAGCATGTCGGCCGGTCGGCGGACGGCCTGTTCGTACAGATGCCCAAACCCGAAACCGATACAGGCGAGCGGTCCAGCGCCGGTGACCCAGCGACAACGCAGATGGCGCGCCTTGAGCACCGTCGCCTCGGCAAAGCGGATCGCCCGGGCCGCAAACAACGGCTCCGGGTTGCCGATGCCGAACGGGCCCAGCAACCGGTACTGGCGCAGGAACTCCTCGCTGGCAATCTCCCGACCGTCGATGACGAGATCTACCTCCAGCGGCTGGAGGCCGCCGACGCCGGCCTCACGGACCAACCGTTGGAAGCGCTCGGTAAACGCCTCGATATTCTGGGGAAAAATCGCAAGGCCGGCGGCCTGCTCGTGGCCGCCGAACCGTTCCAGCAGGTCGGCGCATCCGGCCAAGGCCCGGTACAGGTTGAAACCGACCACCGAGCGGCCCGAGCCCCGGGCCGGTTCGTCGTCGGTGTCCGGCAGGGCCAGGACGATGGCCGGCCGGTTGAACCGCTCCACCAGGCGCGAGGCAACGATGCCGAGCACCCCCTGGTGCCATCCTCGGCCAGCGACCACCACCGCCTCGTCAGGCTCCTGCACCAAGGCCGCCGCCTCCTCGACCACGGCCTCGGTGGTGCGCTTGCGGTCGTCGTTATGGTCCTCGACGGCGGCGGCAAGCTCTTTCGCATCGGCCTCGTTCCTGCAGGTCAGGAGCCGGAAGGCCGCGGCCGCCGAGTCCATGCGGCCGGCGGCGTTGAGCCGCGGCCCGAGGCGAAAAGCGATATCCTCGGCCGTGATCGGGGCACCCTCCTCCAGGCCGCTTGCTCGCAGCAGGGCGGCGAGTCCCGGTCGCCGACTCGTTCGGAGCACATCGAGGCCGATGCGGGCGAAGATCCGGTTGACCCCGACGAGCGGCACCATGTCGGCCACGGTGCCGATGGCAACGAGATCGAGGAGTTCTTTCAGGTTGGGTTCGGCAAAGCCGTTGTTGCGGCGCCGCAGTTCCCGCCGCAGGCCGACGGCGAGATAGAAGGCGATTCCCACCCCGGCCAGGTGCTTCTCCGGAAAAGAGCAGCCCGGCTGGAGCGGATTCAATATCGCCGAGGCCGGCGGCAACTGCTGCGGCGGCTGGTGATGATCGGTGACGATGACCTCGAGGCCGAGCTGGCGGGCCAGAGCCACGGTTTCCTGGTCGGTGATACCGCAGTCCACGGTGACCAGCACCCCGCCGGGGCCGGCCCCCTCCCCTATCCGCTGCACGAGTTCTCCGTGCAGGCCGTAGCCGTGCCGGAACCGGTCCGGCTGTACCACGGTCACCCGCACCCCGAGGGCACGGAAAAAGCTGTCGAGCACGGCGGCGGCAGTCACCCCGTCGGCATCGTAATCCCCATAAACGACGATCGGCCGCCCCGCCTGCACGGCGTCCGCCAGGATGGCCACCGCCCGGTCCATGCCCAGCATGGTGGCGGGGTCGGGCAGCCGGCCGAGGCTCGGTTGCAGAAAGTCCTCCACGTCCTCGAGAACACCCCGCTGCCAGAGCAGCGTGGCGATGGGCAGGGCCAGCCCGTGCTCGCGGGCTAGGTCACGGATAGGGCCGGGATCCAACGGCCGCGGCCGCCAACGGCCCGATCTCTTCTCCAGCTCTTTCTCTGTTTCTTTGCACATCTATATGTAATTGTGTTGTTATTGTCACGAGATGTCCTGCCGGCCGTTACCAAGGATGCGCAACCCGATGACGAGGTAATGGAAACCGGAAAACATGGTAATGGCGGCGGTGACAAAAAGCAGATACGGCTCGGCCGGTTGCAGCATGGTCAACCGGTCACCGCCGAGAAAATAGCAGATGGCGAGAATCTGCAGCAACGTGGTGAGCTTGCTGTCGAGGGACGGCTTGATCTCCAGCGGCTTTTCGAACAGCAGGAGCAACCCGACCCCGATCAGGATGAGCAGATCGCGGCTGAGGACGATGACGGCGAGCCAGCCGGGCAACCGGTGCAACACCGCCAGGGTGACATAGGAGGTGCCGATGAGCAGCTTGTCGGCGATGGGATCGATGAAGGCGCCGAGGGTGGTCTGCTGGTTCCAGAGTCGGGCGATGAGACCGTCCAGGGCGTCGCTGATCGCGGCACACAAGAAGACCAGCCAGGCCAGCTCGGTACGGCCGTCCATCAAAAAGATTACGAGCAGCGGGATGAGAATCATCCGGCCGACGGTGAGCAGATTGGGAATATTCATCGCCTGGTCGTGCCGCCGTGTTCGAGAAAATCGATTGCCGCCCGCAGGATCGCCTCCGGCTGCCGGGCATCCAGCCAGCGCAGCCCCGCGACCTTTCGGAACCACGTGAATTGTCGTTTGGCGTAGCGCCGCGTATCGCGGGCCATGTCGGCCACGAGTCGTTTCCGGTCGAGACGCCCCTCGAGATACTGGAGCATGTGGCGGTAGCCGATGGCCTGCATCGGTTTGAGTGACGCATCATACCCCATCTCGACGAGACGCTCCACCTCGGATTGGAAGCCGGCCGCCAGCATTGCCTCCACCCGCCGGTCGATCCGGGCATAGAGCTCGTCCCGGGGCCAGGCGAGGCCGATGATGCAGGCGTCCGACCCCAGGACGCCGCCGGCCGGCTGCCGGCGTAGGTGTTCACTCCAGGGAATGCCGGTGGCGGCATGGATCTCGAGGGCCCGGCAGACCCGCTGCCGGTCGTTGGGATGGATGCGGGCCGCGGACTCGGGATCGACCTCGGCCAGCTGTCGGTGCAGTTCCCGGGAGCCGAGCCGGTGGCATCGCCGGAGGATATCGGCGCGGATATCCTCCGGGATGGGCGGCAGCGAGAAAATCCCTTGCTGCAGGCGGGCCAGGTACAGGCCGGTGCCGCCGACCAGGATGGGCACCCTGCCCCGCCGCCGGATGTCGTCCAGCACCCGGCCGGCGTCGGCCACGAACCGGCCGGCGTGGTACGGTTCGTCCGGATCGACGATGTCGATCAGGTGATGGGGTACCCGGGCGCGTTCGGCCGGGGTCGGCTTGGCGGTGCCGATGTCCATGTACCGGTAGACCTGCATGGAGTCCACCGACACGATCTCTCCGCCCACCCGCTCGGCGAGTTCCAGGGACAGTTCGGTCTTGCCGCTGGCGGTGGGGCCGACGATGGCGATGGCGGGGATCGGTAAGCGCATTTAGAGAGTGACGAATCCGGCGTTTAGGACTATAATTAAGGATTTCTTGACCTCATGCACACGCATGGACCGCCGGCATACTACTGGGTGCCGGCGACAAATACAAGACCATACAAGTGCAAGGCGGCCGCCCGGCACGCCACCATCTGAAAAACGAGGAGGGAGTTCCATGCCAGAGCGTATCTTCAACTTCAGTCCCGGTCCCGCCACCCTACCCTACGAGGTCCTGCAGCAGGCGGCCGCCGACGTGGTCAACTATGCCGACAAGGGCATCGGCATCATCGAGATGAGCCACCGGTCCAAGGAGTTCATCGGCATCGTCGAGGAGACCGAGGCCCTCTTGCGCGAACTCTTGTCCATCCCGGACAACTACCGCGTCCTCTTTTTGCAGGGCGGCGCCTCGACCCAGTTCGCCATGGTGCCGATGAACCTGCTCGCCGACGGCAAGAAGGCCACTTACCTCAATACCGGCACTTGGTCGAACAAGGCGATCAAGGAGGCGCGGCTATTCGGCGACGTCGAGGTGGCCTATTCCAGCCAGGACCAGAACTTCAACCACGTGCCGGCAAACGGCGACTACCAGGTGGATCCGGCGAGCGAATACCTCTATTTCGTCTCCAACAACACCATCTTCGGCACCCAGTTCCACGAGTTCCCCAACGCCGACGTGCCGCTTGTCTGCGACATGTCCTCCGATATCCTGTCGCGGCCCATCGATGTCTCCCGGTTTGGGATCATCTTTGCCGGCGCCCAGAAGAACATGGGACCGGCCGGGGTGACGGTGGTGATCATCCGCGACGATCTGCTCGATCGGACGCCCGACACCGTCCCCACCATGTTCCGGTACAAGACCCACGCCGACAAGGGCTCGATGTTCAACACCCCGCCCTGCTTCGCCATCCACGTCGTGGGACTCGTCTGCAAATGGCTCAAAGACAAGGGCGGTGTCGAAGCCATCGCTGCGGTGAACGAGAAAAAGGCGGCCCTGCTCTACGAGGCCATCGACGCATCGAGCTTCTACCGCGGCCACGCCCAGCCCGCCAGCCGTTCCCGGATGAACGTCACCTTCAATCTGCCGACCCCGGAACTGGAGGCCAAGTTCGTGGCCGCGGCCGCGGCCGAAGGCCTCGACGGCCTCAAGGGGCACCGGTCGGTGGGCGGCATCCGGGCCTCGATCTACAACGCCTTTCCGCTGGAGGGAGTGGAAAAACTGGTGGATTTCATGCACCGGTTCGAACGGGAGAACGGCTGAGAGGTGTTGTGAGAAGCGAGGTGGTGCCGCCACCGCGGAACAACGCATGGAGTACGAAGGCACGCCCATCCGGCCGCCCAGCGAGGCGGACAGTATCATCCTGCAGGTGACCGTGGGCTGCTCCCACAACCGGTGCGCCTTCTGCGGCGCCTACCGACAGGTGCGGTTCCGGATCAAGTCGGATGCGGAGTTGCGGCGCGATCTCGCCTTTGCCGCCCGGCACTGCCGGCGGCTTACGCGCGTCTTTCTGGCCGACGGCGACGTTTTGAGCCTTTCCACTCGCCGGTTGGAGACCATCCTGAAAACGGTGCGTCAGTCCCTCCCCTGGGTGCGGCGCATCACCGCGTACGGCAACGCCAAAAACCTGCGCCACAAGTCCGTTGCCGAACTGCGCCGTTTGAAGGAGTTGGGTCTCTCGCGTATCTATATGGGGCTCGAAAGCGGCGACGACGCCGTGCTCACCCGGATGGGCAAGGGAGTGTCAACCGGCACCATGCTTACGTGCGCGGAAACGATCCGCGCGGCGGGAATCTTCTTGTCGGTAACCGCCATTCTCGGTCTCGGCGGTCGGGCCGGCAGCCACCGCCATGCCGCGATGACCGGCGCGGCGCTTGCCGCCATGCAACCGAACCAGGTGGCCCTGCTCGCTCTGATGCCGGTGCCCGGCACCGAGCTTGCCGACTGGATCGCGGCAAAACAGTTCGAACTCCCGGGTCAAGACGAACTGCTGGCAGAACTTGCGATTATTCTGGAACACCTGGCCGGTTGCCGGTGTCAATTCCACGCCAACCACGCATCCAACTATCTGCCCCTCGCCGGCCGCCTGCCGCGCGACTATTCCCGGCTGGCCGCGACGATCGCCGCGGCCCGGGCCGGGGAGATCGGCCTGCGCCCGGAATACGCTCGATGCCTCTAACGACAGAAAACAAAAAAAATCTCCGCGACCTGACCCAGCCCGAGCTGATCGCCTTCTGCCGGGAGCTGGGACAGCCCGATTACCGCGGCCGGCAGCTTTTTGCCTGGCTCTACCGGCCGGGGATCGTCGGCTTCGACCAGATGACCGACCTGCCGGTCGGCTTCCGGCAACGGTTGGCCACCATCGCCTCCATCGAGCTGCCGGCGGTGGCCGAGGTCAAGGAATCCCGGGACGGGACGCGCAAGTTCGCCTTTCGGCTCGCCGACGGCGCGGTGGTGGAAAGCGTGCTCATCCCGGAAGAGGACCGCCAGACCCTGTGTATCTCCACCCAGGTTGGCTGCGCCATGGGCTGCCGGTTCTGCATGACTGGCCGCATGGGATTTATCCGCAACCTGCGGCCGGCGGAAATCGTCGGCCAGGTGAGCGTAGTGCGTAACCAGTTGGCGCGGGAAGAGGCGCCGCCGCTCACCAACCTGGTCTTCATGGGCATGGGCGAGCCGCTCGCCAATCTCGACCATTGTCTTGCCGCCATCGCTATCCTCACCGACCAGCGGGGCCTCGATTTCTCGCCCCGGCGGCTCACCGTCTCCACCAGCGGCCTGGCCCCCCGCATCGGGGCCCTTGGCCGGCACGCCAAGATCAACCTGGCCATCAGCCTGCATGCCCCGAACGACGCCATCCGCGATCGGCTGATGCCGATCAACCGCACCTACCCCATCGAAACGCTCCTGGCCGCCTGCCGCGATTTCCCCCTGCCGCGCCGTAAGCGGATCATGATCGAGTATATCCTCATCGGCGGCGTCAACGACGCCGACGAGCACGCCCGTGAGCTCGCCCGCCTCTTACGGGGGCTGCCGGTCAAGATCAATCTGTTACCGTATAACCCGGTGGAAGGTATCGACTTCCAGCCGCCGGCCCCGGATCGGGTAGCGCGTTTTCAGGATATCCTCTGGCAAAGCGGCTACACGGTGCTGGTGCGCCAAAGCCGCGGCGGTGATATTGACGCCGCCTGCGGCCAGCTTGCCGGCAAGCTGGCCGCAGGCGGCTGAGTCGAGTGCGGCGCCTGGCAGTGGTAGGAATGGGAAGGTCAAGACGGCAGGTGCTGGACCAGAACGGCCTGCAATTCCCCGACCGTGTAGGGCTTGGTAAGGATGGCGGCAAAATGGTGTCGGATATCGTCGACGTCGGTGGTGTCTCCGGAGCAAAGAATGACCGGAGCAGTAAAATTCGCCGCCTTCACCACCTCCATGCCATCCATGTCCGGCAAGGTGCGGTCCAGCAACACGAGGTCGATATCCGGCGTGTGGGCGGCGATGTCCAGTGCCTCGCGGCCCGTTCTGGCCGCAAGGCAGCGGTGACCGAGAATTTCCAAGAGTTCGGTGGTGATCTCCAGCACCGTCCTCTCGTCCTCGATGACCAGAATCGTTGCCATATGTCCCCTCCTGCAACTACTGGTATCATTTCGTTCCTTGAATGAATTCCCCTCCTGACAGGACGTTGAAAAAAGCCATGGGACGGCTTTTTTCAACCAGCGGTCGCCCAACACGAATTGCGGCCCATCCCACGAATCCTGATGGACTCGTAAAAAATCGCAGTCGGTCCAGGCCTGACACGGGAATTCAACGGGTTACAAACCGTGAACTCGATGGAATCGTACTTTTTACGATTCCATCAATCCTGGCACGACCTCGTAACAGGGTCATGATTTGTTCATTCTATCATGATAATCATTCTGATCATACAACTATAATCATCGCATGATCGGGAGCAAGCACGCCCTTCCCGGAGTGCAACCGACGCAACCGCTATCTCCTGCGATTTTGCGGTTCCTCCCGACAAGACAAAAAAAATCCGGCCGGAGCCGGATCTTTTTTATTCCCCCAGGGCGGCGAGATGCTTGCCGAGCTTTTCGCCAACCGCCGCGTCGATGGCCTCGTCGGTCAATCGTCCTCCCTCCTTGCGCAAGGCCTTGGTGACGTTGCCGTAGGCCATACGCAACTTGCGGTCGCTGACGAGTTCGAGCGCCTTTTCCAAACGCTGCCGGAGGTCGTCGCCTGCGAGCCCTTCGCTGCTTCCCAAGGGGCCGAGTTCCTTGATCTGCATGGTGAAATCGGTGATCAGCCGAACGAAACGCGGCGCCTCGGCGGCCGAGGCCCACTGGAGGCTGAACCGATCCGGATTGATGCCGATGCCGGTAAGCACCCGCCGGACAAGGGCATTCATGACCATAGCGTCGTAATTACCAACCTGGTAATGGCATTCACCCAGTTGTCAGCCACCGGTAAAGATGCCGGCCGCCCCCTCGATGAATCCCTTGAGGACGAAGGCGGGATCGACCCGGCCGGTGCACATGACCCGCACCGTCCGCAGGTTGGGCGGATACTGGTAGCGGGAAACACCGGCGGCGTCGGCGGCTGCGTAACAGCACCAGTTACAAAGAAATCCCAGGATACGGGGATTGAAATCGTCAGCCATTGGTTGTCTCCTCTTCTTCTGCTCCGAATGCCTCGATCTGGGCATTGATCTGCTCGTTGGTGAAGCCGCCCATGGTGATGGCGAAGGTGGGACAATGGGAGGCGCAGATACCGCACGCCTTGCAGGAGGCGGCGATGGTCTCGGCCTTGCGTTTCTTGCCGTCCTTGACCATCTGGATGGCCTGGTATGGACACAGGTTGACGCACAGACTGCAGCCGATACACAGATCCTTGTTCACCTGGGAGACGATGGGCTCCACCTCCACCTCCCCCTTGACCAGCGGTATCGCCGCCTTGGCCGCCGCCGCCTGGGCCTGAACGATGATCTCGTCGAGCGGCTTCGGGGAATGGGCCATGCCGCAGACATACACGCCGTCCACCGGGAGTTCCACCGGCCGCAACTTGACGTGCGCCTCCATGAAGAACCGGTTCTCGTTCACCGGCACCTTGAGGAGTTTGCTGAGCTGCTCCGTCTCCTGCGGTACGTAGCCGACGCTCAAGGCGACGAGGTCCGGGGTCATGCTCACCTCTTCCTGGAGGAGCGGATCGAAGAAGTTGACCACCACCCGGTTGCCCTTGCGCACCACCTCGGGCTTGCGGTCCACCTCGTAGGGGATGAAGATGACGCCTTTTTCCCGGGCCAGGCGGTAGGAATCCTCGGCGTAGCCGAAGGTTCGCATGTCGCGATAGAGGACGATCACCTGGGCCTCGGGATCGATCTCCTTGATCTTGAGGGCGTTTTTCACCGCGTGGTTACAGCACACCTTGCTGCAGTAACCGAGATCGTCGCCCCGCGAGCCAGCGCACTGAATCATCACCGTGGACTTGGGGGCCCGGTTCTTGGCCCGACCAGCGAGGCGCTTTTCCAGCTCCACCTGGGTCACCACCTTGTTGGACTGGCCGAGCAGGTACTTGTCCGGCCGGTGTTCCCGGCCGCCGGTGGCCACGACGATGACGCCGTGCTCCACGGTCTGCTCCACCTCGCCTTTGCCCTTCTTGACGGCGAGAACACTGGAGAAGTTGCCGACGAAACCGCTCACCGCCTTCAAGGTGGCGTTTGTATAGACTTTGATCCGGTCGTTCTTCTTCACCCGGTCGACGAGATCGTTCAGCAGGGCGGCCGGATCGTCGCCCTCCAGGGTGTAGTGCAGATCGCGCAGCATGCCGCCGAGCCGGGCCTCCTTTTCGACCAGGTAGCACTCGAAGCCCTGGTCGGCGATGGCCAGGGCCGCAGTCATACCGGCCGGTCCGCCGCCCAGTACCAGGGCACGCGGGGTCACCGGCACGGTCTGCTCCGGCAGCGGCTGGATGTGCCGGGCCTTGGCAATACCCATCCGCACCAGATCCTTGGACTTGTCCGTGGCCGCCTCCGGCTCGTTGGCATGCACCCAAGAGCACTGGTCACGGATGTTGACCATCTCAAACAGACAGCGGTTGAGACCGGCATCCCGCAACGTCTCCTGGAAGAGCGGTTCGTGGGTACGCGGCGAGCAGGCGGCGACCACCACCCGGTTGAGGTTGTGTTCGCGGATCTTTTCCTTGATGACCTCCTGGGCATCCTGGGAACAGGCGTACAGGGTCTGGGCATGATAGACCACCCCTTCCTTGCCCTCCACGTAGCGATCCACGTCCGGCACGTCCACCACGCTGCCGATGTTGATACCACAGTGGCAGACGAAGACGCCGATGCGCACCTCTTCCTCTTCCACCGGCCTTTCGTCCGGATAGGACTTGACGACGATACCCTGTTTGCGCTGCTCCCGCAGCAGGGCGGCGGCCCCACCGGCGGCGGCGCTGGCCTGGGTGACGCTCTCCGGGATGTCTTTCGGCCCCTGGAAGGCGCCGGCCACCAGTACGCCAGGCCGGGAGGTGGCGAGCGGCGCAAAGGTATTGGTCTCACAGAAATCGTACTTGTTAAGCGCAAAGCCGCCGATCTCTGCAAGTTTCTTCGCGTCCTTGGGCGCATCGAGGCCGACGGACAGCACCACCATGTCGAAGGGTTCGAAATCGTGGCGGCCGTCCATGGTGGCGTAGGTGAGTTTGAGCCGATCACGCCAGGGCATGACATCCGCCACCTTGGCCCGTACGAACTTGATGCCGAAGTGTTCCTCGGCCCGGATACGGGCGTTATCGAAGTCCTTACCCTGGGTGCGGATGTCCATGTAGAAGATGGTGATATCCACCTCTGGATCGTGCTCCTTGGCCACCATCGCCTCCTTGATGGCGTACATGCAGCACACCGACGAGCAGTAACCGTTGTCGCAGCCGATGTCCCGCGAACCAACGCACTGGATGAAAGCGATCCGCTTCGGATGCCGACGGTCGGACAACCGCTGCACCTCGCCCTTGAACGGGCCGGAGGCGTTAAGCATCCGCTCGAACTCGATGCTGGTGACCACGTCCGGATGCTTGCCGTAACCGTACTGGGCCAGGGTGGACTCCGGCACCCGGCCGAAGCCCGGCGCCATGACCACCGCCCCGACGGTCAGGGTGCGCTTTTCCGGTTGCTGGCTGAAATCGATGGCGTGGCTGCGGCAGACCGGCACGCAGATCTGGCAGGTGCCGTGCTGCAGGTGCAGACAGGCGCCCGGATCGATGAAATAGGTCGCCGGCACCGCCTGCGGGTAGTCGATGTGGATGGGGCGGGTGAGATCGAGCCCCTCGTTGTACTCATCGACCAGGTGACGCGGACAGTAGGTGGTGCACAGGCCGCAGGCCGTGCACTTGTCCGCGTCGATGAACCGCGGCCGCAGGTTGAGGGTGACCGAGAAGTTCCCCGGCTCCCCTTCCACTTTTTCAAAATCAGCGTTGGTGAGTATCTCGATATTTGGAGACCGACCGGCCTCGACCAGCTTCGGCGCCAGAATTCAGAGCGAGCAGTCGTTGGTCGGAAAGGTCTTGTCGAGCTGAGCCATCACCCCGCCGATGGCGGCCCCTTTCTCCACCAAATAGACGTAATAGCCGAGTTCGGTCAGGTCGAGGGCGGTCTGGACGCCGGCCACGCCGCCGCCGACGACCATGACCGTGCCCTTGCGCTCATGTGGTGTCTGTCCCATGGTTCACTCCAAATTGTTGGTGCAATCGTGATGGACCTGTCAAACTTCGTAGCCGGTCCAGGTCTGACACGACAATGCAACTGGTTACAAACCGTGAACTCGATGGACTCGCACGGCGTGCGAGGCCATCAATCGTG
>CAYRGZ010000032.1:0-20232 GCA_964423785.1 uncultured Desulfobulbia bacterium
GTTGAATTACCGTGTCAGGCCTGCACCGACTGCGAGTTTTTACGGGTCCATCATGATTGCTGCTGGGACAGGATTTCGCGCAAAAGCTTTCGGCCATGACGGGCATAGGCCCGACTGGCCAGGTCTTTCAATCGGTGCCGGACCCGGCCGATGGCGGGAATCGCCGGGATGATGGTGAGCAGGGTGTCCACCGGCGGCGGCGGTGTAAAGCGCATTTTAGCGGTCAGACTCTCGTGATGGGCCGGGGATAGGGTGGCGTCCAAGGTTCCGCCGCCCGAGGAGTCGAGACGGCGCAGGAAATCCATGATGCCGCCAAGATCGTGCCGGCGGGAAAAAAGCTTGATTTCCTCGTCGATGGTCTCCCACTGGGCTTGCAGTTCGGCAAGCCGCTCCCGGTAACGGCCGACGTGCTCTTCGAGTTCTTCGTAGCAGTCGAGGAAAAGGTGCTTGAATTTACCGGCCAGGGTCAGGCCCCGCGGACGGACGCCTGCAAAGACCCGCTGCCGGATGGTCGGGGATTCGAGCAGGTACGGATCGTAGAAAATCCGTTCGTCGAGGCCGCTGATGGCGAGAAACTCGCTGATGAACGCTTCGGTTTGCAACAAAATGTAGATCCGCACGAGATCCCGGCAGAGGAGCTGGCCGAGGGTGAACTCGGACTCGCGGATTCGGTGGGCGAAGCTTTCCTTGTCCTCCTCGATGAGGCGGCGAAAGCTGAAGTAGCGGTCGGCGAGCTCCTTCTTGACCTCGAAGGACAGAAAATCGGCGATATCGGAGGGCACGATTTCTCCTTGACAGAGACTGGTCTGTGGTTTTGATGGAATCGCAAAAAGTGCGACTCCATCGAGTTCGCGCCTTGCAACCCTTTGAATTATCGTGTCAGGCCTGGACCGCCTGCGAGTTTTTACGGGTTTGTCTGTTTTCAACGGGCTGGGAAGCCTATCGACTATTTACTATAGTATGCGGAAACGATTTGGAACATCTTTTTTCCGTGGTGCGGGGTGCTCATGGCAGACGAAATCGTTGAACGGGTAAGGGCCGCCGCCGACATCGTCGAGGTGGTCGGCGAGCACGTCTCCCTGCAGCGGGCCGGGTCCCGCTATAAGGGGCTATGTCCTTTCCACAGCGAGAAGACGCCCAGCTTCTTCGTCAATCCCGCCCGACAGACCTTCCATTGCTTCGGCTGCAACGAGGGCGGCGACGTCTTTTCCTTCCTGATGCGCTACAACAACATCGGCTTCGGGGAGGCCCTGCGCGAGCTGGCCCGGCGCTACAATATCCCGCTGCCCGCCGGCCGCTTCGCCAGCGACGACGGCGCCCGGATGCGGCTGCGCGCCACGCTCGAGGAGATCAACCGGCAGGCGGCCCGGATCTACCATGCCTTTCTGTTGGAGAGCCCTCAGGCGGCCGCGGCGCGGGAGTACCTTGCCGGCCGCGCCATTCCCCGGTCGATCATCGAGCGGTTCCAATTGGGATATGCACCGGACGAGTGGCGGTTCATCGGCCGGCGGCTCGGTGGCGCCTTTTCCCCCGACATGCTGGTACGGGCCGGGCTGCTGGTGCAGAAGGAGGGGGGGCGACCCTACGACCGATTCCGCAACCGCATCGTCTGTCCCGTCTTCCAGAGCAACGGTACCGTGGCCGGTTTCGGCGGCCGTATCCTCGGCGACGGTCAACCCAAGTACCTCAATACCGACAAGACCCTGCTGTTCGACAAGGGCCGGTTGCTGTTCGGGTTTTTCCAGAACCGGGAGGCCATTCGCAAGAGTCGCCGTTGCCTGCTGGTGGAGGGCAACTTCGATCTGTTGGCCCTGGCCGCCCATGGCATCGATACTGCGGTGGCGCCGCTCGGTACCGCTCTGACCCAGCAGCAGGTGCGCATTCTCAAAGGGTTCGTCGATGAGGTCGTTTTGCTCTTCGATGGCGACGCCGCCGGCCGCAAGGCCGCCATGCGGAGTCTGGCGTTGTTTTTGGCCGAGATGGTCGAGGTGCGCGTGGCCGTGCTGCCCGAGGGTGAGGATCCCGACAGTTTCGTCCGCACGGCCGGGCCCGACAAACTCGAGGAGCTGGTGGCGAACGCCCCGGCCCTGGTTGATTACGCCTATGATTTCCTCGTCCGCACCCACGGCCTGTCGGTTACCGGCAAGACGCGTATTTGCGCAGATTTACGAGAGTTGATCGCGCCCCTCGATCGGGAGTCGGTGCAGCGGACCCTGCTCGTCAACCATTTCAGTGAGAGGCTCGCTGTGCCGGTGGAACAGATCGAGGCCGGTGTTCGGCCCCGGTCCCGTCCGGCCCCGGCCGCCCTGTCCAGCCAGCCGGCCGGCGAGATATCGCTCAAGCATCGCCAGTTGTTGGCCTTCCTGCTTGCCTGGCCCCAGTACCTGTCCGCCTTTCTCGATGCCGGGCTTGGCGAGGTCTTGGAGGAGGGGCCGGGCAAACGGCTCCTCGATACCATGACCGCCCTGTACGGTGATGATCCGGCCGCCACGCCGGAGCGCTTGCTCGATCGGGTGAGCGGGGAGGAAAAGCGGCTGGTCACCGCCATGCTCACCGAGCTGCCGGACTATCCGGCGGAAACCGTGGAGGAAATGGCCGCCGAAATGATCGGCTGGCTCCGGGTCAAACGTTGGGAACGGGAGCGGCGTGCCGTCACGCAGCAGATCGTCGAAGCCCAGAAAGCGGGGGATCTGGAGCGGCTGCGGACCCTCATGGAGCGAAAACGCCTCCTCGACCGGGATGCGAGGTGAGGGAGTGAGAGGTTGTTGCGGGACAGACAAAGAAAATCCTTTGCGTTTTCAATAAAAATGAATATATAGAAGTTGCTGTCGAACCGCGTGTCCGCGGCGGACAAAATTAAAGAGGGGCTGCAAGGGGTGGCACGAAAAGCAAGATCAAAAAAGGGCAAGCAGGTCTCGAGGGAACTGGAAAAACGTCTCGACGCCTTGATCGCCGAAGAGAACGAAGAGGTCATCGAGGAGCTGACCGACGTCTTTGCCGACGAGGCGGAGGCGGATTCCGGCGGCGACAAGGAGTACAAGGGATCCATTGCCGGTACCCGTCTCTTTCGCGACGCGCCGGAGAGCGATCCGGTCAAGGCCTATCTGCGGGAGATGGGGGCCATCTCCCTCTTGTCGCCGGCCGAGGAGGTCGATATCGCCAAACGGATCGAGGCCGGGGAAAAGCAGATCCAGAACGCCGCCTTGACCCTGCCGTTCGCCATTCCGGTACTGACCCGGATCGGCGAACGGCTGCGGGCCGGAACCCTCAACCTCGCCGACGTCGTCAAGGGATGCGAGGAATGTTCCCCCGAGCTTCTCGAAGATAAGAAGGGGCGGTTTCTCTGGCAGATTTGCGAGGCCCAGCGACTCGAGAAGGAGCGGTTCGCCCTGCGGCAGGATCTCGAGCGGTCCGATATGGACGAGGCCAACGCCGTCCGCACCATGGTCCGCATCGAGCGCAACGGATTTGCCATCAGCCGGTTGTTCGAAGACGATCGGTTCTTCACCAAGCACATCCGAAAGATCCGCAAGGCGGCGGAGAAGGCCCTCAAGGTGTTCGAAAACGCCCTGGAAGGGCAGGCCGGCGGGGCCAGCGAGAACGAGCTGCTGCGCAAGCTCGAGAAAAAATTCGGCATTGAGTACGAGACCCTGAAACAGACCCTCACCCGCATCGCCGGCTACGAGCAGAACGTCCGCGACGCCAAGAACGACCTCATTCAGGGCAACCTGCGCCTCGTGGTCAGTGTGGCGAAGAAGTATTCCAACCGCGGACTCCATCTCCTTGATCTCATCCAGGAAGGCAATATCGGCCTTATGAAGGCGGTGGAGAAGTTCGAGTACCGCCGGGGCTACAAGTTCAGTACCTATGCCACCTGGTGGATCCGGCAGGCGATCAACCGGGCCATTGCCGATCAGGGGAGAACGATTCGCATCCCGGTTCACATGATCGATACCATCAACCGGATGACCAAGGAGAAAAAGGAGTTCAAGCGGCGCCACGGCCGTGAGCCGAGCCCCGATGAACTTGCCGAGATGCTCGGCGTGGATGTCGACAAGATAAAGGGAATCATGAAAATCGCCAAGGAACCCATCTCGCTCGACACGCCGGTGGGCAGCGGCGAGGATAGTTTCCTCGGCGATTTCCTCGAGGACGAGGATACCCCCTCACCCCAGGATGTCACCATCAAGCGCAGCCTGCGCCAGAGCCTCAACCGGGTCCTGGCCTCGTTGAACGAGCGCGAAGAGCGGGTCCTGCGCATGCGGTTCGGGCTCGATACCGAGACCGACTTCACTCTGGAGGAGATCGGCAGGAGTTTTGCCGTCACCCGCGAGCGCATTCGTCAGATCGAGGCCAAGGCGATCAAGAAGCTCAAGCACCCGAACCGCAAGAACCAGCTTATCAGTTTTATCCAGGACTGAGTGCCCGATCAGCCCCCTACATCGCCACTTCCTGATGAGGAACTCCGTCTGTGGCTGGCCTTGTCGTTGACCCCGGGGCTGGGACTCACCGGCGCCCACCGTTTGCTGGCCCGCTTCGGGTCGCCCAAGGCCGTCTTTGCGGCCTCGGAAGACGAATTGCGCGCGGCGGGCGATCTGCGCCGGGCCGCCCGGCAGGGAATCCTTCGGCGGGTGGCCTTTGATTCGGCGATGCGGGAGCTTGCCCGCTGCCGACGCCGGGGCGTTCACGTTCTCCCTCTCACTGACCCCCGTTACCCCGCCCTCTTGCGGGAGATCGCCGATCCGCCCTTGGTCCTGTTCGTCCTGGGGGAGCCGGAAGTATTGCAGCGGCCGGCCCTGGCCGTGGTCGGTTCGCGCGCCGCTTCCCCCTATGGCCGGCAGGTGGCCGAGCAGTACGGCGGCGCCCTGGCCGGCGTCGGCCTGGTCGTGGTGAGCGGTATGGCGCTCGGCATCGACGGAGCCGCCCATCGCGGCTGCCTTGGTGCCGGCGGCACCACCGTTGCCGTGCTCGGTTGCGGCGTCGATGTCGTCTATCCGTATCAGCACCGGAATCTTTATCGACAGATCGCCAGCACCGGCGTTCTGGTGAGCGAGTATCCTCTCGGAACCCGGCCGGAAGGGTTTCGCTTTCCGGCCCGCAACCGGATCATCAGCGGCCTTTCCCTCGGGGTGCTGGTGGTGGAGGCCGCGGCCCGCTCCGGGGCGATGATCACCGTCGAATTCGCCCTGGAACAGGGGCGCGAGGTGTTCGCCATTCCCGGCCGCATCGACTCGCCCAAGAGTGCCGGCACCCATCGCATCGTCCAGCAAGGCGGCAAGCTGGTCACCTGTATCGAGGACATCCTCGAGGAGTTGCCCCGCTGGGCCGTGGCGCCAGGAGCAGCCGAGGGGCCGGAGGCGCCGGCCGGAGAAAAAGCCACGTCCACGCTTGCCGGCGATGGGCAAATCGTGTATTCCTGCCTGGACGTCTATCCGCGGGACATCGACACCATCATCCGGGCGGCCGGCTTGCCCGCCGCCCGGGTGGCCGAACTGCTCCTGCTCCTCGAACTCGACGGGCTGGTGGAATCGCTGCCCGGCAACCTGTACCGCAAGCACACCGATGGCTAACGCACTCGTAATCGTCGAATCACCGGCCAAGGCCAAGACCCTGCAACGCTACCTTGGTAAGGGCTACGACGTCCGCGCCTCGGTGGGCCACGTTCGCGATTTGCCGGTCAAGGAATTGGGGGTAGACGTGGAAAACGATTTCACCCCCAAGTACGTCACCATCCGCGGCAAGGGCAAGGTGCTGAATGAATTGAAAAACGCGGCCAAGCGGGCCGAAGCCGTCTACCTGGCCCCGGATCCGGACCGAGAGGGCGAGGCCATTGCCTGGCACATCGCCCAGGCCCTCAAGTCGGTGGGCAAACCCATTCATCGGGCCCTGTTCCACGAACTCACCAAGAAGGCGATCCTCCAGGCCCTTGCCAACGCCACCGAGATCAACCAGCACCTGTTCGAGGCCCAGCAGGCCCGTCGTATCCTCGATCGCCTGGTGGGCTACAAGCTCTCCCCGCTGCTTTGGGAGAAGGTGCGGCGCGGCCTGTCCGCCGGCCGGGTCCAGTCGGTGGCGGTGCGGATGATCTGCGAGCGGGAAGAGGAGATCCGTCGGTTCGTGCCTGAGGAGTACTGGACCATCGGCGTCACCGTCGAGGGCAGCAAACCGCCGCCCTTCGTTGTCCAACTCGACAAGATCGACGGCAAGAAGAAAAAGATCCCGGACGAAGAGGCGGCCCGCGCCATCTGCGACGAACTCGCCGGCCTTGCCTTCGTGGTGGACAAGGTCGACAAAAAGGAGAAGAAGCGGCATCCGGCACCGCCGTTCATCACCTCCACCCTACAGATGGACGCCAACCGCAAGCTGCGGTTTTCCGCCAAGAAGACCATGAGCCTGGCCCAACGGCTCTACGAGGGCGTGGAACTCGGCCAGGAGGGGCCCACCGGGCTCATCACCTACATGCGTACCGATTCGACCCGAATCAACGACGAGGCCCTGGCCGCGGTGCGCACCTTCATCGGCGCCGAGTACGGCAAGGAGTACCTGCCGGCCCGGCCGCACCGGTTCAAGACCAGCAAAGCGGCCCAGGACGCGCACGAGGCGATCCGGCCCACCGATGTCAACCGCACGCCTGAGGCTGTGGCCCCCTTTCTCGACAAGGATCTCCTGGCCCTCTACACCCTGATCTGGAAGCGCTTCGTGGCCAGCCAGATGGCGCCGGCCCGGTTCGATCAGACCACCGTGCTCGTTGCGGCCGGTCGCTACCAGCTCAAGGCCACCGGTTCCATCCTGCGGTTTCCCGGTTTTCTCACCCTCTACCAGGTGGCCGAAGAGGAGGGCAAGGGCCGGGAGGAAGATCGGCAGCTGCCCGATATCGCGGCCGGTGAGACGCTGCGGTTCCAGAAGGTGGAGCCCGCCCAGCATTTCACCCAGCCGCCGCCCCGTTACACCGAGGCCTCCTTGGTCAAGGCCCTGGAAGAGAACGGGGTCGGCCGTCCGTCCACCTACGCCTCCATCCTGTCCACCATCGTCGAAAAGGAATACGTCCGTCTGGAGCAGCGCCGGTTCCATCCCACCGAACTCGGCATGCTGATCAATGAGCTTCTGGTGGCCCATTTTCCGAGCATCATCGATGTCGAGTTCACCGCTGCCATGGAGGAACAGCTCGACCGGATCGCCGCCGGCGCCATTTCCTGGCAGGAGGTCTTGCGCAAGTTCTACGGCCCCTTCGAACGGCTGCTCGCCGAGGCCCGCCAGCACATGCGCTCGGTGAAGCGGAGTGTCACGCCTACCGACATTGCCTGCGAGAAATGCGGCGGTCGCATGGTCATCCGGTGGGGCAAGATGGGAGAGTTTCTCGCCTGCGAACGGTATCCCGACTGCCGCAATACCATGGATTTCCGCCGCGATCCGGACGGCACCATCGTGCCGAAGCCGCGGCCGGAACCGGAACCCAGTGACGAAATCTGCGACAAGTGCGGCAAGCCCATGGTCTATCGCCACGGTCGCTACGGCCGGTTCCTCGCCTGCTCTGGCTATCCGGCCTGCAAGAACATCCGGGCCCAGGGAACGGGCGTGTCCTGCCCCGAAGAGGGCTGCGATGGCGAGATTGTCCAGAAGGTGTCGAAGCGGGGTAAGGTGTTTTACGGTTGTAACCGGTTTCCGAAATGCAAGCTGGTGCTCTGGGACAAGCCGGTTCCCACCCCGTGTCCCAACTGCGGCGCCCCGTTCATGGTGGAAAAGACCACCAAGGCCAAGGGCACCCACCTCTGGTGTCCGACCTGCAAGCATCGACAGGGCGTGTCGGAGGACGACAAGGAAAAATGATGATCCCGTAAAAATTCGCAGTCGGTCCAGGCCTGAACGATAATTCAACAGGTTGCAAAGCGCGAACTCGATGAAATCGCATTTTTTGCGATTTCATCAAAAATGAGCGGGGTGGGGTGGCGGCCTGGGAAGTATGCTATAATGAAAAGAAGAATCCTTCACCCGGAGCCGACACCATGATCTCCACCATCTCCACTTCCCTTTCCGGTCTCGTAGCCCAGCAGCAGAAAGTGGCGGCCACCGCCCACAACGTGGCCAATGTCGAAACCGACGGCTTCAAGAAGACGCGGCTCACCCTGGAGGAAGGAGAGCAGGGTGGTGTGGTGGCCCGGGCCGAGATCGTCGACAGCCCGGGACCGGTGGTCCTGGAAGAGACCGCCGAGGGGCTGCAACCCGTCGAGCAATCCAACGTCGATCTCACTGAAGAGATCCCTTCCCTCGTTGTCGCCCGTCGGGCCTATCAGGCCAACGTCAAGGTCATCCAGACCGAGGACGAGATGGTGGGCTCCCTTCTCGATATCAAAGGGTGACGGAAGGTATTTGATCTCGGGGTGGCTTGCTCGGGCCGGAAGCCATATCGGGACGCAGGGTAGCCGGTAGGCGATCGGGGCCCGTCAGCCGAGCAGATCGTGCCGTACCACGCCGCCGACGATGGTCAGTACCGCCCGGCCCTTGAGCGGCCGGCTCAGAAACGGCGAGTTTTTCCCTTTCGAAAAAAGATTGTCCGGTTCGAGGGTGTACTCCTCCTCCGGATCGATGACCGTGACGTCGGCCATGCCGCCGGGGGCGAGACTGCCGCCGGGCACGCCGAGGATGCGGGCGGGATTGGTGGAGAGGCACCGGACCAGACCGGCGGCATCGAGGATGCCCTTTCGTACCAGGTCGAGGGCCAGCGGCACGGCGGTCTCCAGGCCGACGATGCCGTTGGCGGCGCGGTCGAACTCCACTTCCTTTTCCAGGATGCTGTGCGGGGCATGGTCGGTGGCGATGGCGTCCAGGGTGCCGTCCGCCAGTCCCTGGCGGATGGCCTCGACATCGGCATCGGTGCGCAGGGGGGGATTCATCTTGGCGTTGGTATCGTACTGGTCCACCGCCTCCTCGGTGAGGGTGAAGTAGTGGGGGGCGGTTTCGGCGGTCACCGGCACGCCCCGTTCCTTGGCGCGGCGGATACAGGCCACCGCCTCGGCGGTGCTGACGTGGGCGATGTGCAGCCGAGCGCCGGTCAGTTCCGCCAGGGCCAGGTCCCGATAGACCATGACGGTTTCGGCGCTGGCCGGGATGCCCCGCAGGCCGAGGCGGGTGGCAGTGGCGCCCTCGTTCATGACGCCGCCGGCGGCGAGATTGGCGTCTTCGGCGTGGCTGATGACCAGCATGTTGAATGTTGCGGCGTACTCCAGGGCCCGACGCATCAGCTGGCTGTTCATCACCGGTAGGCCGTCGTCCGAGACCGCCACCGCGCCAGCGGCGCGTAGTTCTCCGTACTCGGCCAGTTCGACGCCGGCCGAGCACTTGCTGATGGCCGCCACCGGATAAACCCGCACGCAACCGGCGGCCGCGGCCCGTGCCAGGATATAGGTGGTGATGGCCTTGCAGTCGTTCACCGGTTTAGTGTTGGGCATGCAGGCCACGGCGGTGAATCCGCCGGCGGCAGCCGCCCGGCAGCCGCTTTCGATGGTTTCCTTGTATTCTTCCCCCGGTTCCCGCAAGTGAACGTGCATGTCGATGAGACCGGGGACCACCCAGCAGCCATCGACATCCAGTATCCGGGCGTCGGCCGGCACGTCGTCCACCGTGCCCACGGCCACGATGGTGGAGCCGCTGATCAGCAGATCCCCATGGCGGTCGAGGCCGGTTGCAGGATCGATGATCCGGCCGTTTCGCAGGACGAGGGTCGCGTCGCCGTCGTTCATGTTTCGTCTCTCCCCATGATGAGATAGAGGAGGGCCATGCGCACCGCCACCCCGTTGGTGACCTGGTCGAGGATCACCGACTGCTCGCCATCGGCCAGCAAGGGATCGAGTTCCACGCCCCGGTTGACCGGGCCTGGATGCATGAGGATGGCATCAGGCTTGGCCATGGCCATCACCGATTGATCGATGCCGAAAAATTCGGCGTATTCCCGCGTGGAGGGCAGCAGAGGGTCTTTGAGTCGTTCCCGCTGGATGCGCAGGGTCATGACCACGTCGGCGTCGCCGACCGCCTCGGCCAGGGAGGTGCAGACCCGGGCGCCGAGCCGTTCGATCCCGACCGGGATCAGGGTGCGGGGGCCGAACAGGGCCACTGTGGCTCCCATCTTGGTAAAACCGATGATGTTGGAGTGCGCCACCCGGCTATGGGCGATGTCGCCGATGATGGCCACCTTCAAGCCCTCGATCCGTCCTTTTCGTTCCCGGACGGTCAACAGGTCGAGCAGCGCCTGGCTCGGGTGTTCGTGGGTGCCGTCGCCGGCGTTGATCACCGAGGCATCCACGTGGCGGGCGAGCAGATGGGGCGTTCCCGAAGCGGAATGCCGGATGATGATCACGTCTGGATTCATGGCCGCCAGATTGCGGGCCGTGTCCACCAGAGTTTCGCCCTTCTTGGCACTGCTGGTGGCAACCGAGATGTTGAAGGTGTCGGCGCTCATGCGCTTGGCGGCCACCTCGAAGGAGAGCCGGGTGCGGGTCGAGGGCTCGTAGAACAGGTTGATCACCGTCCTACCCCGCAGGGTCGGCACCTTCTTGATATCGCGTTTCGAGACCTCCTTGAAGGAGTCGGCCACGTCGAGCACCGTGGTGATGTCGTCGCGGCTGAAGTCTTCCAGGCCAAGAACATGCCGATGTGGAAACTGCATGGTCCTCCCTTCAACGGGCCGTCAGTGTAGCAGGGTGCCGATCCGGTGCCAGCGGACACCGAAGTCTTCCGCGTTCCACGACCAGTAAATGATGAACGCCTTGCCCTTCACCGCCTCCAGGCGGACGAATTTCCAGAACCGGCTGTCGTGGCTGTTGTCACGGTTGTCGCCCATGACAAAGAGGGCGCCCTCCGGCACGGTTATCGGCCCGAGGTTGTCGCGCGGGCTGACGCTGCCTGGAAAGACCCGCGGATCGGTGTGGATGGCGTTTTCGACCTCGAAGGGTTTGCCATTGACGAAGACTTTCTTGTCCCGGATTTCGATTCGGTCGCCGGGAAGTCCTATGACCCGCTTGATGAAGTCCTGGTCCGGGTTGAGGGGATATTCGAAAACGATGATGTCGCGGCGTTCGATGTCGCTGATCGGGATCAGGACCTTGCCGGTGAAGGGATTTTTGATGCCATAGATGAACTTGTTGACCAGGATGTGGTCGCCGATGAGCAGGGTCGGAATCATCGAGCCGGAGGGGATCTTGAAGGCCTGGACCACGAAGGTACGGATGAACATCGCCAGGACGAGGGCGATGAGGATCGCCTCGGCGTATTCTCTGATGGTCGATTTCTTGGCGGCGGTATCAGCGTGCAACGGAAAAGCCTCGTGGTGTGTTGGAGATGAAGATGGGAGACGGAACGGCATTCGACCGGCGTCCGGAACGAAAGTCGTAAACGCGCGGTGGTATCGGACCGATACATACTCCAAAGCCGCCGAAATGACAAGCCGCTTTCCGGCCCACGGGCAACCGTCAACCTGATCGGCCCGCCCGACACACCCGCCGACGACCGCTTCGGCTCGCAAGAGGATCACCAGCACCAGCCAAGCCTATGGTGCGGTACGGTTCAGGGGTGCGGCGGTGAGGGGGGTTTTTTCGTCGGCAGGGAAAAAAATTTTATTTTCGGTTTGAAATTGAATAGAATACGATAGGTTGCCATGTTGCCGCCGTCCCTGGGGCGGCATGATGGCCATACTCCATGTTGTGGGGTTCGACGTGCCTCTACCCTGTAGAAGGTAGATTTTGCGAGTTGGGGGAAAAGGAATGCTGCCGACACGAATTTTGCTTCCAGCATCGGCAATGCCCGCACTCGGCGGCGTGAGCCAGGATCTTCCATGAAACTTTCCGATTTTTCCATCGGCAAACTTTTTGGCAGGCGGCCGAAACTCTGCCTTGGCCTCGATATCGGTTCGTATGCCGTCAAGGTCTGCGAACTCGTCCGGGACCGGAACGGGCTTCGCCTGCTGGGCCTCGGCAGTGTCCGGTTGCCGGAAGGGGCGGTGGAAGACGGAGTGCTGCAGGACCCGGAGACGGTGGGGAGTGCGGTTACCACCCTTTTGAAGAATCTGAAGACGAAAAACAAGAAGGTGGCGATTTCCATCTTCGGCTATTCGGTCATCGTCAAGAAGATCAACCTGCCGGCCATGGACGATGAGGCAATGGAGGAGCACATTCATGCCGAGGCCGAGCAGTACATTCCCTTCGACATCGACGACGTCTTCGTCGATTTCCAGAATCTCCACACCAATAGCGGCGATACGGAGCGCACCGAGGTGATGCTGGTGGCGGCCAAGAAAGACGTGGTGAACGGTTATCTCGAGATGTTGGCCGACATCGGTCTTACCGTCAGCGTCGTCGACGTGGATGTCTTTGCACTTGAGAACGCCTTTGCCGAGAATTTCGGTATCGAGGGCAACCTTGCCCTGGTCGATATCGGGGCCTCCAAGATGAGTATCAACCTGATCGTCGACGGGGCCTCGGTCCTGGCCCGGGACGTGGCCCTCGGTGGCAGCCAGTTGACGGCCCGGATCGAGGGGCGGCTCAACATTTCCGCCGACGAGGCCGAGGCGGTGAAGATCGGTGCCAAGCCGGTGCCCGAAAACCAGCGCAAAGAAGCAGAGGCGGTGTTCGCCGAGTTTTGCGAGCAGTGGGCCGGGGAACTCCAGAAGGCCTTCGAAACCTTTACCGCCAACCATGAGGATAAGGTCATTGACCAGATCGTGCTCAGCGGCGGCGGCGCCCGCATCCAGGGGTTCGACCGCTTGCTTGCCGATACTATAGGGGTGCCTTGCAAGCGGTTCGATCCCTTCGCCCGTATCGCCTTCGACAGCGGCCGCATCGATCCGGAGTATGTGCGCTACATGGCGCCGGAGATGGCCATCGCCGTCGGGCTTGCCGTCAGGGAGACGGAGGCGTAGGACACTATGATCCGTATCAACCTGCTACCGATCCGGGAACTCCAGCGCCGGGCCAATACGCGCCGCGCATTTCTGGCCGTGGTGGGGGGATTCGTCTGCGTCCTCGTCATCCTTGGCGGGGTTGCCTGGTGGCAGACGGGCCGGGTCCAGGATCTCAAGGGTGAGATCGGCCGCCTGGAACGGGAAAAACGGAAAGATTCGTACGTCCTTGGCAAGATCAGCCGGCTCAAGAAGACGAAAGCGGTGCTCGACAAGAAGGTCGCGGTCATCAAGCGGCTCAAGCAGCGTACCACGCTGCCCGTCCACATCCTTGACCAGATTGCCGACCTGATACCGGAAAACCGGATGTGGCTCAACACCTTGCGTCAGTCCGGGGATAGCCTCTCGCTCCAGGGCGTGGCCCTGGACAATGCCACCATCGCCCAGTTCATGGAGGCCTTGGCGGGATCGGAGTATTTTCGCGCCCCGGAATTGATCAGCGCGTCATTGCAGAACATCGCCGGCCAGAACCTCAAGGCCTTCAACATGACGGTGAAGATCGCACCGCCGAAGAAGGACGCTTCATGAAGCTCGCCGCCCTGCAAACGAAACTGGACGATTTCCTCCAGGACAAGGTGGTGCCGCTGCCCCGGCAGCAGAAGGTGCTCATCTCCGTGCTCGTGCTGGTTCTGCCGGTGGCAGCCTTCTACTTTCTGTTCTATGCTTCCAAGGCGGAGGAGATCGGGCGGCTTATGGCGCAGCGTGCCTCGCTGCAGCGGGAGATCGACGAGCTGCGCGCCAGAAAGAAGGAGCTGCCGAAGTTGGAGGCGGAACTCAAGGAAGCGGAACTGCGCTTCCAGGCGATCTCCATCCTGTTGCCGAAGGAAAAAGAGATTCCTTCCCTGCTTACCAATATTTCCGCCCTTGGCACCAGTTCCGGCCTCGATTTCTTGTCCTTCCGGCCCAAGGGCGAGAGGGGCAAAGATTTTTACGCCGAGATTCCGGTGGATATCAAGGTCCGGGGCCAGTACCACAATATCGGGCTCTTTTTCGACAAGGTGAGCAAGCTGCCGCGCATCGTCACGATTTCCGACATTGCCATGGGGAGTCCCAAGCGGCAGGGGAACGAAATGGTGCTCGAAACGAGTTTCAGGCTGGTCACCTACCGTTTTCTGGAAAAGAAGAAGGATGCCAAGAAGAAGGGCAAGAAATAGCCTCGTTGGCTGGCTCTGCTGCCTGCTCCTGGCCGCTTCCGCCGCCGTGACCGTGGCCGAGGAGGCGGTGGAGGCTCCGACCGAGCTTCAGGTGGATCGCCAGGAGATCCTGCGGCAGATTTTTGGAGAAGAGGAACTCTTCCTCTACCGGACGGACCGTCGGCGGGATCCCTTCATGCCGTTCTTGAAAGAGAAGACCGTGGAACAGGAACTGCGCACCGAGGAGGAGATCCCGGCCGAGGAACTCACCGGGCTGCGCCGTTTCGAGCCGGGCCAGTTGACGCTGGTGGCCATCGTTCTCGGCACTGACGGGCCCCTTGCCATGGTGCAGGATCCGGTGGGCAAGGGCTATATCGTGCGGGAAGGCACCCCCATCGGCCGGTACGGTGTGGTGGAAAAGATCACCACCGGCCGGGTGATCGTCAAGCAACGAACCGCATCGACCTGGACCCGAGAAAAGCTGTTCAAGCGGGTCGAGATGGTACTGCCGAAGGAAGGGGAAAAGTAACCATGCAGATACGAAACGTGCTCAGATGGTGGCTCGCCCTGGCCTTGCTGGTCGCCGGCCGGGCCTTTGCCGGCGGGGATACGGCCGCGCCGCCCCCCCCACCGGTGGATGTTTTTCATATCCAGCAGGTGACGGCGACCGAAGAGGCGGGTGGGCTGACGGTTCGGATCACCGGCGACGGCACCCCGACCTACACGGTGTACGAGCTGGTCGATCCCCTGCGCCTGGTTGTCGATATTGCCCAAGCCGACCTGGACAATGGGGTCGGGTTGCCCCTTACCTTGACGGAAGGCCCGGTGGCCAAGATTGCGGGCGCTCCCATCGCCGACACCGAGCTGGCGGTACGCCTGCAGCTCTTTCTCGCCGAGGATCGCCCCTACACGGTGGAACGGCTGGCGGATGGTCTTGCCGTATATTTCACCGGGGGTGCCAGGGCGCCGAAGGTCGCCGCCCGCCTGCTGCGGGGGATCGAGGTGGAGAAGGGTGAGACCGCCACTATCGTCCGCCTGCAGGCCGACGGGCCGCTGGAAGACTACCGCTACGAGGAATTGCCCGCCGCGGCCGGCAAGCCGGCGCGGCTCTACATCGATTTCGCCGATCTCCGGCTGGAGGGGATCCCTCCCGTCACCGAGGTGGGCACCATGCTGGCCCGCATCCGGGTCGGCCGGCGGCAGGACGGCGTGCGGGTGGTGCTCGACTCCGGCCGCGGGGAACTGTTCCATTACGATCTGCAGGCGGATGACGACGGCATGACCATCACCGTCACCGAGCCGTCGCCGGCCGCCGCGGTCATCGCCGACCTGTTGGCCGGAGATCAGCCGGAGGAGGGCCCCGCCGCCACGTCTCCGACCGGTACGCCCGTCGCCGAGCCGGCCGCCGTCGATACCGTTACTCGGGAGCTGCCTACCGACGCCTTCGGTTTTTCCGGTTACTCCGGCCAGCGGATCACGGTGGATTTCTACAAGATCGATCTCCACAACGTCTTTCGGCTCATCGGCGAGATCAGCGGCAAGAACATCGTCGTTGACGAGGGCGTAAGCGGCTCCCTCACCCTGGCCCTTGAAAACGTACCGTGGGATTTCGTTCTCGACATCATTCTTAACTTAAAGGGCCTCCAGAAGGAGGACCGGTTCAATACCATCGTCATTTCGTCCAAGAAGAAAAAATTCACCTGGCCGAAGGCGGCCACCGATGCCATCTCCTTCAAGGCGGATCCGATTACCATCAAGCGCCGTATAGAAACGCCGACCGGCCTGGTCGCCGCCAAGCAGATTCTCGAGGCGGGCCGCCGGCTGGAGGCGGCCGGTGATCGGGCCGGTGCCCTGGCCCGCTACGAGGAGGCGTACCGCAAGTGGCCGGAGAACGGCGAATTGGCTAGGCGGATCGCTGCCCTCGCCCTGCTCGAGGAAAAGCTCAACGCCAAAGCGCTCCATTACGCCAAGCAGGCGTTGAAGGCCGACGTCGCCGATGGTGAGGCCGCCTTGCTTGCCGCCATCGCCTGTGCCAACATGGCCCGGGATGCCGAGGCCAAAGAGTATTTCGACCTGGCGGTGAGCGGTGCCCAGCCCTCCAGCGAGGCCCTGGTCAGTTACGCCGCCTTTCTCGAACAGGGCGGTGATTTCGCCGGGGCGCTGGCCCAACTGCAACGAAACGAGGACCTGTACGGCGACACCCTGGATACCCTGGTCGCCAAGGCCCGGCTGTACGACAAGAACGGCGAGCCGGACAAGGCGCTGGCGGCCTATCGCTCCGCCTTGTTGTCCGGTTATGCCGTGCCCCAGGACCTGGAGCGCTACATCCGGGCTCGGCTTGCCGCCGCCCAACCCATCAATCTCCACAGCGAGGAAGGAAAACCATGAAACGGGTTGCCCTCGTTCTCCTCTCCGTTCTCGTGTTGGCGACCGGCTGCGTGCCGGCAACCACCAATCGCGATGCGGGCCATAGACCGGCGGAGCGGGCCGCCGATCTCGTCCGGCAAGCCCATGCCGACCAACCGCAACAGCAGGCAGCCGCCACCCTGCCGGTACGTTTCCAGCAGCCGAGTTATCTGGTGCGGCCGGCGACGGGGCTCGGAGTCACCGAGGATATCACCGTGCCGGTTGGTGCCGATATCTCCACCAAGACTGGGCCGGTGCCGCTGCGGGATATCATCAAGCGGTTGGCGGCCCTCAAGAACATGAACGTCAGTTGGGCCAACGATGTGGACCAGAACGCCTTGGTGGATGTCGATATCCGGGCCGAGGACGACTTTTTTGCCTCCCTGGATCACCTGCTGCGCCAGCTCGATTATTTCTATGAGGTGGAAGGCAATACCATCGTGGTCAAGTATAAGGACGTGCGCAAATTCCACATCGCCATGCCGTTCATCGGCGCCTCCTATTCCCAGGGGATCGGGGGGGACGTGCTCGGCGGCTCCGGTCAGGCGGGCAACATGCAGGGACTCATCCAGCTGACCTCGCAGAGCAGCGAGTTCGATATCTGGAAGAACATCCAGGAGAATCTTGACAAGGTACTCGAGATCTGGACCGCGCCGACGCCGACCACCACGGCCGAGGGGGGCCAGGAGGGAGGGCAGGACCAAGCGGCGACGCCGCAACCGTCGCGGCCGCCGGCGGGTAAGGGCTACTACACCATCGACAAGCCCATCGGCCTGATCACCGTCACCGCCCCCCGGTCACTGCTCGAGAAGATCGCCACCTACATCGAGAACCTGAAGTCGGAACTCTACCGGCAGGTGGAGATCGAGGCCAAGATCGTCGAGGTGACCCTGAACAAGGACAACACCACCGGTATCGACTGGGAGGGGCTGTTGCAGGACACGGCGAACGGCTTTTCCTTCACCATGGATTTCCAGCGGTTGAATTCCGCGGTCTACGGGATGAATGCAACCGCCCCCACCTACGGCCGTTTCTTGACCCTGGGGAACAAGAGTTTCAACCTGTTCCTCGACGCCATCCACGAGCAGGGGACCACCGACGTCATCGCCAATCCGCGCATCAGCGTCATGAACGGCCAGCCGGCCATGATCAACATTGGCCAGAACGTCACCTACATCGATTCAGTGACCTCAACGGTGGATGACGGGGTGGTGACCTACAGCGTCACCACCTCGAGCGTGATGTCCGGCCTCGGCCTGGCGGTGATCCCCACCATCCTGAATGACGACGAGGTCATCCTGGCGCTCACACCGGTTACCTCGCAGCTTGAAGAGCCCATCGAGTACCGGACCTTCGGCGGCTCGAACCAGGTCGGTCTGCCCAAGGTCAAGGTGCGGGAGATGACCACTCTGGTGCGGGTCAAGGACGGCGAGATGCTGGTGGTCGGCGGTCTGATCGACAACATCGAAGCATCCAACGCCAAGAAGATCCCCGGCCTCGGCGATGTGCCCGGCATTGGTAAGCTGTTCGGTAAGGACGGTACCACGGTGCAACGCAAGGAGCTGATCATCTTCCTGAAGCCGCGCATCATTTCCTGATGCCCGGCGACCCGGAAGCGGGCACAAAAAAAGCGGCCGCAGGGCCGCTTTTTTTGTGCTCACTGACTTGCCTGTTCCTTTTGTCGCTGGGCGTTCTGGTAGAGGGCGAGGAAGTTGACCGGGTCCAGGAGAAAGGGGATGAAGCCGCCGTCCACGGTGAGCTGGCTGATGATCTGGCGGGTGAAGGGAAAGAGCATGGTGGGACAGTCCACCGCCAGGACGACGGGCAGGTGCTCGTCGGGGATGTTCTGCAACAAGAAGATGCCGGCGTGTTCGATCTCGACGATGAACAGGGTTTTGTTGTCGTCACCGTGGGTGACGGTGGCGGTGACCGACAGCACCACCTCGTAGTGGTCGTTGCCGAGATTGGTGTTCTTCAGGCCCAGGTTGATGTCTACCTTGGGTTGGCCCTGCTGCTGGGCCTGGAAGACCGCCGGCGCGTTGGGGTTTTCGAAGGAGAGATCCTTAACGTACATCTTTTGGAGCCGGAAGACCGGTGGCTGCTGCTGTTGCTCGGTGTTTTGTTCTGCCATCTTTTTGATTCCTCTTTTTTGAATCCAGCTAATGAAATGAATTATGCTGACGGACGACCGGCCGCTCTGCCGTTGTCATCGGGCTGTCAACGAGGAGCCAAGGTTACTGTATCGGCGGCCGCGGCTCAAGAATTTTTTTGTGGACTGGCGGCCGCCGAGACCTATGCCCTGGCGGGCACGGCGCTCCGGCAGGCGCGGGCGAAACCACCGTTGAAGGTGCCTCCCGCCCAATAGGCACGGGCCTGGTTGAAGTCCACGAACCAGTAACCGCCGGGCCGCCGCCGGTCGGCGGAGTAGAGAAATCCTTGCACCGGGGAGAAGCACGGCGGCAGATACAGACCGTGGTCGTTTCGCTCCGGCCGCACCAAGGACAATACTTCTTCCAAGGTGGGCAGCCGCCAGTCATCGAAACCGGCGAACCGCTGCCGGTTCAATTCTTCGATCCAGCGACACTGGCGGCGGAAGAAGCCGATATCGCTGCCAGAACGCATCCACATGAGGCCGGTGGTGCAGTCGAGCACCGTGCGATGGTCGCCAGTGGCCACCAGCCGGCCCGGAAAGCGGCCGGAGGGGTTGGTCCGGCTTTCAAAGAAACCGTTGGCGTGGATCATGGCCGTAACCGCCGTCTCGTCGAGAAAGGTCGGCTCGGCCCGCAGGATGATCGTCGGTTCGGGTAGGGGGGTAGGGGCCGGCTCCAGGTCTTCCTCGAGCCCGGCGGCCGGCTCCGGCTGATCCAGGCGGCGGACGCGGCTGAAATCGGCCGGCTCGACCACGTTGGTCCGCAGCCAGTCGCGCAAGGGCTCGTCGATGGCGAGGCTCTGGTATTTGATCGCCTCGCCTTGCCGGGCGATGCATTGGTCGATGAGCCGGCGGGGGGCATCGATTTCGGCCAGGACCCGGGCGTGGCGGAGGCCGCGTTCCATGAAGCAGAGCCGCGGAGGTTTCTGCCAGTTGTCGATGAAAAAGTAGTAATAGCGCTCCCGGCTGGAGCGCACCACGGTCATATCCCCCCGGCATTCGAACAGTCCGTAGGTGTAGAGGGGATCCAGGTGCCAGTCGATGAGACCACGTTCGATGCCGAATGCACGAAGAAACCGCATGAGATCACCAAGGGGCAAGGGGTGGTTTGATGCAACAGTGTAGTACACGAGAGAGAGGTGGGCAAGGGGGAATGGATTGACGATGCATGCGCCAGGATGGTGGGTTTCCGGCATGACGAACGACGAGACGATCCTCGTCCGGCTGCGCGCCGTTGCCGGGCGCCGGCCGACTTGCCGCGCTGGCCCCCGGCTGCTCACTGATATGTACCTCGCCCGCCTCGGCATCGACAGGGGCTACGAGCGGGAGGAGTACACCCACCTGGCTGTGGCCGCCTCGGTCAAGAACGGCGCCGCCGACACCGGGCTTGCCATCCTCGCTGCCGCCAAGGCCCTCGATCTCGACTTCATCCCCGTGGCCACCGAACGGTACGACCGTCATTTCCAAGGCGTTTCTCCCCTATGCCAGGCCAGGATCGAGGCCGTGCTCGCGATCATTCTGCGGAGCGTTTCGTTCCGGGAACGGATCATGGCGCTTGGCGGCTACGATCTGCACGAGAGCGGGACGGTGGTGTACGA
>CAYRGZ010000033.1:0-19614 GCA_964423785.1 uncultured Desulfobulbia bacterium
ACTTGGCGTGGATCCGCCAGCTGGCATCGAAGTGACCCTGTGAGGGCTTACCTTTACCAAGCAAGGCCGCGAGACTCCCAATGCCCCGTGTACGGCGCTGCTCGAAGAGGACGAGTGGAAGGCATTGGTCACATACGTCACCAAGATTCCCGTGGCTCCCGATCAGGCCCCTCCCCCCCTCGGAGAGGCCATGGTGATGATCGCCCAACTCGGTGGATATATGCCACAGAAAAATACTCATCCCGGCCCACAAACCACCTGGCGAGGCATGGCTGCTCTCCCTGGATCAGAAGATGCCATGGAAGATACTCAGGGGATGCTTGCGGGCAGAGATGTTCCGTTCGTTGCGGAAGCGGAGGCGGACCCGTTGCCAGGAAATCTCGTCCAGGCAGCGCAAGGAGGATGGATGGATGTGGTGTCGCTGATATCGTAGGCGACGACGTACCGTCTCGGTTCCGTGGCACGGGACGCGACCATGGATCCAGCCCTACCGTTCGATGTACAGATTCCGAAAGATCTCGGCCCGGTCCCGTTCCGCCGGGGTGAGGACGTCCTCGTCGAGGAGGTTTTGGACTGCAGCCAGGCGCTCGTTCACCTCACGCCGGGAGAGTGCCCGGTCCAGCAGCCGCCGGCTGCACCAGGCGTGCAGGGCATGGTTGGCGGCGAACTCTGCCTCCCAATGAGTGTCGCTGCCGAAGATGTGGCACGGGATGTCGGCCTTCAGGATGTCCGCCCAGCGTACCGGTTTGGCAGCGGCGGCGCCGGGGGCGGGAGCCGCCGCCACGGGATCCTCCAGGCTCCGCCGGACCGGCACCAGCCAGTATCGCGTCTTTTTCCCGGGCATGCAGAACCATACCGTCGCATTGACATCAAAGGTGTTCTCCCCGGTCGTTGGCAGCGTGGCCGGCAGGTCGGAAACCGGCACCGGCGCGGAGGCCCCGAGGGCGTCCATCGCATCCCGTAGCCCGTCCAACGCCTCCTGGTCTTCGATCTTGTACACCAGGCGCAGCCTGCCGAGGGCGCGCGGCACGTCCAGGAGTTGCGAGGAGCCGGGAAGCTCGACGAGTTCCTTTCCGGTCCTGCCGATCGCCTTGAGGATGCCCGCCCGTTTCATGGCGGTGCGGACACGCTTCCCGTCCACGTGGACCGGCGGCACGGTGTACGGCTCGGGCCAATCCTCGGCCCCGGCCAGCACGTGGGCGGCCTCACCCCGGTAACGCTGCTGCCAGTAAGCCCGGTGCCAGTTGCGCAGGTGGCGCAACTGGTTGAGCGAGAAACCGCGCAGAAAGGCGTACAGGGAGAGCTGGTGGGGATAGAGGCCGGCCATGGCGGCGGTGTTGGCAGGGACCAGGCCGTGGCCGACGATCTTGTCCGTCACGCCCTTCGGGCCGAGGAGGTACCACGCAAGCCGCTCCGCGGCCGGTTGGGACTCGAGGTCCACGAAGTATCGGCCGTGCTCGCGGAGGAACCGCATCGTCCGGCCCAGCTCGCTGTCCGCGCCGGCGGCGGAATGGGGCAGGCAGTCCTCGAGGTCCAGGCGGAAGCGTTTCGTCACCTCGCCCCAGTCCAGGGTCAGGGTACGGCCGTCGTCCTGGTAGATGCCGAGGGCGGCGCGGAAGGCGCCGGCCAGATCGGTGGCCAGGTCGGGGCCGTCCTTGCCGGCGTATGCCGGATCGTCGAGATAGGAACGCAGCAGATCGCGGCACCTGTTGCGAAAGGTTTTGTCCAGGCCCTGGCGCTTGACCTCTGCCTTGAGCCGGCCGTATATCTCCTCCAGCAGCCGTGGCCTGTGGGTGCGCTTGGGATAGAAGCGGGTGTTCTCGAACGAGGTGTAGAAGGCGGAGCCGTCGAAGCGGTGGTCGTGGAGCGCCTTCTCCTCCAGGGCGCGGGCCGTGGCGAGCAGGTCGCGCAGGCGGTCGAAGCGCGCCGTCTGTGCCTGGTGGTCGTCGAGCCGTTGGTCCCGGTACGCGCGCCAGGCGATATCGTGCGCCGTTCCCGCCGCGTCGCGGTCCCTGGCGATCTGCGGCAGTATTTTGTCGGTGAGCAGCGTGCGGAGGGCCGTGCTCACCTTCTGCCGGTAGTCGAGCAGGTCCAGCTTGCGGTCGGTGTCGATGAAGTCCTCCAGGGCCTCCTGGAGCAGGGAGCGTTCCGTCGCCGGGATGGTCTGGGGGGAGCCGAGCCAGCGGCCTGCCGTTTGCTGCCAGCATGCCAGCAATTCATCGACCTTCAGGGTGATGATGCCCTTGAGGCTCCAGGACTCGAGTTCGTTGCAGATGCGCTCGTAGTTCTCCTGCCGCCGCTGCCGCAGATCATCGATGGCGCCGGTGGAGGCGTCGATATCGTCCAGCACGTCCTGGAACCGGTCGGCGTAGCCCTGCACGATGTCGTGGAGCGCCCCGAGGATCTCCTGCCGGTTCTTCGCCGATCTGTATCGCTCGTCGAGGTGTCGCAGCAACTGTTCGTATTGCGCAAGAAAATCCTCCAGGAGACGTGAAGAGGCATTCTCGATGGCCTTGGGATCGACGGCGCTCTTGATGTAGCGCTCCAGGGCCTCGAGAACCGCCTGCCGGCCTGATTCCAGGATCTCGTTTTCGTCTTCCGGGGTCTCGACTACCAGGGCCTTGTAGGGGAAGTACGTGCTGGCGGCGAGCTCTGCCGGCGACTCGCTCAGGGCCTTTTCGAGTTCGGGCAGAAGCAGGCGTTCCTCCCATGCCTTTCCCTCGTCCGTGGAGAAGAAGCCGTCCACGCCGGCCTGGTATCCTTCCTGCCGCAGGAAGTCGTCCTCCAGGGTGGCGTCGTCGGGGGCCGCGAGGCCGCCGCCGGCCAGTTCGCGTTCCTGGTCCCTGAGGAACTCGGCAACGAAGTCGTGGGTCAGCCGGTCGAAGAGGTAGCCCGCCGGCAGCTCGTAGTGGGCGGCGCCCAAGGCGTAATAGCGGGTCCTGCGGCATTCCGGGCGGTTGGCGGCGCCGGACGGGTGCCATTCTTGCCAGAGGGTGGAGTCGATGTCACGGGTCCAGAAATGGTTGCCGATCTCGCCGATGGAGAGCTGGAACAGGCAGTCGGAGACCAGTTCCGCCATGTCGATGCGTTTCTCCAGAGAAACCGGGCCGTCGGACACCGGGTTGTCCACGATGAAGACCCGATCGGCCAGGGCCTTGTCCGGCTGGTCGTTGAGCAGCGTAACCGAGAATCCGTCCGGGAATCTTTCCTCGTACACGCGGCCGGGCTCCAGGAGATGGTCCAGCTCCTTGAGGGCGGCGTACGAGTTGGCGGCCACCGCCGTGTCACCGCCGCTGGGGGCCCTGATGCAGGTCGGGGTGAGCAGGACCATGGAGAGGAAACAGGTGCGGCCCGGCCATTCGTTGTTCGCCCTTTTCCGCTGAAAGATGTCCCGGATCAGGGCCGCAACGGTCAGGAAATTGGCGGTCCCGGTCCCACCCCCCAGCGAGGTGACGACGTAGACGTAGAGGCGGTTGGCGTCCCGCAGCGTGTAGCCGTTGCCATAGCGGTCGGTGACGCTCTGGCGGGTGGCCGCCGCGGTGTAGAGCCCCTCGAGGATGTCATGCAGCCTTTGTTGCAGTCGGCTGGCCGCGTCGCCCTGGTAGAGCCCGAGGTGGCCGATGGGGCGGCAGGTGCCGGCGCCGGTGCTGGTGTCGCCCACCCGGTAGAGGCAGTCCGCCATGCCTGGATAACGGTCCGTGCCCGGAAACCAGCGCTTCACCTTTGGGGATGCGAGAAACGTTGCGTCCGCCCGGACGTTTATCCGGAAGCATTCGGGATCCTCCGCCAGGCTGAGTTGGTGTACCTCCGATTTTTCGAGCGGGGCCGTATCGATGGAGAGGAAGCGGGCGAAGGGGAACGGGTCCGGCCTGCCGTCGTCGAAGAACTGACGGTACCGGTTCTTCAGTTGGTTGATTATCGTGGAGCCGAAGCCGCCGCAGCCGACGAACAGGCTTGGGGCATAGCTGTTGGTCTCCGCCAGGTTGAACGCGTTGTCGATCTCGGTGGTGGAAACTCGTGTCTTCATCGTCGATGCATCCTCGTTAGAACATTTTTGTAAAGAACAAGAGGTAAAGGGCATAGAGGAACACCCCTGTCCACAGGATGACGCTGCGCCGCGCCCGCGTGACCCGCCGGACGAGTTCCTCCCTGGACGGCGCCGGCACGGCGTCGATGAGCACCTTGGCGCAGGACAGGACGGCCTGCCGCCGGTCGGGCCGGAAGCGCCGCACCTTCCACGTCTCCTCGCGTTTCCCCCCGCCGTGCGGGAAGATCCAGGGGACCGTGACCGTGCCGTCCGCGACGGCGAGGCCGACGGGAGGGGAGTGGGAGGGATGGCCGTCCCTGGCAGGGGATGCGGTGCCGCCGCCCGTGAGGACCAGTTCGCCGTTGCGGATGGCCAGCGAGAACCGCGGGGTGTGTTCGCCGATGGGACGCTGGAGAAAATCCTGGAGGCGGCCCGGGGGCATGGGACCGGCGGCGGCATCGGCGCCCTCGGCCGGAACGGCCAGGGCCAGGCTGTCGCCGGCGAGCGGCGCGCCGCCCAGGCCCTTGGCCTGCTTGCGCGCGCCGAGGAAGACGGCCAGGGCCCAAAGCAGGACGAGCCCTGCCGCAGCCGGCAGGAGTATGGTTATGAGGGTGTGCCGCGGCAGCCGTATGCGCAGCCAGATGGGGAAGGACAGGTCGCCGAGGGTGACGTCCAGCCGGGTGGCGAAGGTCATGCCGGGGTGGATCTGGCCCTGGAGCACGTGGGCGCGGTCGAAGACGATCCGGAGCCGCACGGGATCGGTGCCCCTGGCGGTCCCGTGGCGGCTGCCGCCCTCCTCGGGACGGATACTGAGCAGCGGATAGGGGCGGACGGCGTCCTGGATGCGCAGTGCACCGGCGGCTGCCGCATCCGCAGCGGCGTAGTCTTCTCCCAGGGCCGCGACGAGGTCGTGTTCGAGATAGACGGGGTTGGTGGCGACCCGCAGGACGCCGTCGAACGGGAAGTCGGGCGCCGCCGCGATGGTGATGGTCCGCTCCGGGTTGCGCCAGGGGACGAGACCGAGGAAGAGGACCGAGAAGTCGTCCGCCATGAACCGGAGGGTATGCTCCAGCGGGGCGGGCGGCAGGGAGGCGAGGGTGACGGTGGTGCCGCGGTCGAACAGCGGGCGGACGGCGGCCAGGAAGCCGGCGGCCAGGATGGCGAGGAACACGAGGACCTTGTTCATGGTTCACTTTACCCGAAGTTTCAGTTTTTCCAGGGGCAGGCAGAGGCGCACGCGCACCGGCAGGCGGGTGGACCCCACGGAGAGCAGGCCGGCATCGAAGTCCTGGCAGCCGCCGTTCTTCCGCACCTCCTCCGGGTCGATGGCCGAGAGCGGGATACCCGCGTCCCGTTCCCGGCGGAACCGGAGGGCGATGAGGGCGTAGTCGCCCGGCTCGATCTCGGCGAGGTCCGCCGCCGGCTCGATCCCGCCCGTGCCCTTGCGCAGCACACCGGTTACCGTGGCTTCCAGGGTGCCCACCGCGGCGCCGCCCAGGCTCAGGCGGGCGCTCTTCAGGGCGAGCGGCTGGGCCGTTCGGGGGCCGGTGAAACAGGGGGAATAGGGATCGAGGAGCACGGCGTAGGCCGGGGCGATACCGCGCACGCCGTTCCGGTCGAAGGGATAGAAGGCGAGATCCAGGCGATGGACGGCCTCCTCGGCGGCGGCCTGGGGGTCCGGGAGGGGCCCGGCCGCCTGGTCCAGGGGGACGACCAGGAAGTGTGGGTCCTTCCGGTCCAGGGTCACCAGGCGGCGGCGGATCCGCAGGCTGGTGTCCCCGCTGCCGCTCTCGGCCATGGTCGCGGTGAGCGTGAGGGCGGTGGTGCCGGCGGGCAGGGGGATGCCGTCACCGGTGAAGGTCGTGCCGTCCCGGTCGGCCGTCAGTTCTCCCACGCTCTGGATGCCGGTCTTGCTCCAGAGCTGGTAGGCGACCGAGCGCAGGGGATAGGGTGTGCCGTCCTTGCCCCGCACCTGGAAGGTGAACGAGAGCGGATCGTTGCGGCAGAAGGCGGGGGTGCCGTCGTTGAGCACCCTCTTGGGTTCGCTCGTCAGCTCGAAGTGGGGCGAGTGGTGGCGGGCGGCGTACAGCTCCACGGTGACCGGCAGCGGCGCGTCCAGGCGGTTCTCTATCTCCACGCCGACCGACCGCCTTCCCCCGGCCTGCTGGATGGCCGAGACGGCGAGCAGGCTGGGGCGGTAGGCGTCTGCATGCCGTTTTTTAAGACGGTGGCTGATGGAATTATAGAAATTGGCGTTCTCCGGGGTGAGCACGACGCCGTTGAGGCGCAGGAGGACCTTGCCGGGGGGGAGCGTCTTGCCGTGGTCCAGGAGCGGAATCGTCCTGGCCGAGAAATCGAAGCGCACCAGCACCCGTTCCGTGTTCCTGGGCAGCGGCAGGCTCTTGCGCCCTGTCCGGCCGGCGGGGATCTGGATCTGGAACTGGCCCAGGGAGAGGATGTTGTCCGGCATGACGATGACCTGCCGGAGCACGTCCGTCAGCTCCCGCATCACCTCTCCGGGCCGGCTTCCAGCGGCGAAGACGCTGTTGGTGTGGCCGCCGCTGGCGAGGGTGATCTCCTCCAGCAGCTCGGTTGGGGCGTCCTTGCCCCAGGCGAGGGCGTTGATCTGGACCGGACGGGATGCCAGCTCGTCCCGGAACCACCGGATGTCCATCTCGGTGGTCAACCGCTGGTAGTGCTTGCCCGGGAAGTTGTCGTCGCTGGGATACCGGGAGGCGGGTTGCGACCGCTGCGCGGCGAGCTGCAGGTACTCCGTGGCGATATCGCCGTAGAACGGGTCGCCCGGCCAGGCATTGGGCCTGCCGTCGGTCAGGAGGATGATGACCGGTTCCAGACGGTACCGCCGTCCCTGGAAACTCACGGTGCGCGGCGCGCCCAACCGGTCGAGTTCCGTGGCCAGGGCGAAACGGTAGTCGGTGAGCATGCCCATGGGGGTCTCGGCCCTCTCCAGGTAGGCCTTCTTGCCGGGCCGCCGCTTGGGGTCGAAGTAGACCGCCCGCTCGCGCACGGCGCGGAAGGCATTGCCCAGAGGTGCCACCTCGTCCAGACGGCTGCCGAAGATGGAGAGGCCCACCTCGTTGGGGGGACCGGAAAGTTCGAGGATATCGGCGGTGAAGCCGGCCAGCAGGTGGCGCAGGCCATAGGGATCGGCGGGGCGGGAGACCGCGGACATGGAGTAGGACTCGTCCTGGAGGACGAGGACCCGGTAGCGGATCGGCAGTTGCCGGGCCTGGGGATCTTCGGCGTAGGCCGCCGTGCCGTGAAGCCATGCCAGAACGCAGGAGGCGAGCAGGAGGAGCGCCCGCGCGGCAGGGGACGCGGCGATGGGCTTCCGGGGAGCGGGTCGCGGGACGGTCTGGGCTTGGGGATTACAGTTCATGACCGGATCTCGAAGGTTAGGGTGAAAAGCGTCGCGTCCCCGTGCGCCGCGGCGTGGAACGAGAGTGTGCCCCGCGGCGGCAAGGGCACCTCTCCGTCGTCGAGCCGGGAGCCGTCCAGGCAGAACCAGTTGCGGTGGTCGCGGCGGCCGGCAGCGGTCCATCCGCGCCCGGCGTCGTGGGCGATCGTCAGCAGGGGGACGTCGTTGCGTGGGAAGTACTGATAGATTGCATGGTTGAAAGGATTTTGCAACTCCCTGAACGGATGTTCCAGCATCGTCGAACGGTTGAGGCGTAATGGGTCGTCCTGTGCCCGGTTCGAGGAGAGGGTGAGGAGTGCCGTGCCGCCGTGGAGCAGGACGAGATCCGTGGCAGGGGCATCGGCCGTGGCGGTGGAGCGCAGGCCGGCCGGCGCGCCGCAGGGTGGGCGGTCACCCCCGGGCGGGACGGGTTCGCCGCAGAGCCGGCAACGGTTCCGGCTCTCCGGGGCAGGCGCCGTCGTGGCCGTGGTGATGCAGAGGGGAGGGAGTGCCGCCGGCCCTCTGGTGGCCCGGCGGAAGATGCCCAGGGTGGCGGGCTGGAGCGGGCGTGCGGAGGCGAGTTCGCGGCCGTCCAGGAGGAGGCGGTTGTTGGCCTTGTCGTCCGGCACGATCCACCAGCCGTCCTCCCGCTTCTGCAGGACGGCCAAGGGGGTATTGTCGCGGTTGCAGTAGGTTGCGATGGGGTATCCCTCGTTGTCGGTACACTCCGGGAAGTGGGTCTCGAAAAACGTCCTGTCCAGGGGGGTGTCGGTGGAGAGATTCACGGACCGGCCGGCCGCGGTGATGCGTATCGGCTGCGGAGGGATGGGGACCAGGCCGACCAGTTCGCGCCAAAGGGAGTCGAGGCCCGTCTGGGAGGGCGGTGCGGCCAGGAGATGCCCGATGGCGTCCGCCAATCCGGGGGAGCGCTCGAAAAACGGTTCCTTGCGGCACGAGGCGAACCACGTGTGCATCGCGGTACCCGAGGGAGGGGAGATGCGGAAGTCGGTGACGAGCTGGATCAGGGTACGGAGCACGGCCTTCAGGGCGGCGTCGAGGGCGGCCGCGTCGATCGACTGCTGGCGCGCGCACCATTCCAGGCCGGTCGGGCGCAGGCCCGTACAGCCCGCCGCCGTCTCCGGGCCGACCCAGAACGTATCCGGGCGCGCCTCGCCGAGGATGATGCCATAATCCCAGAGGGCGGCCGTCATGCCGAGGATCGTGGCCGCCAGGCGGATCTTCGCCACCGGAGAAAGGGGATGCCGTGCGACGTAATCGGGCAACGGCAGGGTGTCGGCGGGCAGCGGCGTGGCCGTGCACGGGTCGGGACCGTCGTGGATCTCCGGCAGGCTGGCGGCCAGGAACCCCATCTGGCCAAGGATGTCCCTGGCGTCACGAAAGCGCGCGAGCAAGGCCGCTGGATCTTTCCACCGGTCCCGGGGATAGCGGGTAAGGCAGAAGTAGTCCCCGTGCCGTTCGGCCAGGAAGACCTCCCGGTCGTCGGCCCCACCGAAGGACCGGAGGAGCCGGTAGCCGTGCATCGTGGGCGGCGGGATGTCCTTGCGGGGAGTTGCGCCGCAGACACCGCAGGCGCCCGGAGCGCTGCCCACGGTCCCGCAGACCATGCAGTAGCCGCAGGCGTCGCAGATGGTTGCTGTAGTGCTGTACACCGCGCCGCAGGAGGCGCATTTCATGAATGTGGATTCGCCGTCCGCCATCCTGATTCCACAAGCGGTGTTCATTCCCAGGCAAAGGCGACCTGCAGGCTGAAGCCGCCGATGCTGATGGTCATCCCTTCTTCCAGTACGGTTTCCGTGGTCAGGGGAGCGCCGTCGAGTTTCGTGGGATTGGTCGCGCCGTCACAGTGGGCCACGAGCCAGGTGGCATCGTCCTGGCGGCGGAAGCGGCACTGTCCGGTACGGCTGACCACGTCTGCGGACGGTCCGAACATGTTCGTGAGAAACCCACGGGTGAGGCAGAACCCGTCCTCCTTGATCCGCACCACCAGGCCGTTGTCCCCACGCAGCTCGACCCACGCGATCCGGGTCTTGACCGGGGTGGGCGGATGGGTTTGGAAACCGATGCCGCACGAGGGACATGCGGCGGCGGCCGCGGCGGCCGCGTCGGTATACTCATCCTCGTGACCGCAAACCTTGCATTGGAACTTCATGGCGTTCTCTCCCTTCCCATTGCCGGAAAACAACCCTTCACATGCCGTTCGGCGGCGCGTTCATGGGCCGCACACAGTCCGGTTCGTCACGAAAGACGGATTTCGATCTTGGTCAACGCCCCGGAAGAAGGGGCGTATCGGGCGATGCACGGCCGTCCTCCCGTATTGCGGCTGCTGTTCAACGCCGTCATCCTCGCCTCGTAGGACGACTGGAACCCCTCGGGCGGATGGGTATGGCCGTGGACGAGCCGGCGGATCCCCGTCTTCCGGCAGAAGGCGTCGAAATCCGCCTTGCTCACCGGCAGACGCGGGTCGGTGGGATAGCGGGCCCAGGCCTGGTAACAGTCATCTTTGTCCTCCATGTCCACCCAGCGCATCAGGTACTGGAGTTGGGGCTTGCGGAGGTCGGCCAGTCCCTTTGCCTCGATGGGCCTCTTGGCGTCTTCCGGCAAGGAAGCCGGCCAGCCGTCGTTGGCGTGCCAGCGGGGCAGGCAGCCGCCGTGCACGGCCAACAGGCCGTCGGGCAGGATGGCCATGGATGGCAGCAGGTCGAGAACCGCCTCGATCCACTCGCACTTGCCCTGCAGCAGGTACCCGAGGGCGAAGTAGGTTTCGCCGTTGGCGCAGCGGGGGCGCCACCACTTGGTGGTGAAGGTCTCGCCCTTGTCACCAGTGGTCCTGACTCTGACGACGTCTTCGTGGTTGCCCTTGAGGAGGAGGACCCGGCCGGGATGGCTCGTCAGCAGCTCGAAGAGGCGGAGCCACACCGCCATGGTGCCGTTTCCCCGGTCACCGTAGTCGCCGAGGAAGAGAAGGCGCACCTGGTCGTCCTCCACCACCCCTGTGACGCGGATGATCTCCTCCAGGGCCTCGATGTCGCCGTGCAGGTCGCCGATGAAGTAGGTGGTCTCCTTGGCCCAGGCAGCGGGGAGCAGGGCGACGCCGCCGTCGATGATGATCTGCTCCGGTGCGGAAAGGTCTGACATGGACCGCTTGTCATCGAGCGCCCCTTTGCCAGCCTTCCAGCATCCCTCCATGATGTCGTAGTACCGGTCGCAGAGCTTGAAGGCCTTGTCGAACACGGACGGCCTGAAGAGGGCGGCCAGGGAACGTGGCGGCGCCGTCTTCCTACTGCGGGGGGGCGCCTTGGGTGGGCCCTTTCTGCTGCCACGGGCAGGAGGAGGGGGGAGCGGCTTGCTGGGGACGAACAGTTCGGGAGCGTGTCTGAGCAGGAGGTCCTTTGGTGCTCCCAGCAGCTTCTCGATACGCCGCAGCTCCGCGCCTTCCCGGTCGCTTATCGGGCGTCCCTTCGTCTCGTGGTGGGATCGGGCGATCTGGACGCAGAGTTGCACGAGGATGTCGACCATGGCCCGCCGCTCTTCCGTAGCGAGGTGGTCGAGGAGCTTGCGCAACCGCGCCTCCTGCGTGCGCCGGTACGCCTCGTCACGGTAGACCTGCCGTATGAAGTCCTGCAGCAGCTTCGCGCGTCCATCGATGCCGTGTAGCCGGAGGAGTTCCATAAGCATCTTTCTTTCGGCATCTTTCACACCATCCTGGCGCATGACCAGGATCAGCGGGAGCAGAAGGAGGTCTTCCAGGTCTGCCGTGTCGAAGTCGTCGGGAAGCTGCTTCTCGATCCCCTCGATGTCGAACAGACGGCGTACGACCTTTCCGTCCGGCTTCTTGCGGATGATCCCGCCCCGGGGCCTGGCGGGGACGAGGTGGTCCGCTTCTCCTTCGAAATTGGAAAAGATCGCCGGCGAGACGATGGGATCAGATCGGTTCATAGGTCACCTCGAGTTCGAACACGATGTTGCCGGTGGCGGGATTGCCCACCTGGAGTTTCGTGCCGGGGGTGAGTTCCGTCCTCCCGGTGATCGGGACGCCATCCACCATGGTGGCGTTGGTCGCGTTGGGATCGTGCTCGATGAACCACTTCGTCTTTTCCGGATTGCACGAGAACTGGCCCTGACGGCGCGAGACGTGGCCGGCCTCGATGTTGAACATCTGGGTGCAGAACCGCCGGGTGAAGTCGGTCGGCTCCATGATGCGCCATGTCAGGCCCGTGGCTGCATGTTTGAGCGCCAGCCTGCACGGTGCCCTCCCCGGAGGCGGGGATGCCCCGGAGGCCGGTGATGCCCCCGGGGAAGGGCCATGCGCGGCCGGTGGAGTAGCCGGATGCGGGGATGCCCCGGAGGCGGGCGTGGCCGTCAGGATCCTGTGCATCTCCTCGGCCGTGGGCCGCTTGTCCGGGGCAGGGTCGAAGCACCTGCTGATGGCATCGAGGACCTTGCCCGGGAGTGCCTTGGCCCGGTCCGGGGCGGTGCGCGTCATGGGCGGGATCGTCCGGTTCTCGACGGCCCGCCGGATGGCCTCGTCCCGCTCCTCTGGGGTGGTTGCATGCTGTATGACCGGCTGGAGGGGATGCACGCCGGCGAAGAGCTCGTAGAGGATGATCCCAGCGGTGAACATGTCCGACGCCTTGGTGGGCACGCGGCCATGCAAGTGTTCCGGGGAGGAGTAGCCGGGCGTCCCCACCGGATCCCATGGAAGTTTCTCGCCGGCGGGGAAGGACCAGTCGAAGTCGCAGATCTTGACCCGATATCCCAGGCCGATGGATGGATCTTCGTTCAGCCAGACGTTGTCGGGTTTCAGGTCTTCATGGACGATGCCCACGCGGTGCATCTCCTTGATGCCGAAGAGCATGACCCTGGCGATCTTCATGGCCCTGTCCATGTCATGCCCCGTATGCAGGTCCTGGAGGATGTCTTCCAGTGGGCGGCCCTCGGCCCATTCGATGACCTGGCAGTACGAGCCGTCGTACTCGAAGAAGCCAAGGGTCTGGATCAGGAAGTCCGGAGCCTTCTCGAGTCGTCGTATGACCTCACGCTGCAGACGTTCGTATTGCTTGTGCCATGAGCAGTATTCTTCATGTGGGACAGGTTGCTTATAAACCTTGAACAGGATCGTCTCTCCCTTGTCGTTCTCTGCCTCATAGGACACCGCCATCATGCCGTTGTTAAGATGTTTCTTGATGGTGATGGATCCGTAGTCTGTATTAATTGTTTTGCCTGGAGCAAGCGTCTGCATTGTATTCCCTTCGACGATGAGGTTCGTGTCGCTGAAAAATCTGGAGTCAGCGGCTCTGTGCGTGAACGGTTCAAGCCGGCATGGTCGCCCCCCCGATGCGGGCCGCCACTTCCGAGACGGTCTTCCCCAATGTCTGCATCAGCTTGGAGAAGTCGAGGGTCTTGAGGCCGTCACCGCCGCCCTCGACGGCCGTGAACTCGACCCGTGGCAGCTTTTTCAGGGTGTCCCAGGCCGGGCATTGCATTGCCCAGGCGTAGAGATAGATGCTGTTCATCGAGATGGCCTGGGCCACGGTACTGACGTCGTCGCCCACCGCGCCCTCGGCCACGGTGCTCGCGTGCAGGGTATCGTGGCTTGTCGCGTCGGAGAGCAATACCACGATCTTGGTGCAAGGGGACCGCCAGTCGGTTTTGCAGGCCGCCCACCAGAGGGCGTCCAGCGCGGATTCCGCCTCGTCGCCGCCGCCGTCGGCGCGCAGCCGGGCAAGTTGGGACCGGGCCGCGTCCGCGGTGTCGACCAGGGGTTCGTCACGGTTGATCCACGGCTCGCGGTCGCACTTGAGATCACGGAAACCCAGCATCTTGAGACGCCAGTCCACCGGCTGCTGCTGGTCCGGAGGGTTTTCCAAGGTGCTGATGAAGTTGTTCAGTTGGTCTTTTACCGCATCGATGCATGGTTCCATTGATCCAGTGCAGTCGATACATAAGACGATATCGGCGACGCCTTTGATGTTCTGCTGTTGCAGCCCCATTTTTTCCCTCCATTGTTGATTGTTGATGATTTTGTTATCTGGTTATTCCATAAAGATTTGACATCACTGATATTGGGGAGTCTTGTTCTTGTGTTGAGGATACTGTTTTTCCCATGCTGCTCAGTAGATTCGAAAAGTCATAACTGTTTAGTTCTTTTCTGTCCATTGTTATCCTTTCTACCTTCGGTACATTGGAGAAGGAGTCGTAGTGTTTGCATCGCGGCGCGATGATGTATCCGTGTATGTTGAGCATGGAAAATTTTTTCTTCAGATCGTCGAACTTCGAGAGTTGGAATTTGTAGTCGTGTCCGCCCCGTACCGGTTCGTCGGTGAAGACGATGACGAATCGCCGTGACCGTTGACGCCACGGCATGTCCAAGGCCGCATCGATCGCCGGCAGGGTGAATTCGTCCCCGGAGAGTTCCACGGCGGCGAGGTTGGCCCTGAAGGTCGCGATGTCGTCGGTAAACGGATAGACCTCGACGGGGGCGTCATCGGTTGGATGCACGACCAGGCCGAGCCGGAGGTCGATCTTCTGCTGCCCGGACTGCACCCCGGCGACGAACGTGTCGATATGGTCCTTGACGGCTTCCAGGATTGGACGCATGGAGTAACTTGCGTCCAGGACGAAGACGACATCGGCAACTCCTTTGATATGTTGCTGCTGCAATCCCATGGCAAAGCCTCCTGGTCTTGTGATTGACGGAAATGGGGTCAGGGTTTGGGTGCGGCCGATCCGGCACTTGCCGTCGTTTACAACTCCGAGGGCGCCTGGGAAGAGGCGCCGGCACCCTGGCGGCGCCGGACCTCTGCCAGCACCTGGGCCAACACCGCCGGGTCGAGGCTGGCGAGGTCGCTGATGACGGATTTGAGCTGCTGGGCCCCGTCGTCGAAACGGACGACCCCTTCCGTCATCGCCCGGCGGACCACCGGGTCGAAGTCGTCGATGAGGTGCCACAATCCGGTGATGGTGCGTACGAGCTGTTTCCGGGTCAGCTTGGCGTCCTCCAGGGGGTACTCGATGATGGCCCGGATCTCGCCGTCCGACGGATCGAACTCGAACTGGATCATCTTCGTCCGCCACGAGATTTGGAGCAGGGCATCCATGACTGGAAGCCGTTTTTTCGCATCCTTGATCTCCCAGGCGCGAGGAGTGAAGACCTTGAGAAACTCGCCGTTTTCCTCGGCGGCGATGATGATGAGGAGTGACTTGTCGCCGTCTTTGTCGATATAATTATCAGTCTGGCAAATTAGCCCTATTCTTCCTTTATGTTCTTTGTATTTCATTCCCTCTTCTTCGAGGAAACTCTTGATCTCTTCAAGTGTTGTCGCCATGCATCTCCTCCTTGCTGTGTTGATGGTTGTGGTGACAGGTTTTGGTGGCCATGTGCTGTTTGCTCAAGAATGTTTGTGCCACATTTTTTATGATTCCGTTATGACTTCCCTGAGGAACTCCTGTATTTCTTCTCCGTACAGGCTCTCTTTCTCCAGGATGTGCCTGGCCAGCTTTTCGAGCGCCTTCCGATGTTCTTCCAGGAGCGCTTTGACGTCCCGGTACTGCTCCTGGAGTATGCGCTGGGCCTGCCGGACCGCCTCGGAAAACGGTTCCAGTCCGGACTGTGCCCCCAGGCTCTCCTGGACGGTGGGGAGGTGGAGGAGGCCGCCGTCCTCGTCCATGCCGAGCCGGGTGATCATCCCCATGGCCAGTCGGGTGGCCTGGGCCAGGTCGGAGGTGCAGCCGTCGGAGATCGACTCCGGTCCGCCAAGGAGTTCCTCGGCCGCCCGGCCTGCGAGGCAAACCTGGATCTCGTAGGCGAGATCCTGGCGGGTGCGGTTCTGGTGCTGGTGGTCGGCGAACGTCTCCACGAAGCCCAGGGCTCGTCCCCGGGGCAGGATGGAGATCTGTGCGAGGGGACGTCCGGGGAAGCGGAGATGCCGTGCCAGGGCGTGGCCCGCTTCGTGCGCCGCCGTGCTCCGGCGGCATGTTTCGGAGATCTCGAGTTGGGGATCGGCCAGCCCCAGCTTGATGTTGGTCAGCGCCTCCTCGATGATGCGCTGGGTGATGGTTTCCGCCTTCTGGCGCAGGGCCAGGATCCCGGCCTCCTTGCACACCTGTTTGATCGCGGCGCCGCTCATGCCGGCGCTGCGGAGGGTCAGGGTGTCGAAGGCGATGTCCTCGGTGGGCAGGTTCTGGAGATACAGGCGGAAGAGCGCCTCGCGCGCCTTCGGGTTGGGGAGGGGGACCTCGATCTGCATGTCGAAGCGGCCGGGACGCAACAGGGCCGGATCCAGGGTGTCTGGCCGGTTCGTCGCCGCCAGGACGAACAGAGGGCGGTCGGTCGCGGCAAACCCGTCGAGCTGGGCCAGGAGTTCGTTGAGGACGGCGGTGTCGACGCGGTTGGACGGGCCGGCGTCCCGGGCTGCGCCGATGCTGTCGATCTCGTCGAAGAAGATGATCGCCGGGGCGAACCGCTTGGCCTGCTGGAAGAGGAGCCGGATGCGGCGTTCCGACTCGCCGACGTACTTGTCGAAGATCTCGGCACCGGTCACGGCAAAGAAGGGGAGGCCGGATTCCCCGGCCACCGCGCGGGCCAGGGAGGTCTTGCCGGTTCCTGGCGGACCGGTGAGCAGGATGCCACGGGGCAGGTCGATCCCCATCTTGCGCACCGGCAGGGGATCGATCAGCCAGCCGACGACCTCCCGCAACCGCTCCTTCGCGTGTTCGGCGCCGACGACATCATCGAGCCGGTCGGAGGGGATGTCCACCATCCCCGGTCCCTCCCAGACCACGGCATGGAGGACCGGCGTTTCACGGCAGCGGTGGATGGTGATGGGCAGAAAGCTGTCCTGAGCGGTGGGGACGCAACGGATATCGAACTCCACCAGCTTGCCGCGGCGCTGGTAGCTGGTGATGATCCGGTGGTGGCGCAGGTCCCGGTCCACTTCGTCGAGCTGCCGGAAGAAGGCGTCCCGTTCCGTGGCCTCCTCTTCTGCCGTGGAGTAGAATCGTTTCTGCAGGATCCCCCGCGCCCCGCCCTCCTGCGCCACCCGTTGCAGCAATTCCTCCGAGAGCCCGCGCTGGTCGGGGGATTCCGAGAAGAGGTAGACGGGAATGTCCGGATAGTGATGGCGGACCTGACGCAACAGGGCAAGGCCCTCCTCCATCCGGTCGACGGTCTTGTCCGTGCAGCCGATGTGCAGGTCTAGGAGCACGAGATCCGTATCCCGGCCGCGGAGGATGGAGTCGATCTCTTCCCACGTGCGGGCCCGTTGGAAGCGGTACCGTCCCCCTTCGGGCAGGGCCGGCCATTCCTCGTCGTCGACCAGGCAGACGGAAGTCGGCCGCTCCAAGGTCCGCTTCACGGTTTCCGGCAGGGCCGTGTCTGCGGCCAGACGGAAGACGAAGCCGGAGAAACGGTCGATGGGCGCCGTTCCGGCCGTGTCCAGCAGGGTCTCCCGGTGGTCGTTGAGCAGGGTGTTGATGGTCTGGTAGAGGTAGCGGCGCAGGCCGGTGGCGAGCCGCCTAGCATCGCCGGCGAGACCGAAGCGCAGGGCCATGAGGGTGAGGACGAGGCGGTCGTCGTAGTCGAGCGCGAGGCCGGTGGCCTCCTCGATCTCTTCGCTCACCCGCCTGAAGGTCCGGGCCGCCAGCCGCTCCATGGCCGCGCCGCCCAGCCGCTGGAAGAGGATGATGTGGCCCTTGGCCAGCCGGGAGAGCAGTTCGGGGGAGAACCCCCTGGGGGGCTGTGGTCCCGGTGTATCCAGCGAACCTTCCCGGCGGAGCGCCTCGATAACGGTGTCGTTCAGGTCATGGGTGTTGGCCAGGAGGCGAGTGTGGTTGGGCGAGTCGTAGATCTCGCTGCCGAGGTTGGTGGTAAAGATCATCGTGACGCCCGAGAAATCGACCTCTTCCTTCAGGTGATTGTCGTAGAGATGGCCGGCGTCCAGGACCTGGAGGAAGATGTGCTGGCTGTTGCGGTGGGCCTTCTCGATCTCGTCCACCAGCACCACGGCGTTGGGGTGTTGTTTGACGAACCCGGTGAGGATTCCGGCTTGGCTCTCTTTGTAGAACAGGCTCACGCCGACCAGCTGTTCGTAGGTTTGTTGCGCCGCGTAGGCGCTCATGTCCAGCCGGAGGAGAGGTGCCTTCTCGTCGTCTGTCCCGAGGCATTGTGCCAGAGTTTCGGCGCTCAGGGTCTTGCCCACTCCAGGCGGCCCGACAAAGGTGAACAGCATCCGGGGGCCGCGGTCGTGCCGCTGCACCTGGGCGGGACCCTGGTCCTGCTCCCGCATCAAGGCGGCGAAGCAGCCGTCGCAGATCTGCCGCAGGGCCGCGTCCTGGCCCACCACCTCGTCGGCCAAGCCCTCCCGCAGAGCGGTGACGCGCTCGAAGACCGTCCGCAGCTTCTTGCCAGCCCGGGGATGCTGGCGGTGCGGTATCCCCCCGAGCCAAGGCCGCAAGGACGCGTCTTTGTCTATGGCCTGGACCACCCTGTTGAGGACGTGGGCACCGGCGAGCTTCCCCTCGGCCAGCCAGACCATATCCGTGATCTCTTTCAGGCGGGGAGCGAGGTCGAGCTTCCGGTCCCGCACTGGTTCGTTGACCTGTGCCAGCTCCGGGTTCGGCAGGGCCTCCAGGTCCAGATTGTCAGGTCCTTCTCCGAGGCAGGCGGCGAGAAGCTCTTGCCCCCCGGTCGTCTTCATGGCGCCGATGAGGATGTGATGGAGATCGAGCTTGGGTGCCTCGGGGTGTTCCTTGATGGCCGCGGCCTTCCCCCAGGCGAGAATTTCATCGAAAAGGGTGTCTGTGGCCGTTTCGGATCCCATGCTTGCCGCTCCTTGTCAATCTTGGGGCCGAGTTCGTGCTCCCACACGAGTTGAAGACGGATGGGGTGAGATTTTTTTTGCTGTCGGCGGCGAAGGAGGAGGGTCCCCCATGGTCGGGTGGAACTCCTGCCGGAGAATCTTGAGCATGATCCTGGCCCGCTGCGTGGGGGGGATCGCCAGATGGCGGCCGATGGCGTCGAGAGCATCCCGCTCCTCCGAGGTAATGCGGCCATCCTGGATCACTAAAGAAGTGAGTAGGCCGAAGATAGGTTCGCAACGTTCCGGGCAGGCTGTGACGACCGCGGCTCCCAGTCGCTCCAGGTCGTTTTCGGTGCACTGGATGGCACCATTGATCATGGTCTCGTCTGGAGCATGGATAAGCCGGGAGAGGATGTCCCGGAGTCGATGGATTTCGGTCCCATGGACGGTGTGGTCGCATCTGTTGAGGTAGTTGCCCGCAGCCAGCAAGAAGCAGAATTCGGGGAATTCCGCCTGGGTCGGCGACACTTTGAGATGTTCCGCGAGTTCGTGAACGGCCTTGGGGAAGGAGGGAGGTCTTGTCGGGTCCTGCTGAAGGGCTGTGACGAAGCCGGATCGCAGGAAGGTGTCCAGGGCCAGGACGCGGAACTCCCACGGAGGATGCCGACGCTCCCGGGGGATGGGGAGGCGGTGTGCCGCTAGGCGCTGGGACTGTTCCTCGATGAAGGCGGCAAGGTCGAGTTTGTCGGCCAATCCCCCGAGATGACGACGGGTGAGGCAGGTGATGGCGCTCTTGGGATCGTCGACCGCGAGGATGGCCGCCCGGTCGGCGGCGAGTTCGGCCAGTTGATGCCAGTAATGGCAGAGATTGGCCAAGGCGTACAAGCGGTCCGTCTTGTTGGGCAGGTCGAGCCACTCGATACAAAGTGCAAGCTGCGGGTGGCCGTAGTACAGATGGGCGATTTCGTGGGCAAGCACGGCCCGTATCTCGTCCGTGGTGAGCAGGTCGAAGAGCCGGGCGTGCAAAATGATGTGCCCCCGGGACACGCCGGCGACAAAGGATGTCCGGCAGCAGGAGTCCAGTCCGTCACCGCTGCTGATGGAGCAAGCTATCTCGATGGAGGAGAGGGAGAGCCTTTCCGCGACGTCCTGGATGACGTTCTGGAGTGCAGGAAAGATGCCGGCCACTTGGGTGAGTCCGGTTACGGCCGGTGGTGCTGCCCCTTCGGCCATGCTGACTGCCGCCAGCATGGCCGTGACCGTATCCGTGGCGAGCCAGGCGGAGAGTTGGGTGTACAGATCTCGTTCTGCTGGATCTCGGAGAAGATCGAGGGCCAGTGTCGAGTCCATGG
>CAYRGZ010000034.1:0-19585 GCA_964423785.1 uncultured Desulfobulbia bacterium
GTAGGCCCAGAACGGAAAGCCCAGCTTCATGAATTCCGGTAGCAAAGGATCGAGGCAGTACACGTCGCAGTCCTCGAAGACCAGGGCGCTGGGCGCCGCCGCCGCGCCGATGTCCAGTAGCCGCATGCCGGCGAACGCGCTCGGTTCCAGAAGCAGATCTTCCAAGTATTTGCGTTCCTGGTGGATTTTGATCCAGGTGAGGATGGCGTTGTCCTGCAGGGAGCCGATCCGTACCTTTTCCGTTTCCTTGGGAGGCGGTTCGCCGTAAAGCGCCTCGATTTCCCCATTATACCATTTGGATGTACGAGGCAATGATGTTTTTGCGGAACTGGCATTCGGCCGCATACTTTTCGGCGGTTGGATCGTAGGGCACGATCTGGTAGCCGAACCGCTGGAGGATGGCGTTGAGGAGGTGTTTCATGGTCGTCTGCTGGCCTGTTGGTCCGTTTCAGCGTGACCGGATGATGCGGCGGACGGTGGCGACCGCTTGTTTGACTCTTGCGGTGGCTGAGGGATGGGTGAAGGCGTAGTGTATCTTTTCGATGGCGGCCACCACGTCGTCCATGTCCTCCGGTTCACCGAGGAGAATGTTCTGGGTGAGCCATACTACCTCTTCTTTGCAGATGCGCTCGGTGACAGGTAACGAAAGGTGGGCGTAATGTCCTGGCCCGCCCTGCCAATCGTACACCTCCGGGTGCTGCTCGATGGAGGCCTGGAAAAGGGGATGGCCGTACAGCGGGGGGTAACCGGCGCTGCAGGGGATGCCTTCGGCGTTGAGAGCGGCGAGGAAGCGCTCCCGCGGCACGCCGCCGAATTTGTCGGCCTGGTAGCGGAAGATGAACAGGTGGTGGGCATGGCGGGTCACGCCCTCCCGGCCACGTAAGGGGATGATCCCGTCGATGGCTGCCAACCGCTTGGCCAAGTAGTCGGCGTTGGCGTTGCGGCGCTCCATCTGATCGGCGAGCCGTTCCAGCTGGGCGAGGAGCACGGCTGCTTGCCAACCGGTCATCCTGAAGTTGGAACCGAGGACATGGTGTTCATACCATGCTCCTTCGCGTTTGCGGCCACAGTTGTGGTACGACCAGCATTTGTCGGCGAAGTCCGGACTGTTGGTGGTGATAATGCCGCCCTCACCGGCGGACATGTTCTTGCTCGACTGGAAACTGAAGCAACCCATGTCCCCGATGCTTCCGACCGGTTGGTCTTTCCATGCCGCTCCATGGGCCTGGGCGCAGTCCTCAATGACCACGAGATTGTGGCGGTGGGCGATGGCCATGATCCGCTCCATGTCTGCCGGGCAGCCGCCGATATGTACGGGGATGATGGCTTTGGTGCGGGGCGAGATCGCCATTTCGATACGGTCGGGATCCAGATTGCAGTCAATATCAGAGATATCCACGAAGACCGGGATGGCGTTGACCATCAGCACGGCGCTGGCCGTGGCCATGAAGGTGTAAGGCGGCACGATGACCTCGTCTCCCCGGCTGACGCCGGCGGCGCGCAGGGCGATTTCCAGGGCGGCGGTGCCGTTGGTGACGCAGATGGCGTACTTGGCCCCGACGAGCCGGGCGAAGCGCTGTTCGAGTTCCGGTATCATGGCGTTCCCAATACCCCAGGTGCCGCTTTCCAGTATCTTGATGAGGTTGGCGCGTTCGCGTTCGTCCCACACCGGCCAGGAGGGAAAGGGCCGGGTGCGGACCTTGTCGCCGCCGGCGATGGCCAGGGGCGCGCGCAGGTCGTGGCTCTGTTGCCGGTCTATAATGGCGGGGGGCCTGTCGTTCGGTGGGGAGGAAGTAGGGGATTTTTCCGTGTGCCTGCTTTGGGGCGCGGTATCCACGTCGCCGTCGGTCGCGGTACCGGCAGTCTTGCGGACTATGCGCTGTCGGCTGCGGTAGGTGTCCGCCGTGATACCGTCGGGGTAGGCAAAGGAATCGTTCAGGGGCAGTTCGACCATCTCGCCTGTCATGGCGGCGGCGTAGATGGCAAGACACAGCTCCAGGGAGATCAGGGCTGCCTCGGGGGATACCGGCATGGGACCGTTTCCCTCGATGGCAGAAAAAAAATCCTGGAAATACAAGGCGTGCAGGTTGGGTTCTGGCGGGGAAGGGGCGGGCCGGGGAGCGGCCGGGACGGGCAGTCCCAAGGCCCGTTTCCCTTTGTGGACCAAGCGCTGGAAGATCCCGGTCCTCCGCGGCTCCTGGCCGGCGGACGTTGAAAAACGCTGGGCGAGAAATTGTTGCACGGCCGCTAGGTGCTCCGGGGCGCTGGCCGCCACGGACCACGGTAGATGGATACTCGCCTTTTCGCCGATGACGTCGAGAAACTGGGCCCCTCGATGGGCGGCGGCCGAGCCGTTGCACACCACCAGCGCGCCGTTGGCGAACTCGATGGAGGCGGTGAAGGTGTCTTCCGCCTCGAAAGGTTCCTTGAGGGTGGCAAGAGAGGCTGAAACACGTTTCGGGGGCCCGAAGAGAAGACAAAGGATATCGAGCTGGTGGATGAAGTTGTTGATTAGATACCCGCCTCCCTCAACGGCCCACCTGCCCCAGCCGTAGCCATAACGGGCCGCCAGCGAGCCGGTAGGAGTGTAGCGGGTGAGGCGGCCGTGCAGCAGTCTGCCCAGAAGGCCGGCCTCGTTTAGAGCCATGGCCTGTCGGGCCCAGGTGGCATAGCGGACCTGGTAGATGATAGCGAGTTTGCCGGGAAAGCGCCGCGATGCCGCTAGGATAGCTTGCGCCGACCGCCAGGTATGGGCCAGGGGTTTTTCGCAGAGTACGTACTTGCCCGCCTCCAGTGCCTCAATGATCATCCGTTCGTGGAGGGCGTGCGGGGTGCAGATGTCGATGACGTCGATGTCGGCCCGCTCGAGAAGTTGGCGATAGTCGCGGGTGGTGAACGGAATTTCCAACTGGCGGGCGGCGCGTTCCAGGGCGGCGGGATCGATATCCGCCACGCCCCGGACCACGACCTTATCCTTGAGGGTGGCGTAGGCGGCGGCGTGGTCCTGGAAGATCATGCCGGCGCCGATGATGCCGACGGCGTGTTGGGTCATGGGTCAGGCTCCAGTAGGGGTGAGGGCGGCGGCATCGATCCGTTCGAGAACCTCTGCCTCCAACCTGGTGAGGTCGGCGGGCAGAGGCCGGTTCGTTTTGATGGCCGCCTTGGTGTTCACCGGAACGTGTCGATAACGAAAATACTGCAACCAGCCGCTGGGGCCCAGGCGTAATCCGAGACCGGCGAGGAGACGACGTGCGCCGCGGAAGGTGCGCAGTTCAGAAACCGATGTCCAGACGGTGGTGCGGCCCAAGGCGCGCCACCGTTCCGCGTACAGGCGTTGGCGCCGCTCGATTTCGAGACAGTACCAGAAACAGAGCTGATAATCGTGTAATCCTTGCCAGTCGTCCAACCTGAGGACGTTGGGGTCGTCTGGACTCAGATAGTACCGAAGAGCTTTTGGCGTACGGCCGGGAATGGTCTCCAAGCGGTAAAGACTGGTGGCTATGGCCCGCTTCTCGCGGGTCAACAGGATGAGGTCTGGAATGATACCCAAATCTAACAGCGGTTCTACAAAACCGAGCCCGAAGAGGTGGCTGGTTTCGCAGTAAACGGGTTCTGGTACAGCGCTGATGGCGGGGAGCTTCTCGTTGCGCCAGAAGTCGAGCGCCGTTTTGGGGTTGGCCTGCACGGCGCGCATCACCTGTTCAAAGGCGGGGGCTGGCGCGTGGAACACCGCACACCGCCTGGCCGGGCGCAGGAACCTGGCCAAGTAGCCGGTGCCGCTTCTGCCGGTGGTGACGGTGAAGATGAGGCGTTTGCTGGCGGTGTTTTTGGAGGGGGCTGGCTGCATTGGTCGTCAGTGTGTATGATCGCCTCCCATGTCTACCTCATGAGGATGGTCTGCCACTCCCTCGCAGGGAACAGAGGACAATTTCTTTGTGGAATATAATAATACGGGACGTGACACGAGCCTGCTTTCGGCGAATTCCATACCAAGTGTCGAGGAGCCAAAAATTATTCGCCGGGAATGGTTGGGCATTTGTGAGGTTCTCAATCTGTCCGTTTTGCATGCGCGAGAGTTGTCTGAGGATTGTTGTATACTGTTTTCTTGATTACTGTCTTTATTTCTTTGAGTATATATTGTAATTTCGTTTTGATGCTGTTGCGCTCACTGGATATCTTGTAGTGTATACAAGGATTGTATGGGGTTAATCCTTCATGTTTGATCATATTGAAAAGTGTTGATGGCGAAAAATAGTTTAGGTGTTCCCATGGATTGAGGTCGCGTGCTTGCAGGGTTTTGTTCCGTACTTGGCGCGCTAATAAATTTAGGCGGCTGTCGTTAAAATCGGGAACGCTTATGCTCAAAATACCATTTCTCAATAATAACTTTCTGAAAAACGCGATGGTCTTTCTTGGTTCAGGTACGTGTTCAAGCACATCATTCATGATTATGCCGTGATATGGAGCATGTGATATTACTTCATCTTCGGTGCTGATGACGGGAAGGTTGGTCTTTTTCATATAATTTATACGAAGATTGCTGGTTTCGTAGCCAATGCATTTGATTCGTGGTCCATTAAATGCTTTAACTATGGTGCCAAATCCACAGCCGAAATCAAGTATGTTTAGCTGTTTTTCGTCTGTCCATATCATATTTATATGGTTTAGAAGTATGGTTCCGTTCCATAGCTGATTAGCTACTCTTTCTGGACGTAGCGATTCATATGCTCCAACATTTGTGTCGATCACTTTATCATAGACGGTACTGAGAAATTTCTCTGTCGGCAGATGTCCGGCATATACGAATCGACACTCTCTGCATCGTACAATCGGATATGTTGTGTCTGGATCTATGTGTAGGATTTCTGCATAATCAGTTCTATATGTTGAGTTAATATTGCAAAATAGGCTTGCAGGTATGTTGAATTCGAGTATATAGTTTCTGCTATTGCAGGCAGGGCAGACTCTATTTACTTCCATCGCATTCAATTGAGGATGTATTGAATTTATGGATTAAGATTCATCAGTGTTAGTGTGGGATATGGGCTTGCGTGCTACTATTGACATGAATGGTCGTAACGAAGGGATGTGTTTAGTGATTCGTTGCTTCCACCGTTCGGGGAATTGGCCCCGGAAAATAATCGTCTCGATTTTGAATCCCACTTGACGGAGAAAGCCGCAGAGCTCAATCGGTGTGTATTCACGGACGTGGCCCATATGGCCGAGGGATTCCAGTTTCTTGTACTCTTCGTAGATTTTGCCGCAGCAGGAGAAACTTTTGCCGTGAAGCAGGAAATTGATAAATCCGTTCAAGGATCGCAGGTTCGGGGTGGAGAGGAGCAGGTGACCGCCAGGCTTGAGGATACGGAGTACTTCCTGCATGGTGAAGATGGGGTTGAAGCGCAGGTGTTCGAAGAGTTCGTTGAAGGTCACTATGTCGCAGGAATCCTCGGCGAAAGGTGCCGGCTGTCGTTCGATGTCGCATCGGATCACGTTCAGGTCTAATTCTTCGATGATGGATTGGAATCGTTCCGGAGCAAGATCGACGCCGAAGGGGCGGAAGCCGGCGAGTCGCAGTGCCAGGGTCAGTATGAGCGGGATGGCACCATAATCTACGATGGTGGCATCCTTGGCAGCGTAGTTCCTGACGTAGTCCAGATCGTAGGCGATTCGGCGTTGTTTTCCAGGGTCAGTTATATATGCTACGGCCCAGGGAATAATGTCTTTTCTGTCGATTTTTTTTTCGGAAAGAACAGCAGCCGCTTTTTGTACGTACGTTAAACTATAAATGGTAGGGTTTAGCGCTTCTGGTACAATGTTGATGCTTTTGAGATGACGCATCAGAAGGTTCCTGTAGTGTGTGTTGGTGTTTTTTGCTGCCACTCTCCTTTGAACTGTACTGGAGTGATGCCAACGAAATCGCCGATGATCCGCAATTGCCGAGTAGCGAAATGATGGGCCAGCAGTTCGCTGTAATTGTCGTCATAAACAAAGAAAGAGACGTAATAGATGTCTGGGTTTAAAGGAAGCTTTGGTATGTGAATCGCAAGGTGAATCGGGTCTCCTTGGTTTTTCACTCTGAATTTATTGAATGAGGAAACGCACTGTGCCACCCCTTTCAGTTCCCGGTCCAGAAAGGAAAGACCAACGATGGGATGGCGGTAGGCGGGGGCGACGGTCATGGTGAGGTGAATGGTGAGATCGTCGGCGTAGTGGATTTTATCAACACCGACCCCGGCCGTCGATTCAAAGGTGACATCATCGATAGTTGCTTTGCCGCTTACCGTCACTTGGCCGGTGGTCATCTCGAAGCAGTCATGGTATCGGTCGATCCCGGCTTGAACGTCATCTCCCTGGTAGATGGCCTTACCCCCCTGCAAAACACATAGGTGGGTGCAGAGACGGGCGATATGTGGCATGGAGTGGGAGACAAAGATGACCGCCGCTTTCTGGGTGATCTTGTTGATGGCGTTATAGCATTTTGTTTTGAAGCCAATATCTCCTACTGCCAGGACTTCATCTATGAGGAGGACGTCCGGTTCCATTTGGGCCGCTACCGCAAAGCCAAGACGGACGTACATTCCTGAACTGTAATGTTTTACCGGCGTGTCGATGAAATCGCCGATGCCGGCGAAATCAACTATCTCGTCGAACTTGCGGTCAATTTCTTTTTTGCTGAAGCCAAGGATGGCGCCGTTGACGTAGATGTTCTCCCGGCCGGTTAGCAGCGGGTGGAAGCCGGAGCCGACCTCAATGAGCGCCCCTACCTTGCCGCGGATAGTGATACGGCCCTTGTCCGGGGCAATGATGCCGTTGAGCATTTTGAGCAGGGTGGACTTGCCCGAGCCGTTGGGGCCGATGAGTCCCAGGCACTGGCCGCGTTCGAGCTGGAACGAGACGTTATCGATGGCCCAGAATTCGTCTTCCCTGAGATCTGTGGTCGGTTGGCGGCCAACGATGGCACCGGCAACGTCCTGGAGGCCATAAAGCATGGCGCTGCGCATGCTTTTGCAAAATTTCTTCGAGACCCTTTCGGCGGTGACAAGTGTTTCGGCCATGATTCGGGTTACGCACGCTCGGCTATTTTGGGCTCGACGAGATGAAACAGGCGCCAGCCAAGCAGGAAAACGAGTAGGCTGAAGAGGAGAGAAGAAGATAACGATGCGGGATTCGTCACCACGCCCGTTGTTGCTAGGTCGCGGACGGTGTTGATGTACTGGGCCACGGGGTTGATGTGGTTGATGAGAAAAGAAAGAGGCCACTCTTGCGGTGGTGGATAAATTACCGGGGTCGCGAACATGCCCAGGTTGAGCAGGATTCCGATGGCGTTGCCGATATCGCGAAAAAGGGCATTGAGAAGAGCCAAGAAAAAGCCGGCACCAACAATGAGTAGAAGGAGCGGCAACAGCAAGACAGGGGCGACGATCAGCATGGGATTGGGCCAGTAGTCAGTCATCCAGAAGATCAGTAGTAACAAGGGGATGCGGATGACGAAGTCGAGTATCGCCTGGCCCAGCGACGCAACCACCAGGGTCTCCCGGGGGAAATTGATTTTGGTGAGCATGTTGCCGGCGTTGGCGAGACTATTGGTAGCGGCCATGATTCCTTGCGCGAAGAAAAGCCAGACTATCTGACCGAGGAAGACAAATGCGGGATAGGGGATTTGTGTGTCGGCTATCGGCAGAATACGTTTGTTTTTGATCCATACGAATACCAAGAGCATGACCAGTGGCGTGAGAAAAGCCCATAGGATGCCCAGGAACGACTGCTTATACCTGGCAAGAATGTCTCGTAGCATAAGGCGCCAGATCAACTCAATATTATCCGTTAGTTCTCGTACCATGTCAAACCATATCCGCATCCCGGCATTGGCGAGATAGTTCGCCTCGTACACTATATATTGTGTTCTTTTGACAGGAGAATGCATAGCTATTGGGTGTATGTGCTAGTTTATCGAATAAAATAAAGAAGGCAACCTCCTCATGAGGTTGCCTTCTTTATTTAATGGTAGTTGTTTCTTATTGCGGTGAGCTAGCTTCGTAAATCGAGAATGCTTGTATAGTGTTTGTGCTGTCTTTCCAATAGTAGGTCATAAGCCCGTTCACTGGAATATCAGAGGTCATACGGATGGTGCCGACAATGGGTGTCCCACCTAGGAAATCACGGGCCGGTGCAGGATTCCATTTAGCCTGCGGTGCGATAGTTTGGAGGGTGCTCGCAATCAGGGTGCCAGCGTTGTCATACACTTTGACATTGATATGGGCATCGGTTGTAGTGCTGATGTTATGTATCGTCAATGAGTTGAGCCAGCCATTACGACCATCATACACCTTATCGAAAGCAAGTACTGTCCTGGGCTGTGCTGCAGGGTAAACGGTTGATGCTACGGTGGAGTTACGGTAGCTCAACAAGGCGCTCACCGGCTGATCGGCTTCAATCATCATCCAGCCGCGGAATTGGGTGCCGGTCTGGGAGGAGGGCCGGACTGTGTAGCGTTGATATTGACTAAGGACGTGGGTGTCGGGCTGGCCGTCGGACGCGCGGAAGATTTCGGTGCCGTCGTTCTGGAAGTAACGGACCGTAATGGTTGCGGGGGTAGCAGCGGTGTTCTGAACCACCAGGGTGTTTTCCCAGCCGTTGATGTCGTAGGATTTAGGGAAGTAAAGAATAGTGGCTGGCTTGATGTTCCCGTACTCCGCCTTGGCGTCCTGGCCGTTTTGGACGATCATGGATGCCGCGATGTTGATGTCGCTCTTAAGTACCAGGGAACCGCTGAAGTTGCCACCGGCGATGGTCCGCGGGGACACGTCGAGTCGGCCCAGAGCAGGGATAGTGTCCACGTAGGTCGTCCCAACTTGAGTGCCGTTGTCGTCGTAAAGCATCACGGAGATGTTGGCCGCAGTGGTGTTACTTGGATTGGTAATCCGTAGAGTAGAGACCCAAGGGGCGTTCTCGTCGACGAACGGGAAGTAGCTAGTGGTTGTTGCTTCGATACCGTCATAGATTTCGAAGAAACCGTAAGTAACATCAGGGTATTTTATGTAAGTACTCATCTTTCCGGAGATTGGTTCGGAAGACTGAATGTGTAATGTGCAATCTACATCTATACCACATATGTTCCCAGATGCAGTATTGTACCGTTCACCTGGATTAACGGTGACTGGATTGGTAAATGCTTGATCTGTCACGTCGTTGCCACTGGGATCGTAACCGCGAAATAGGACGTCCGACGGAATAGTCTGGTTATTTTTCATCCCGAGTGAGTTCTTGAGATCACCAATAGCGGTGGCGTCCGGGAAGTAGAGATTGTAGGTCGTGGACACCGGCCCATCGGTGCCGTCACAGTTTTGGTCGATGCCATCCACCGTGTCGTCTACGGCGCCCGGATTGATGTTCGGATCGCTCTCGTCGCAGTCCGCGCCGAGGGAGCCGTCCACGTAGCCGGCCGGCAGGCCGGAGCACTCGTTGGTGATCGGCGGGTTGGTCGTATCGTTGGGATCGCCATAGCCGTCGCCGTCGGTGTCGTAGTACCAGTCGGTGTAGCCCACCGCCGGATCGTAGATGACGCCGTCGCAGTTGTTGTCCACGTGGGTGGTGCCGTACGGCTCGCAGACTTCGGCGGCACCGGGGTTGATGGTGGCGTCGGTGTCGTCGCAATCGGCGCCGTTGGCCGAATCGACGAAGCCGTTCGGGGCGCCGTCGCAGGCTTCGGCGGCCACCGCCGGATCACCGTAGCCGTCCTGATCGGAATCCTGCCAGTAGGTGACCATCAGGCCCTCGTCGATGAGGTGGTTGCAGTTCTGGTCGATGCCGTCGCAGATCTCGGCGGCGCCGGGGTTGATGGCCGGGTCGTTGTCGTTGCAGTCACCCTGGCCGGTGGTGTAGCCATCCCCGTCGTTGTCGGTGTTGAGGAACGGGGTGCCGAAGAAGACCTGCTCCGCGTTGCTGGCCGTGTCCCACGTGCCCCAGGTGGCGACTACATTCCAGGAATTCGACTGGGTGTCGTAGCTCGCCGCGATGTCCGGCGTGAACGACTCGTAGTTGCTCGTGGTCACCTGGCCGCTGGCGCCGGAGAAGATGTTGTAGGCAAAGACCTCGATGAAGAAATTGTTTTCGTCGTTGGGATCCGGGAGTTCGCGCAGCCAGAGTACGTCGCCCGAGTCGGCCGCCGTGGTCCCGTATTCGTTGTCCGAGTTGTCGGTGATGGCGATGGTGTACCCGGTCGTCCGCTGGTAGGCGTACACGTCGGGATCGTTGCCCACCACCTTCTCGAACACGATGTCGCCGCTCTCCAGCAGCTGGGGATAGCGATCCCGGTAGCTGTCGTTGGTTATCCTGATGCCGTTGAAGGGCAGCGGCTGGCCGGACGAGGCGTCGTACAGGAAGATTTCATAGGTGGTCTCGTCGGCGCCGACGCGGGCGGTCCAGACGATATCCCCGTTGTCGTTGATGTCCGGGTCCATGTCGTCGTAGGCATTGGCGGTGACGGGCTTGGGATGCGGCGGATCGTCGTTGAAGTCGTAGATGTAGATTTCCGCGTCCTCGCCGAGATAGTCCCGCGTCCAGACGATGATGCCGTTGTTGTTGATCTTGGGTGCGATGTTGTTGTACGCCAGATTGACGGTGATCTGGCGCAGGTCATTGGTGTTGTAGTTGTAGTACATGACCTGATACTTGCCGCTCAGCATCGCCTCCCAGACGATCTCCCCGTTGTTGTTGATCATGGGGAGAGCATCGGGCCAGTAGTTGTTCCCGTAGGTGATCTGGGTGATGACCGGATTGCCGTTGGCGTCGCGGTTCGTGTATCGGAAGAGGAAAATCTCGTCGTCCGTACCGTCGTTGGCCATCCAGACGACGTCGCCCAGGTCGTTCAGCCGCGGAGCGCGGTCATAGAACAGGTTGTTGGTGAGCTGGTAGATCTGACCGTTTGCATGGTCGTAGAAGAAGATCTCAGCGTTCCAGTCCGGCGGCCAGTAGGGATCCGGCGTGACGCCCGGCTTATCCACGAGCTCCGCCCACACCATGTCACCACGCTTGTTGATGGAGATGGACATCTTGATGGTGTCGGAACTGGTGATCGGCGACGCCTGGTAGACGATCTCCGGCGGCAGCTGGCAGGTGGCGGTGCAGTGATCGCCGGTGATGGTGTTGCCGTCGTCGCACTGCTCACCGGCCTCGACGATGCCGTTACCGCAGACTGCGGTGCAACCGTTGTCGATGACGCCGTCGCAGTCGTTGTCCAGGTTGTCGCCGCAGACTTCAGAGGCGCCGAGGTAGACGGAGGCGAGGGCGTCGTCACAGTCGCCGGAGGCGATGTCCTGGCCGTCGCCGTCGGCGTCCGCGAAGCGATCCACTGTGGCCAGGGCGATGTCGTAGCCGGAACCGTTGTCGATCTCGAAAACGATGGAGTCAGCACCGTTGATGTCGGGATCGCTGCTGTAGGTACTCGAGATGAGTTGCTCCTGGCCGGCGGAGCGGTCATAGAAGTACACCTGGGTGATGGTGCCGTTGGTGCGCTGGAAGGCGAGATCACCGATGTTGTTGATGGCGAGGGCGGAATCGCTTTCCGGCGAGTTCGTCACCTGGATGGTGCCATCCGTCGGGGTGTACAGGTAGATGTCGGTGTTGCCCGACGAGGTGTCGGCCAGCCAGGCCACCATGCCGGCATTGTTGATGACCGGCGAGTGCTCGTTGACCGGCAGGGTCCCGATCTGGATGATCGAACCGCTCGCTGTCTTCAGGTTGACGTCGCCGTTGGTTCCGAAGACGCGGTCGATCCAGACGATTTCATCGAGGTCGTTGATTCGCGGGGAGATGTCGTCGACCGTATTGTTGGGATTGACCTTGGCGATACCGTTTGCGGGGGTGTATTGGAAGATTTCGTAATCGCCCTCGGCCTCCATGCCCTGCCAGACGATGGTGCCGCTGGCGCTGATCTGCGGGGCGGTGTCGTCGAACGTGTTGTTGGTCACGGCGATGGTGGTGCTGCCGTTGAAGTAGATGATCTCGCCGTCGGTGCCGTCGTTTTCGACCCAGACCGCCTCGCCGTTGTCGTTCATGTCCGGCATGGTGGCGTCGTTGCTGGTGTTGGAGAGCAGTTGCGTACCGGTGGCTTGGGTGTAGCGGTAGATCTTGTTCTTGCCGGTCGTCTGGTCGATGGCGCGCCAGATGACGTCACCGGCGTCGTTGATTTGCGGTTCCAGGTTGAAATCTCCGTTGTTGGAGATGTTCACCGCCGCCTGGCCGTTCAACTGCAGGTAGATCTGGCCGTCGCTTTCCCAGGCCATGTCGCCGTTTTCGTTGATCGATGGCGTGAATTCGCCGGCGGTGGCGGTGTTGGTCACCTGGGTGGTGTTGAACACCAGTGCCTGGGCAACACCCGCCACCCCGAACGTGGTGATTCCGCAGAGGGCCAAGGTCGAAAGCAGCTTCTTCATGATCGTTCCCCGTGTCGGTGTTTGCGTGGTTTTTTTGGTCCGTACTTGCGAACACGTCCGCAGAAATGCAAGATGCATGCCCCGTGTGCAGGGATGCAGGATGCCTCCGGCCGGGCCGCAAAAGGCCCATGACGACACCGGTTGTGTCCGCGACGGGGCGGATTCCGGTTGACGGGACCGGCGGGGATGCCTCCTGCGGGCGATGGCAAATCGCTCAGTTTGGGGCATATGCCCCCGCTGGAACGCGGTATCTGGTCACAGGGACCCCATCCGGTCATTCGTTTCGTTCACCACCTGCGGCGTCACCGGCACGACCGGCAACTGAGTGGTAAGTGCTGAGTACTGAGTGCTGAGTCTGGTTGCAGGGCCTCCAAATGCAAGAGAGATGCACGCGCCGCATACTGGGAGCGCTCCCGTGGCCGCCTTGTCATGCCCTCGGCGAGGGCAGTGGTGTTGGGGTAAACCTGGGACATCGACTATGGAAACGCAGACCGGCGCTGCCGGGCGGCGGTGCCGCTTAGTCATTTTCCGGCCGAGGCCCGGGGCGTTGGGACGCATGACGAGCTGCGTGATGCGTGTCACTCACTCAGCACTCAGCACTCAGCACTCATCGCTCATCGCTCATCACTCAGAGACTGCGACTTCGGCAGCTGAAGGAGCATCCCCGTGATCAGTTACGGAACGCGCATGCGGATGGGGGCCCTGTGAGGATATACCGGAGGGGGCTTATGGTCCGGGGGGATCGGCCGGTTTCTTGCTCGTCGATCCGGAGGCCATTTCCATTCTTTTGATCCGGAGCAGGGCGTCCTCGATGAGGCGGCGGTTGAAGGAGGTGACGTCACTGACGATGCCGAGGATCAGCACCTGGCCGCCGAGCACGAAGAGGATCACCGACAGGATGAGGGACTGGATGTGGCCGGATCCTTGGCCCTGAAGGTAGAAGTAGATGTAGCGGATACAGGGGATCAGCGCCAGGGCGATCAGCACGGCGCCCAGGCTCCAGAACGCCTTCAGGGGCTGATACATCGTGTACATGCGCACGATGGTGTTGAGCTGGCTGACGATGAACTTGGGAATGCTCTTGAACAGGCGTGATTCCCGCGTCTTGGGATTGGTGCCCACCGGCACCGAAGCCAGGGCGATGCGTTTCCTGCTCGCCTGGATGATGGTCTCGATGGTGTAGGAGTAGGCGGAGACGATGTTCATCTGCAGGGCCGCCTCCCGGGACAGGGCCCGGAAGCCGCTCACCGCGTCCGGTATGTCGGCGCCCGACAGCAGGCGCACCACCAGACTGCCGAATTTCTGGAGTTTCTTCTTGGACCAGGAGAAATGGGCGATGGTGTCGGTCTGCCGGTCGCCGATGACGAAGTCGGCCTCGCCTGCCAAGATCGGCGCCACGAGTTTCGGAATATCGGCTCCCCGGTACTGGTTGTCGCCGTCGGTGTTGACGATGATGTCGGCCCCGAGGCGCAGGCAGGCATCGAGACCGACGAGAAAGGTGGTGGCGAGCCCCTTGTTCTGCCGGTTGCGGACGATGTGATCCACCCCGAGCTGCCGGGCCACCGCCACCGTCCGGTCGGTGGAGCCGTCGTCGATGACCAGGATCTCCACCTCGTCGATCCCCGGAATGTGGCGCGGAATGTCGGCCACGGTTTGGGGCAGGGTCTTTTCTTCGTTGTAGCAGGGGATCTGGACGATGAGCTTCATGACGCGGTCTCGGAAGTTGCCGGCAGGTGGCGGAAGATGGCGGGGCGGCAGAGACCGAGGCGGGCCAGGCGGAAAAGAAGAGCGGTCCACAGGCAGCCGATGCCGTATTTGGTGCTGCGTACGAAGTTGATCGACGACGCCTCCGGAAAATACTTGGTCGGGCAGCTCACCTCAGCGATGGTGTAGCCGAGCCACAAGATCTGGGCCAGCATCTGGTTGTCGAAAACGAAATCGTCCGAGTTGTGCGACAAGTCCAGCTTGCGCAAAAGTTCGGCCGAAAAGGCCCGGTAGCCGGTATGGTACTCGGAAAGTTTTGCGCCGAGGAGCAGGTTCTCGACCAGGGTGAGGGCCCGGTTGGCGGCGTATTTCCACAGCGGCATGCCGCCGGCCAGGGCATATCCGCCCAGGATGCGGGAGGCGAGAACGCAATGGTAAAGGCCGCTTGCGATCATCGTCACCATGGCCGGGATGAGCAGCGGCGTGTATTGGTAGTCCGGGTGGACCATGATGACGATGTCGGCGCCGTGTTCCAGGGCCAGCCGGTAGCAGGATTTCTGGTTGCCGCCGTAGCCGAGGTTCTGCTCATGGGGATGAACGATGGTGCGGTCGAGCTTTCGGGCGATGGCCACCGTTTCGTCTCGACTCTTGTCGTCCACCACGATGACGAGATCGACGATCCCCTGGGCCATGACCTCGCGGTGGGTCTTCTCGATGGTTTTGGCGGCGTTGTACGCCGGCATCACCACCACGATCTTCTTGTCCTGGTACATGTTTCCCCCCTTTCCATGGTCAACGTTTCATAGTATATCGCTCACTGGTTTTTTTTTGAAGGCGGAAAAGGGATGACGAAGACAGCGGCCTCCACCATGCGTACCCCCTGGATCGTCGTGTTGCTCCTGCTGGCGGCGGTGGCGGCGGTGTACGGTCGGACCGTGGGGTTCGGCTTCACCGTGTACGACGACGACGAGTACGTCTACGCCAATCCCCTGGTCAAAAACGGCCTGACCGCCGACGGTATCGTCCGGGCCTTCACCGAGGAGCGGGCCGCCAACTGGCATCCGGTCACCTGGCTGTCCCATATGCTCGACGTTTCTCTCTTCGGGATCGAGCCCGGCCCCCACCACCTGGTGAATGTCCTCTTCCACGGGGCCAACGCGGTGCTTGTGTTGCTGCTGCTCGCCGCCCGAGCCGATCCTCTCATTCCCGCCGCCCTGGTGGCCTTCCTGTTCGCCATCCATCCCCTGCATGTCGAGTCGGTGGCCTGGATCGCGGAGCGCAAGGACCTGCTCAGCGCCTTCTTTGGTCTCTTGGCCATCGGGGCCTATGGCCGCGGCGTGCGGCGCGGCCGGCCTGTCTGCTGGCCGGCCCTCTTCTGGTATGCCTTGTCGCTTGCCGCAAAGCCGATGCTCGTCACCCTGCCGTTGCTTCTCGTGGTGCTCGACTATTGGCCCCTGGACCGCCGGGGGGAGGATGGTTCCTTTCCCGTGCGCGCCCTGCTCGTTGAAAAATGGCCGTTTTTCCTGCTCGCCGCGGGCGAGGCCGCCGTCACCCTCTGGGCCCAGGCCCAGGGCGGCGCCATCCAGTCGCTTGCCAGCTACCCGCTTTCGGTGCGGCTTCTCAATCTGCCGACGGCGTATCTCTTTTATCTTGGCAAAATGGTCTGGCCCGCCGGCCTGGCCGTGATCTATCCCCATCCCGGCACCGCGCTGCCGGTCTGGAAGGCGGTCGGTTCCGCCATCGTCCTCGGCGCCATCACCGTGGCGGCCTGGCGGTGGCGGCGGGCCGCCCCGTACCTTGCCGCCGGCTGGGCCTGGTATGTCATCGCTCTCGTACCGGTGATCGGTCTCGTCCAGGTGGGCTACCAGGCGGTGGCCGACCGCTATTCGTATCTGCCGCTTCTCGGTCCCTTTGTCATCCTGGCCTGGGGCGGGCATGGGCTGGCCGCCCGATATCGGCTCCAGAAGCCGGCCGCGGCGGCGGCCGTCGGGGTCCTCGTCGCGCTTGCCGTGGTCGCCTGGCGGCAGGTTGGCTATTGGCGTGATTCCTTTTCCCTCTTCAACCGGGCGTTGGCGGTGACCGAGCGTAACTTCGTGGCCGAAAACCACCTGGGACTCGCCTGGTTGGAACAGGGCGATCTCGGCCGGGCGGCGAGCCGTTTCCGGCGCGCCCTGGCCATCAAGGCCGATCACTTCGGGGCCTGGAACAACCTGGGCATCGTCATGCTGCGCCGGCAGCGCTGGCAGGAAGCGGAACGTTTTTTCCGCCGGGCACTCGCCATCCGGCCCACCTTTCGTGCCGCCCGCACCAACCTGGCCCTTGCCCTCTATTTCCAGCACCGCCGACAAGAAGCGGCCGACCTGTTGGAGGAGAGTCTGCGCCAGAAGCCCGACGATCCGGTGGTGCTCGACAACCTCGGTAACGTCCTTCTCGATCTCGGCCGCATCGACGAGGCCATCGATTGCTTCCAGCGCAGTGTCGCCGTCGATCCGGGCTTTGCCGCCGCCTACGCCGATCTCGCCCGGGCCTACGCCCGTAAGGGTGACCGGCAACGGGCCACGACCTTTGCCCGTCGAGCCCTGGAACTCGATCCCAGCAACCCGATCGCCCGGCGATTGCTGGGCGGTGGGCGATGAGGAACGCGGCAATGGCGCGCAAGAAGGCCGGCCGGCGGCCAACGTGGGATCATATTCATCTGTGCAGCCTGGTGCTCGGGATCGCCATGCTGCTCACCGGCGGCATCGGAGGGATGCTTGCCTGGTTCGAGTCCCTGCACATCCCGGATATTGCGTCGCTGGCAAGTTACCGCCCGGCCGAGGCGTCGATCATCTACGACCGGCACGGTCGCGAGGTGGCCAAGGTCTATGACCAGTACCGGATCGTCATCGGGCTCGACGAGATGCCGCCGCTCTTGCCGCGCGCCTTCATCGCGGCCGAGGATGCCCGCTTCTACGAGCACGAGGGGGTGGATGTCTTTTCCATCATCCGGGCCCTGGTCCACAATCTGGCCAGCGGCGCCCGTCGTCAGGGCGGCTCCACCATCACCCAGCAGGTGACCCGTGCCCTGTTGCTCTCACCGGAGAAGACCTATCTTCGCAAGTTCAAGGAGGCGGTGCTCGCCTACCGCATCGACCGGTTCCTTTCCAAGAACGATATCCTCACCATCTACCTGAACGAGATCTATCTCGGCGAGGGGGCCTACGGGGTCGAGGCGGCGGCCCGAACCTATTTCGGCAAGTCCGCCCGGCAGCTTTCCCTGGCCGAGGTGGCCCTGCTCGCCGGCCTGCCCCAGGCGCCGAGCCGCTATTCGCCGTTCAAGCACTACAAGCTCGCCAAAAAGCGCCAGGCCTACGTTTTGAACCGCATGGCCGAGGACGGCTACATCACCCCGACCATGGCCCGCCGGGCCTATGCCGAACCCCTGGTCTGGGCCGCCAAGGAGGCGCCACGGCCGGAAAACGGCTATTTCCTGCAGGAGGTGGAAAAGCAGATCACGGCCCGCTACGGTCGCCGCGTTCTGCGCCAGGGGGGCTTGCGCATCTACACCACCCTCGACCCGGTGCTCCAGAAGGCGGCGGCGGCCGCGGTGGCCGAGGGACTGGAAGCGTGGCGCCGCCGCCATCCCGAGGCCGACACAGAACCACAGGCCGCCTTGTTGGCCATCGATATTGCGGACGGTGGCATCCGGGCGATGATGGGGGGGAACGATTTTGCCGTGAGCCAATTCAACCGGGCGGTTATGGCGCGCCGCCAGCCGGGATCGGCCTTTAAACCGTTCGTCTATGCGGCGGCCCTGGAGCGGGGCTATACCCCGGCCACGGTGATCGTCGACGAGCCCATCCGGTTGCCGGGCGAGCGCCGCGGCCGGTACTGGTCACCGCGCAACTTCGAGCGGCGCTACGACGGGCCGGTGCTGCTGCGTAACGGTCTCATCCGGTCGAAGAACGTGGTGACCGTCAAGCTGTTGCAGGAAATCGGCGTCGATCGGGTGGTGCGGCTGGCCCGCAAGTGCGGTGTCCGGTCGCCGCTCGACCACGACTTCTCGCTCGCCCTCGGTTCCTCGGGGGTATCGCTGCTCGAACTGACCAGCGCCTATGCCACCTTTGGCCGCGGCGGTGAGTACCTGGCCCCGACCCTCATCACCAGGGTGACGGACCGTACCGGTCGTCTGCTCGAACGGCGGCGACCGCACCGCCGCCGGGCCCTGGATGCGCGCATCGCTTACTTGGTGACCGATCTGCTTGGCAAGGTGATTACCGAGGGAACCGGCAAGCGGGCCCGGATAGAGGGGCTGGTCGCGGCCGGCAAGACCGGCACCACGGACGACGCCCGCGATGCCTGGTTCATCGGTTATACGCCGGAACTGGCCTGCGGTGTCTGGATGGGGTTCGACAAGCTGAAGACGCTCGGCCGCGGCGAGACCGGCGGCCGGGCCGCCGCACCCCTGTGGCGCGGGTTCATGGAACGGGCCCGGCCGATGCTTTCCGGCAAACGGTTTCCCATGCCGGCCGGCATCACCCTGGTGCCGGTACCGCCGGGGCATGGTCAGGGATTCGACGCCTTCTTGAGCGAGACGGTGGGCCGAGGCCGGCCGTACCTCTCCCGCGACCGGCATCATTTCGAGACCGGCGGCGGCGAGGAAGCGTGGCCCTAGGCCTTAGTTCGTCTACTTCTTGCGCGGCACTTCTTTCAGTTCGTCACGGGCCGCGTACAGGATGGTGTATTCCTTCTTCAGGCTCTCGGTGAGCTCGTCGATATCCTGACCCTCCGACGGCTGGACCCGGATGGCCACCTGTTTGCGGCCGTCGGCGGCGTCCTCGAAGGAGGTCAGGATGGAGATGACCCGGCAGTGGTGATCGCGGAGGTACTTCACCAGACGGGTGACGACGCCGGGTTCGTCGGGCAGGTCGAAGACGTACTGGATGGCGCCGTCCTTGAGGCCGGAGAGGTGGATGAAGCCGCGCAGGATATCGGTTTCGCTGATCAGGCCGGCGAGATATCCGTTTTCGTCTACCACCGGCAGGCCGGAGATCTTGTTCTCCAGCATGATCAGCGCCGCCTTTTCCAGGGACTCGTCACCGTTGACCGTGAGCGGCGTCGGCGTCATGACGTCCTTCACCTTCATCTCGGACAACAGGTAGTACAGCTCGTGGATATCGAGAGTGGTGGTCTTCGACGGGGAGGCATCTTTCACGTCCCGGTCGGTGATGATGCCGATGATCTTGCCGTGCGAGACCACCGGCAACCGCCGGATGTTGTTTTCCTTCATGATGCGGGTGGCCCGCATGAGCGAGGTGTTCTCGTCGACGGTGTGGACGTCCTTGGCCATCCAATCCTTGATGAGCATATGATCCTCCTGGCGGCGTTTTCCTTGACCTGGTTTCGATGTAACCGGTCACGGGGGTGCTCCTTCGTATGCCGAAGTCGCGACCTTGCGGACCGGG
>CAYRGZ010000035.1:0-19566 GCA_964423785.1 uncultured Desulfobulbia bacterium
GCGGGTTGTCAAGGATTCCGGTCATGGTAAACTTCTCATGCATATGGTTTCAGCGGGCGGGCGGCCGCAGGTCCTCATCGGTCCGCACGCGCTCTCCCGGTCTGACTGGAGGAGGCGAGCTTTTCCACGTCATCATCAGCAACGGGCGCGTCCGCCCGGCGGTCGAGGATCTCGTTCAACACCCGCCGAGGCCCCTTGCCCTTCAGGGTGTCGTCGCCGGTGAGCCATTGCATGGCCGCCTGCCGATTCAATCTGCCGCTGCGGGGGTCGCGGAAGCGCTCCAGGGCCGCGCCTGCCATCCTTGCCAGTAGTCCACGCACGGCCTGTTCCAGCCGGGGCTTGCCGCCCTTGAGCGCGGGGTCGTCCGGGGCCGCAGGCCATGTTTCGATCATCCCGATGAGCCGGTCCAGGCCGCTGGCCGCCGGGCCAGGAGCCACGGGCTTTTTCTCCGGCGGCGCAAGGGCTTCCCCGGCCGAGATGAACGAGGCGGCCAGGGCCTGGCGCACATCGGCGGCGGAGATGACGCTGTTGTTGCCCTTGCGGCCCACCAGGGACGCGACGATCTGCTCCAGCTCGCCGATGTTGCCGGTAAAAGGGTGCTGCCGCAGGACACCGAGGGCGTCTTCGGCAAACCCTATCCCCTGCCTGCCGGTCCGAGCCATGTTTTTTTCAAGAAACAGGCGGGCCAGTTCGGCAATATCACCGGGCCGCTCCCGCAGGGGGGGCAGCACCAGGGTCTCGCCGCTTATCCTGCGCAGGAGGTCGTCGCGGAAGCGGCCGTTGTCGCGCATGGCCGCAAGATCACGGGAGGTGGCCGAAACCACCCGCACATCCACCCGCACCGGCTTGGGCGCGCCCACCGGCAGCACCTCGCCGTCCTGCAGGGCGCGCAGCACCTTGGTCTGCAGGGCGGGGGGCATGTCGCCGATCTCGTCCAGGAACAGGGTGCCGCCGTCGGCCTTGACGAAAAGCCCTACCTGCCTGCGGTCCGCGCCGGTGAAGGCCCCCCTTTCGTGCCCGAAGAGGATGGATTCGACCAGCTCCGCCGGGATGGCGGCCATGTTCACCGGCACGAAAGGCCCCCCGGCCCGGTGGGAACGCTGGTGGATGTAACGGGCCAGCACCTCTTTGCCGGTGCCGGTCTCACCGAGGATAAGTACGGAAGCCGCGCCGCCGGCGATGCGGAAGGCCTCCCGGAACACGGCGAACGAGGCCGGGTCCCGGGCCACCACCCCGTCGGGCAGGGCGAGCAGGCGGCGCTGTTGTTCCGGGGACAGGCGGCCGTACAGGAGCAGGCAAACGGCGATGTCGCGGGGACCGAGGCCGATCTTCGACAAGTACGGGGTGCCGCGGTCCCGGAGTTCCGTCTGCCTCTTGGAGGAGAGCATAACCACGGGCAGGTCGGGGAAATCCACGGCCAGCCGTTTGCCAATCTCCTCGCCGAAGCTGTCGTCCCCCGCGGCCTGGGGCCGGGAGTCGAAACGGACGTCGAGAAAGACCAGGGCCCAGCCGGCCTCGCCGGCCGGCCCGGCCGTGACCGCCGCCCTGACCACCTGGTAATCGTTGACGACGCGATCTCCCTTCCGCCGCTGGCCGGAACAGAACTCCGCCTCTGCCAATGGCGGATCGGAAAAGGCCTGCCCCCCGGCCTCGACCAGGCCGGAATTTTCGATGAAGGTCTGCCGCAGGGAGGGATCCCGGGCGAACTGGTCGTCCACCACAAGAACACGGGGCAGGCTCACGGCAGCACCACTCCCCGAGGAAGCTTCTCGAGGACCGCGACCAGGGCCTGCGCCTGCTGCAGGACCTGGTCCCAGGCATCTTCCAGGGCAGCGTCGTCGCCATCCTCCCAGGCCTTTTTGAAGCTCACGAAAGATTGCCGGAAATATTCCGCCTCGGCCTTCAGGGAAACGGCCAGCTCTTCCATGCCGTGGCGTTCGGCATAGGCCTGGTGCACCGCCGCCTTGACCATCTCCCGGGCCTCCGGCGCAAGGGCCTCAAGCGGCTCCAGCCGGTCCACGAGTCCGGCCGGGCTGAAGCCGTCAACCAGGCCATCGGCCAGTTCCATGAGATCGGCGATCCTGTCCTCGTGGGCCGCAATCCTGCCGTCCCGCTTCCAGGAACCGTCACGCCTCCGGTTGACCACATTGTCCGACCGGTACTGCAACACCTCGTTCTCGAGCCAGGAATGCTTGAGCCGGCCCCGCAGGTCGTTGGCATCGCAGGGGATATTCCACGGGGACGGAACTCTCATCTCCCCACCCCCTGCGCCAGCTCTTTTTCCGCCATTTTTTGCAATAAGGCTCCAATAATTTCCGGGCCGCTTTCAAGGGAGATGCCGTCAGCCGATGCGGTGATGCTGTATTCTTTGCTCTGTTCCTCGTATTCTTTCCCCGCCTTATTCCAGAAATCGTCAGACATGCCCAGTTGTTCTTTTGCGTCTTCCTTCTGCTCATCCGCAGCTTGCTCATAAGCAACCTGAAGGAGGTAGGCCGAGACCAGGTGTTGGGGGAAGGAATTTTTTTCCAGCAGTGTATCGTCAATCACTATGATTTCCCCTATTCTCAACCTGAGTTAAAAACTTACGCACCTTTTCATCCTGCAATTCGCCGTTAACAATGGTCCACGGCTTTTCCGAGACCTTATAGTTTTCCGGAGCATTTTTGGGTTTCTCCAGCCCGTTCCCGCCGACAGTTATGCAGTATACCTTGACATGCTGGTGTTTTTCAGCAAATTTTTTCCAGTTGCAACCACCATGCGCGATGACAATATCGCCTTCCCCAACCGAGATGTTTTCCCCGCTGCAATCTGTCAAATTCCCATCTTCGTTCGGATGACAGAACAATTTTTTCCAACCTTTCTTTTCACGCAGAATCTGATCCAGGCCTGAGTCACGGTGATCAAAATACCAAAGCGTCATCGGCTGCCCTCCTTACCGTCTCCCGTGGTGAAACTATAACAAAAGGAGTCACCATCCAGTGTAATCTGCGTTTTATTACCATCGTGTTCTATAGTATATGTATTTTTCTCGCTTGTATGGTTTTCGCCAGTTGTCCGCATGGCAAACTCGATAAATGGTCTCTGGAAATTGCCGAGATACCTCAGTTCATCGGATTTGCCCGCACACTCTTTCATTTTGTCAAATGTTTCTTGCAGATTCTCTGTAAATATCTTTTCTTTAAACTTTATTGTTATTTTCAAAGTTTTCTCTTCTTCTTCCTCGCTCATCGATACTAAAACTTGCTCTATCTGAGCATTTTTATCGCTCGCGGCGTAGGCAACAACACCCTGAATGAAAGCCAGCCAATGCGCATAACGCGGAACCGGAATGGAGAACTTCTTCTGGTATATTTCTATTTTAGCATGCGCAAAATCCTTCCATATATCATATAACGACTTATTCTTTTTGTTAAAAAAAGTGAATATCTTCTTATGACTATCCACCCCAGACACGACGAGTAAAAACGGCGCCCAGTAAATGTCGCCTCCTTCCTTGTACGGATAATGCAGTATATTCTTGAGAAATGTGATTGCCTGGCAGTATTTTTCCGTAGCTTCATTATCTTCCAGGAAAAAAATATCCGGCGTACCCAATATCAACCGCATCTGCGACCGCAACTCCTCGAAGGAAGGATCCGTGTCCAGCAGGCACGCGCTTGCCCTGTGGATGAGTGCCCCGGCATTCTCGGGCCAGGGATGGGTCTTGCCAAAGATCTCGAGGATGAGGGCTGCAAGAGTCTGTTTGGCCACAGGCATTATGCCCTTCGCAGTAGACACATAATTGTGGAGGCTTTTCCATGTCAGTCCTCCTTCCCCGACCGTGGCGCCTTCGGTGAAATATTTCGTCACCCGCGGGGCCGCCGCAAAGATGGCGTTAGACGGTTCGTAGAGAACGGCCCGCAGGTTCTGGGCGTCCGCTTGCATCTCTTCGAGTGCCTGTGTCAGGTTTTCAAGGGGATTCATCAGCAGTGCAAGCATCTTGTGATACTTGTCCAGTTTTGCCACCGTAGATCTCAGGGCATCCTTGAGCTTCCCGTGTGCCTTTTGGCGGGCCTTGAGATACATGACCTCGCTCACCTGCTCCAACAATCTCCGAATTGACTCATCTTGACAAAAATTATTATTATATTGGGAAGTTACTCCGACATAGGTGCCGACCATGTACTGCTCGTAAAGACCATTGTCTCCTCCACTTTTTTGCTGACGCCGGCAAAGGATGCGGTGCGGAATAAATATAATCTCTTTGCAAAGTTTAAAGATGTCTTTGTAGTGTTCGCCATCGTATGTTTCTATTTCGTTGTTGCCATTATCGCTGCTGCATGTTTGCAGCGTTATTTTGTTGGTATTATCATTGAACGTAGCCCTGAAGCACGTTATGGTCTCTTTGTTTTTCTGGAAGTGATTGATGATATATGTTGACATGTGGCAGGCGGGATCAACTTCTGCAAAATTTGCTCTTACATATCCATATATAAGTTGTTTAATATTGTTATTGTCGCCGTTGGTATTGCCATTGTTGCCGTTTCCCTTGAGGTGAATCGGCAAATAACATGCGAAATCGATGGTCTCGTCCCACTCCACACGATTATGGCCAAAGAGTTGTAGCAGGTCATGCGGGTGGTAGGGAACAATAACCGCCGCAGGATTAATCCATTGAATACATTGATCCTGTGTTAATGGCTTTAGCTCGGGTGTTTTGAGTAATGTTTGTATGTTGGTGATCAAGCCATTCGTCACCCTGGATTCTGTCTCTTCTTTGCTGTTACCTCCAAGGGGATCAATCTCCCAAAGATGCTGCACCAAAGTCTTTCCTTCCATCTGATATGTCTTTCTTCTGAATCTTTACCCCTCACGCACCGCTGTGTCGTTCCATACGATCCAGATAATTTCTCAGATTTTCAATGAGCTTGTTGCCCTTGTAAGTAACCGCCTCCTTGGTGAACCATCCAGACCTATAGGTAAATACATTATTCTTCTTCATCAAGTCGGCAATGATTTTTCTTGGTGGCAGACGTTCATATACGTCGATATAGGCGTTGATTCTTCCTGATCTCAGTTCTTCCCATAATGCATCCTGATCGACAAGTCTTCCGGCGCTGGTATTGATGAAAATCCCCCCGTCCTTCAAAAGCGCAAGTCGGTCACGTGTAACGATTTTTGCCGGCGCGTAAGGAGAGAGGTGGACGGAAATGATATCGGCCCACGAAAACAGCTCGTCGATCTCCTTAAAGCACACCCCGTCGGCTTCCCGCTCTTCCCGGCGCCGCCTGCTCCAGTAGGCGACTTCCATCTTGAAGGCCCTGGCGATTTCGGCAACCCGCTGGCCGATCAGGCCAAATCCAAGCAGGCCGAGTTTCTTGCCCAGCAGAAGCCGTTGGGGGATGCTGTCGAAAGAGGGGACCCTTTTCCCTGTTTTGAGAAGCTCATAAGCCCATTTCCCCTTTTTGGTGTCAATCGCCGTGGTAATCAAGTGACGGGAAACCGCGAGCAACCCGGCAATGGTCATCTCCGCTACGGAGTCGGTCCCGTAATCGGGAATGTATGTGACTTCAATCCCCCGTTCGCTGGCGAGCTGTAGGCTTACCCGATGATCCACCAGGTTTGTCCAGAAACCGAGGTATTTTAACTGGGGGTTGGCCAAAATGACCTCGTCGGGGATATTGGTCCAGCAGGTGATGACGCCATCAGCGCCTTTAATCCGTTTATTGATTTCCTTGACGGTCATCTCCTCCTGGGCGAGCTGTGTCCAGCACATGGGCGCCTCCGGCCGGTCTGCCTCCTCCTTGAGGCGTCGCAGAATCTCCTTGGGATCGAGGCCGCCATATTCCACAAGCTCCTCTGTCATGGAGCGCAGTTGATTCCACTGCTCGTCCAGTAATATTATTCTATCCAGCACAACAAGTTTTTTTAGTTTTTTCGGCATTGCGTTTTTTCTTGTATTAAGTATGGATGTTATAAGATATTCTTATCCATCCCGCCAGAAAACGAAAAAATACTTCCATTACAATATTCCGCTTCCTCCGAGGCCAGAAAAACGATTAACGACGCGAGGTCTTTTTCTGCTCCGAGGCGTTTGGCGGGAACGGCCTGCTCCCACTCCTTGTATTTCTCCTGCCACGGCCTGCCGGTCTCCGTCTCTGCCGGATCCATGGCATCGTACGGCCTCCCCATGGCCATGTTTCTCAGCAGCGGGGTGTCAACGAAGCCGAGATTTATCACAAAAGAAGCGACATGGCACGCCGCGTACTGGTGGACGATAGACTTTGACAAAACATACAATCCCGCCCGGGCCATTGAACCGGCCAGGTAATCCTTGCCCGGATTTTTTGTCCATACGGAAGAAAGGAAGATGAATCTGCCATAGCCCCTCTCGGCCATTCTCGGGGCGAAATGCTTCGTTGCAAACAGGGCCTGCCCTTGGATCATTTCCGTCTCTGCCAGCCAAGTGTCATGGTCGATGTTGTCGAGCGAGGTGCATTGCGGCTGTCCACTGCTGCAAACGAAAATATCCGGAGAGAATGAGGCTTCTTGCATTGCCTCCAGAATGGCTGCCTGGTCGTTTGGGTTGCTCAGGTCTCCGACATAAAGGTTCACGCGTGCATGCGGGATTTTTCTTAAAATTTTTTCTTTTGCACGCTCAAGGTGTGAGGCTTTTCTGCTTGATATGGCGACATCATAGCCGTTAGAGGCAAAACGTAATGCCACCGCAAGACCGATACCTCGGGAAGCGGCGGAAATATAGACGCACTTTTTCTTCATTGTTGATCGAGCTTTTTGTAGATTCCGCTCGTAAGGATGTAGAGACCAACGGGCTTGAGGACATCCCCGTTCTCGTCAAAGGTCAATGTTCCCGACGCTCCGGGATAATTTTTCACCGTATGCAAACGCCTTAAAATAGCTTCACCTGTAACAGGTTTTCCGGATTTCTTCAAATACCCAATGGCTTTAAACAATAACATCGCGGCGTCATAAGCGGTGTCGGAGGTCAGTCCCGGTTCGCTGTTGAACTTCTCAGTATATGCTTTTCTGAATATTTCGAACTGCCGCGTGTTTGTTGTTGGCTTTGTGTATATGGTGTTATTTAATATTCCTCCTGTTTTAGCAGGTATCTGTGGATCTTCAAACGCGCTAGTTGCAAATATCTTGATATGCAATCCTGTCGTAGGCAGAGACAGCCCAAGGACAACTGCCGCCTCCGGGAAGCCGATGAAATACAGTGCGTCAGCGCCAGACTCCTTTATGCGAAGCAACTGTGTTCTCATGTCACGGGCGCCCTGGTTGAAGCTCTCGTCCGCAACCAATTGGATGTCCGGGGAGAGCCTTCCTGTAAAAGCTTTGGACATCGCTAGGCCATATTCATTGTTGATCTTCAGAATAGCAAGTTTTTTGATCCCGATTTTTGCAAGATAATTGGCCATGACCTGAGCCTCCAATGTATCGCTGGGCCATGTCCTGAAAACATATGCGCCTGCCTGGCTTATATTCGGCGAGCTTGCACCCGTGGCGATTATAGGAACATGTCTTTCGTTCATTAACGGCGCAACTGCAAGTGTGACGCTACTTGTGACATCACCGATACATGCAACAATATTATCTCGGTCAACGAGTTTATGGGCGGCCTTGATCCCGGTGTCAGCATCGCCTTTGGAGTCCTGGACGATTAACTCTAAATTGATATCGCCGTTGTCGCTTAAAAAGTGTTCTTTCGCCAGTTCAACCCCGCGTCGTGAATTGGTTCCATAGCTTGCCGCGCCGCCTGTAAGGGGAAGGAGTACGCCAACCTTGATCGGCTTGTCAGCACTGGTCTGGTGGTTGTTGGTACACCCGGTGAACAACGCAATAGAACTCAGTAAAACAATAAACCAAAATACATACAATTTGTCTTTCATGGCAATCTCCAAGTTTTTGATATGAGCACCTTTAATCAATTGAAAACAAACCAAGTGATAAGATATTGAAAAACATTGTAAGCGCTAGTGTAGATTGCTATTGTTCGTGGTTTTACTTTTGTTTCTTTTGTGGTTATGCTCAATCTCCAGTACTGTTCCTGATTCGATTTCTGGAAGGTCGTCGGCATACATACCTGCCCTTGGTTCATCAAGTAATTTCAATACGGCATCGACGCGCAATACAGCCATCGCGTATGCCAGTTTCTGTTTTTGTCCTCCGCTTAGTATGCTTGCGATACTTTCCATTTCCAGCTTCTTCGCCCAGTGGGGAAAAAGCTCTCTGAGCAGCCTTGGGCCCTGCTGCCCTGCCGCCAAATATATATTGTCCCTGACTGTCAGAGAAGGGAAAAAATTGTCTTTTTGCCGCATATAGACGATGCCTAGGCCCGCCCTTTTGTGGGTGGGGACTTTTGTGATGTTTTTCCCATTGAATTCGATTTCGCCTTTCGTGACATGGACTGGCGGCACCCCCATGATCGCGTTCAGCAGGGTGCTCTTGCCGCAGCCGTTGGGGCCGGTAATGAGAACATGGTCGCCCTCATACACATCCAGGTTGATCCCCCGCAGCACCTCCCGGATGCCGACCCGCACATGCAGGTCGCGGATGGACAGGAGGGGGCCGGCCTCCCTGTTTTCTCCCCGCCGCAGCCACTGGAACGAAAGGCCGCTCATGGGATCGGCTCCTGTTCGGCGAGGCGGCCGTTTTCGAGTAGCAGGACGCGGTCGCAAGCCGGCATCAGGCGTTCGTGGCGGTGCTCGACGACGAGCATGGTTTTTTTATGCTCGTCCCGCAGGCGGGCCAGGAGTTCTATCAGGCCGGCGGCGGAGTCGCGGTCCAGCCCGGCCAGGGGCTCGTCGAGCAGGAGCAGTTCCGCCTCGCCCTGCAACAGCCTGGCGATGGCCACCCGTTTCATCTGGCCCACGGAGAGCATGTCGCAGCTCGATTGCGCCCGGTGGGCCATATTGACCGCCTCAAGGTTGCGCATGGCCCGCTCGCGGGCCGCCCGTTCCTCCCGCCGCCAGACCGGCCAGGCCGCCAGGCTGTCCAGGAGATTGCCGGCGGCGAGCCGCCGGGTCGCGGCCATGACATTGTCCAGGGCGGTCATGGTGGGAAAGAGACGGATGTCCTGCCACAGGCGGCCCACCCCGGCGCGGGCCACGCGCTCAGGCGTTGCCGTGCCGTTGAAAACGGCCCGCCGGCCCCGCAGGTTGAACTCGACCACCCCGCTGTCCGGGGCGATGAAGCCGTTGATGACATTGAGCAGGGTGGTCTTGCCCGAGCCGTTCTCCCCCCGCAGCAGGGTGATGCTGGCCGCGGGCAGGTGGAAGGAAAGACCGTCCAGCACCTGCTGGCCGCCAAAGGCCAGGCTGATGTCGCGCACCGCCATGGCCGGTGGCGCGGCGGCTGTCGCGCCGTCCTGCCGGCAGTGAAGACTGGCGTTGATGTCCAATGCCATTTCCATGACCGTCCGCACTATTCGAAGCGGTATTGCCCGGCGATTCCCTGGGGCCGCAGATGCATCATGATTATCAACAGCAAGCCGTATGCCAACAGTCGGACATTGGCGCCGATGGCGTCGGGCAGGGCCAGGAAGCGCAGGATCTCCGGGATGGCGATGAGCACCGCCGCCCCCACCACCGGGCCCCGGATGTTGCCGGTGCCGCCCACGATGACCATGCTCAGCATGAGGATGGACTCGTGGATGGAGAACGAGGTGGGATCGATGTACGTTATATAGGATCCGTACATGCCGCCCGCCACCCCCACCAGGACCGAGGCCAGCAGAAAGACCTCCAGTTTGAGCCGGTTCACCGGGATGCCGAGGGACCTCGCGGCCAGCTCGTCATCGCGCATGGCCTGCAGCGACCGGCCGAACGGGCTTCTTTTGAGAAAACCTGTCAGGCCGCCCAGGACCAAGGCCAGGACAAAGTATAGCATGAAAATGGAACTCTTGGTAGCAAATTTGCTACCAAGAAGGGCGGGACGCGGTATCCCGATCAGGCCGTAGGGGCCGTTGGTGAGATCCACCCAATTGTACATGACCGAATAGAGCACCACCTGCACCGCCAGGGAAATCATGACGAAATAATCGCCTGTAAAGCGCCAGGCCGGAAGCGAGACCAGCAGGCTGAGCAGGCCCGCGGCCGCGCCGCCGCAGGCAAGCGCGGGCAGAAAGCCGAACCCGAGCTTCAGGGAGGCCAGGGCCGCGGCATAGGCCCCGACCCCGAAATAGGCGGCGTGGGCGACCTGGAGCAGCCCGCCGTAGCCGATGAGTAGATTCAGCGACAGGGCGACGATGACGTAAATTTCGAAATAAATGAGCAGGTGAAAGAGGTAGTTCATGCCTTCTCCTCCAGCCGCAGCCGACGGCCGAACAGCCCGTGTGGCCTGACGAACAGAAAGAGCGAGAGCAGGAGAAAGGTGACCGCCTCCTCCCAGCGGGCCGAGCCGTACCAGACCACCTGGGCGCGGACCACGCCGAGGAGCAGACCGGCCATGGCTGCGCCGATGAACGAGCCGCGCCCGCCGATGATGGTGGCCACCATGCCGACGAGCACCGCGTTCAGGCCGCCGTTGGGGTCGAAACCGGTATCGAGGGCGGTGCCCAGAGCGGCCGCTGCGGCGAGTATGCCGCTGACCAGGAAGACCAGCCGCCGGAGGAGGCGGACGTCTTTGCCCAGGAGGCTCAGGAGCACGGGATTGTCCGCCATGGCCCGGAACTGCAGGCCCAGATCGCTTTTGTGGAGCAGGGCGAAGAAGAGGAGCAGGAGCAGTCCGGCGCCCACCCCACCCGCGAGCTGGGCCCGGGTCAAACGCAGATGGTCGTTGATGACGTAAACCTGGTCGATACCGGTCCGCAGCACCTGGACGTCGTTGCCCCAGACGATGGCGATGAGCTGCACCACGACCAGAAACATACCCAATGATGCGATGAGATTGATTTCGGCCGGAGCGCCCTTGCGGAAGAACGGCCAGTGCATGGTTGCCTCGCAGAGAACACCCAGCAGGCCGCAGGCTGCCAGGGTGGCAAGAACGCCAGCCACCGTCGGCCAGCCAGACGCACGGCTGGCCAGCAACAGGTAGGGCGCCAGGGCGTAGATGCCGCCCAGGGCGATGTGGAAGACCTGGGTGGTGCTGTACACCAGGCTGAAGGCCGTGCCCATGAGGGCGTAGAGCAGGCCCTGGATGATACCGTTCACAAAGATCTGCATGATGGATGAACCGTGTCTGCCGTCCGGATGGCCGTGGTGGGGTACGCGGTGCGGCTTTCGGTACCTGCCGAGCCACCCCCGTGACCAGTTACGTGGTGTGTGTGTGTGTGGGGGGGGGGGCAGTCGCTTCGCCCCGGAGACTCCAGCACATTTTGTGCCGAGCAGCTTTTTTTGTCAACCTGCTGAAATACAGGAATGATCCATGACCGGTTCGGAAGAGCCATCGCGTCACGCCCGGTCCGCTTGTGAAGAGCCCTCGCGCCAGAGGGCGTTTCCTTAAAACTGAACTTTCGGACTTGGCTTAACCTGCCATTAATGCGATGTTTTTTTTCGACTCTTTCCGGCCAGAGATTCGAGCTCATGACAAGTAGCGATCATCACTGCATCGACGACTTTCATGACTGCTTCTTCGGCGAACTCACCAAGTTGTCGAATCTTGTCCTAGGGGAGAACCATGACGCGGTGTATAGCCTCTACAAAAGTGATATCTTTGATCTCGTCGGAGCAAGCATAAAATAGACTACCTAGCGCACATTCATCCGATAATACCATTTACTGGAACGATAGAAAGCAGTATCGAATCAATACGATCGTTGCGTGAGCAATCAATGCATCAAAATTGCGCAGTTGGACTTCTTTTTCCAGGTTGAGATAGTGCTTGAGTACCTTGAACATCACTTCGATATCCCACCGTTTTCCATAGACCTGGACGACCTCTTCGGCAGTGAGTTCCAGGTCGGTGGACAACAGGCCCAACCACTTTCTCGTCGTGTGGTGACGAACGAAAACGATCTTGGCCGGCAGGCCATCGGCGATTTCCATCTTAGTCTCGGCCAGGATCCTAGCTCGACCGGGCTTTTTGGGCAGATTGCGGTAGATCTCCCCCAGGCGGCGGGAGACACCTTGGTGCCAGAAACGGATGCTTGGCATGTCCTTCAGCGAGTGAGGCCGCTCGTAGGTGGTATCGTCGAAGATCAACACTTTCCGCTTTTCCTCCCCGATCAGCAGCTAGAACACCGCGCTGAGCTTGGCTGCCAAGAGCAGCAGCAACTTGCGCCAGTTGTAACTGCTCCCTTGGAGCAGGGCGTAGGCGGCATCCTTGCCGAACCCCAGTCCTGCTGCACGATACCGCGGTAGAAATTTTCCCGAACGAAGGCCAGCATGAAGTGGCCTTGAACAGCTTGACCGGCGAAATGCCCCGCAGCTTGCGGATTCCTGCCCGGTTGAGCAGGGTGCCAAAGCAGAAGTTGACAAAGAACGCGTCGACTTTGCTCTTCAGGTGGATTTCCGCTTGCTGTCTCTCGAGGATACTGCTACCGTACATTTGGCCCCTTCCTCCTTGATATTATTGGATAATTGTCTAATCTCAATCTACCAAGGACGGAAGGGTCTTTCACGTATAATATCGCGTTTTCAATGAATTAATGCGCGTCGTCCTCAAGTCCGAAAGTTCAGTGTGTATTTTTTTGCCCGGCCATGCCGGTCACCGTTGCCTTTTCCCTTTTTCTCTCTCCTGCGCCAATACCCGCAACGCGTCCCGCAAGATGCCGATGCCGATATTCCCGGCCACCAGGCCGCCGGAGCCGCCGTTCTCCACCAGCACCACAACCAGCACCCGGGGGTCTTCTGCGGGCGCGAAGGCGGCGAACCAGGCGTGGGGCCGCTTCCCGGCCACCTGGGCGGTACCGGTCTTGGCCGCCACGGCCACCGGCTGGAGCGGCCGGGAGCGGAGTCCGTAGGGCCGCCCCTTGCGTCCTCTGGCGTCCAACCGCAAGGGAATGGTCCTCCGGCTGGCCGTTCCCTTTTCGTACACCAGACGCAACGCCTGGGTGAGGCGGTCAGCGGTGGCGCGGGAAAAGACCCTCTGGGCGTGGTCCGCCGACCGGTACAGCGTGGTCCAGCCCCTCCCGGTCCGGCGGGCCACCATCTTGACGATGCGCGGATAGACCATCTTCCCACCGTTGGCGATGGCGCTGTAGAGCATGGCCACCTGCATGGGGGTCACCTCCACCACGGTCTGGCCGATACCGGCCCGGGCCAGGAGGCCGGGATACCGGTCGAAATACTCGTCGGCCACCGCCTGACCACCCGGAGCACCGTCGCACTCTCGAGGCGGGTCGTCGCTTCCGGCCAGGGCCGTGCAGTCCAAGACGTGGGCGGGCACGGTGCTCAGATCGGCGTCTGCCACCAGGGGCACCAGGCTCACGGACCCGCCGAACCCCAGACGCCGGCAGAGCCGCTGGATGGGCGGAGCGCCCAGGGCAACGGCCTTGCGCGCGAAATAGACGTTGCAGGAATAGGTCAGGGCCCTGTCCAGGCCCGTCGTGCCATGCCGTTTGCCCCGCCCGTTACGGAATCCCGCATCGTGGATCCGCAGCCGGCGGTCCTCCCCCCGGCAGCGTATCGTCTTTGCGGCCAGTTCCGGCCTGCTTTCCAGCATGGCGGCGGCGACCAGGGGCTTGAAGACCGAACCGGGCGGATAGCGGACGTGGAGGGCGCGGTTCCGGGAAAGCATCCGCCGGGGATCGGCAAAGGCGGCGTCCCAGCTGGCCAGGTCCAGTTTCTGGTCCGGGTCGAATGCGGGCCGGCTGACCAGGGCCAGGATTTCGCCGTCGGGGATCCCCATCACGATGACCGCCCCCCGCAGATCGCGCCGGGCAAGGGACCGGAAGGCCGCCCGCTGCACCTTCCTGTCGATGGTGGTCACGATCGTGATCTCGCCGGCCGGCTTCCGCGCCCTCCCGATGTCCCTCCCGGCCAGCACGGCGCGGATCCGCTGGAGCGCGCCGGTCCAATCGAGATACAGGTACCGTCCGCTATCGATCCTGGCGATCAACTCCCGGGCGTCCCTCTCCAGGAAACCGGCCCTGCCGACCCTGCTCTGCCCGGTCACCGCAAACGCCGCCTCGCCTTCGGGATATCGCCGCCGCCCCCTCCTGGTCTCGGCCAGGGGTTTTCCATCCCGGTCGACGATCCGGTAGGCCGCGCGACCCTGGCGCAGGCGGGGGTTGCCGATGGTGAAGGTCCACGGCGGCAGGTACAGGCCGTCCTTCCCCACCCGAAGCAGGCGAGCGTACCAAGCGAGCGGCCGGCCGTCCAAGGCGGCGGCGGCGACATTGACCCTGGCCGCGGCCGCCGGCCCCAGCTGCTCCACCACCCGGGGGAGAGCGCCGGGATCCACGGCCACTCCGTCATCGCCTTCCCTGAACACCCCTTCGGCAATCATGTGCCTCACGATGGCCGTCTTTTCCCGATCCAGGAAGGGACGCACCCGGTCCTCGTCCGCCCGGCCGAGCATCAACCAGCCGGCCCGGACCACCAGCAGGAACACGGCAGCCGCGGCCGCCAAACCCGCCCAGCGCAGACGCAGGTTGACGGTGTCCCATTGCCCCGTGTACGGCTGCATGGCCGGACCCCTTGGCGGATACACGAACCCGATCTGATAGAGCACCGCCACCAGCGCCATGTTGACCAGGCAGCCGACGCCGCCCCTGGCCACGAAGAAGAGCTGCAGTCCGGTGAGTGGCAGGATCCCGAGGTTGCCACCGGCGATCACCACGGTCTGGACGGCGAAAAGAGTGACGATGGCGCAGGCCAGGTGCTTGCGGAACGGCTCTTCTTCCCGCCGGGCGATGAGCAGGCCGCGATAGACCAGACAGCCGATGGCGCCGAGTACGATGACCACGCCGGCAAGGCCCATCTCCTCGGCGATGGCCGCCAGGATGAAGTCGGAATCGGCGTTGCGGTAATCGAAGGGCATGCCCGCTTCGATCCCAGTGCCCCAGAACCCGCCGGCGGCGATCCCCCAGCGCACCCGCGCCAGTTCCTCGCCGAACCCGAAGGGGTCGGCCAGGGCCATGAAACGGTGATAGGCGTGGATCGGACGCTGGATCCAAAGCATGAGCGCCACGCAGACGGCAAGACCGAGCCCGGCAAGGAGGAACACCGCACCCTCTCCCGTGCCGATCACCACGGCGCAGACGAGAAAGGCGACGCAGATCAGGGCGAGTCCGAGGTCCTCGGTGAAGTACAGGGCGGCCGCCACGACCACGGCGGCCGTCACGAGAACCGGCAGGCTCGCCCGCGGCCGGGAAAACCACCGCATCCCCTCCAGTTGCCCGGACGCCTCGAGATCGGCGAGAAAATAGGCCATGAAGAAGACCAGAAGGGGCTTGACCAGTTCGACGACCTGGACGCGAAAGCCGCCGACCCGCACGGCAAGGGTGTGGGAGAAGTCCGCCTGGCCGGCAAGGCCGGTGAACACCAGGAGGAGCACCGCGAGGAGCGGCAGGATGAAGTAGAGCCCAAAGCCGCCGGCCAGCCGCTTGCGCATGATCTCCTGCAGCCAGTCACGCCGCTCGAGCAGATGGCTGCCCCAAACGAAGACGGGAAAGAGGAGGAAGGCGGCGCAGAGGACGGCGGCCTGTTTCAGCGGCCAGTCCAGGGCCGCGGGATACCGCACACCAGGCCAGGTATGGGGTATGTCCAGGGAGAGCCGCTGCAGGAGCACGATTCCCACGCCCGCGAGCATGAGCACGATGGGCAACAGGACCTGGTCCCGATGGCGGAGACGGCATCGCACGGCGACGACCTGCATGGCGAGGCCGCACAGCAAGGCGGCGAGGGCCACGCCGGCGACCAGGCCGTATCCCTGGGGGGAAAAGACGGTCTCGTGAAGCGCCCGGCGGACGGTGCGGCCGTCCTTGAATCCATACGAAACGGTGAGCCGTCGGGCGGAGTCCGAGGTGACGGTGAAGCCCGCCTTGCGGTAGGCCTCCACCCTGGCGGGGGACGCGAGACTATCCTGCAGGCGCCAGAGAAACACCGCATGCATGGCGACCAGCAGCAGCGCCACTGCGAGGAGCAGAGGGAATTCGTGCTCGGCCAGGGAAGTCCAGGAAGGTCCGCGCATCACAACGATCAGGTCGTCAGAATCCTCAACCGCAAAGACGATATGTTGTCCATGCCCGCGGCTCGCATGTCGGCCGCGTCGAGCACCACCTCATCGCGGTATCCGGCCTCCCGCGCCACCCGGACCACCACCCCCACGCGCACCCTGACGGTCATCCGGCGGCGCGTTTCGTCACTCTCCACGGCCACGTAACCCAGCCCGTACGGCAGGGAATCCAGCCGGTCGCTCACCTCCGGCGGCCGCCGGTTCGGGAACAGGGCCAGGGAGGTGACGCCGGGGTAGAAAAACCGTTCTGTCCCGGAACCGCCGACCCGCTCGATTTCCACCAGCAGGCCTCGGGGGGATGGCGCGCTCAGGGTTGACAGCAGAACGACCAGGAAGAGCCCCAGAAAGCCGGCGGAAAAAAGGAGGTGGGCCAGGTTGGCGACAACCGGTCGCGGCAAGAGCAGAACCACGGCCGACAGGGCGGGAAAGAAGAGCAGAACGAGCCGCAGCAAGATACGCGCTGCACCTTTTCCACGCATACTCGCCCCCTGATTCCGGTCAGCAATCGTGGGTTCCCATCAGAGCCTCCCGGCGCGAAAGCGCTCCCCCGCCTCTTCCCGCCTTTCCGGCACCGCACCCTCGCCGCCGGCAGGGCCAGGCGGCTTTCCCCTCCAACACCATCCCAATCTAACCCAATCCTGTACGGATGGAAACCACAAAAAAATCTTGCCTTACCCCGTCTTACTCCCAGGAAGGGGGATCACGAGAGACCCCGACACCCCACCAACCATTGCACAAGGAGCGAAGAAGACCATGGGCTACATCAACGACAATCTGCTGCCGGGTGAACGTATCGTCTATGCTGCAAAGCTGCACTGGATCATCTTTCTCTGGCCGTCCCTGTTCATCGTGTTCGGGGTCATGGCCCTTGCCAATACTGATCCGGAAAGCGCTAAGTTGGCCATGTCGTGTTTCATAGTCGGCGGCGTCTGGGGAGGGTTGCGGTTCATCCGCCTTTCCACCTCGGAATTCGCGGTCACGAACCAGCGGGTGATGATCAAGGTCGGCTTCATCAGACGGCGAACCCTGGAGATGCAGCTTCCCAAAGTGGAAACCGTGGGCGTCAAGCAGGGCGTATTCGGCCGACTCCTCGACTACGGCACCATCGTGGTGGTGGGGGCAGGTGGCACACGGGAGCCGTTCAGCGGTATCGCGGCGCCGTTGCGTTTCCGTGAGGCGGTCTTTCAGGAGATCGGCAGGAGCTGAACGTCGTCTCTCCAAACCATCAACTGCAAGGAGAAAACAAGGAGGAACACAATGAAGAAAGTAAGCTTGGTCGTAGCCGTGATTCTCAGTTCGCTCATGCCAGGAGCCGGCTTGCTCCTGGTTCAGAAGAACGGCTGGTTCGCTGCCTACATGGCCGCAACCGTGGCCGGTTTCTGTCTGCTCTTCTTCCTGGGCCTCGGCATGTTCGTCTTGCCGCCTATATGGGTGATCTCCTTCATCCATACCATCGTGGCGGTGCTGAAACACAACAGCTTGGTCCAGACGGCCTGAAACCGATTGGCATCGAGCGGCCCGGCGGTCCTGCCCCCGCCGGGCCCTCTCCTCAGCAGCCTTTGCAGGGGGCCAACTCGGGCTTTCCGCCGAGGAGACCGCCCAGATCGACATGCTCCGCGGTTTGACACGATGCAGCAGAACCGTAATACGCCGGAGACGCCGGGTTCATTCGGAAGAGCGCCCGGATTGACACCCCCTCGCCTTGACCGCAGCATGAGCGCAAAGGAAGGCAGCCATGCGGGGAATCAGGCCGGACAGCGGAAGGTGCCGGCCTCGGTTGCAATGGAGTATCCCGTATGGCAGACTGGCGTGACGGCCGGCCCCCGATTGCTCCGGCGACGCCGGGAAGTACGTCAGGAAGAGCGCGAGGTAACGAGTGAGAGTCGTACGTGAAAGCACGGTATTTTATTCAGAACTCTCTGACTGCATCTATATCAGCGAATATGGTTTCAAGTTCTATATAAAAATCACCAGATGGAGTAGAGGTCTCGTTGCCAAAGTTATGCACGACGACCAATGGCGTTACGAGACTCCTCCAGACGTCGTCCTTATCGCTCCAAAGCTCGACAACATCAAAAGAGAAAGGCTCTCCTCCTTTGTAAGCGACATCCCCGAGCAGGCCCGGAAGATAGCCGCCCGCTACCAGTACCATCAATTGGCGGTCTTGCGGCTCCTGGCCTACCCGAACGCCGACGAGCTGGCCGAAGGTTCTCCGGTCCTCTTCTGGCTGCTGGCAGGAACAACCTGCCGCCATACCCCGCTTCCGGACCAGGAGATCCGCTCCCTGTTGGCCCTGCGCAGGAAGGATATTCTGGCAAGGTTGGGCTATATCGGCACCCAATCATCTGTCAGGATGCTGAACAAGATCAACCTAAGCATTTTCTCAGAGACTGCGTATTCCTCGATAGTAAAAATGGTGACCATACCCTCATTGGCAAAAGCAATGCGTCACTATAAAATAATCACAGATTGCATCATACTGGCAGTATCAATTTGTCCATCTATTATCGGGATGAAGTTTTTCAAAAATGAATACACCAAAGACAACAACATGGACCGAGAGAAAACGAGACAGATTTGCGTGGTGTACAGAGACACTTTGCGTCTGGCTCGCCTTGTAAGGAGAAAGGGGTTTTCCAAGGGGGTAAGACGATTCAAGACCAAGGAAGAGATAACAAGATACCATGAACGGTTGATCCGAAAAGTAAATATGGCTATGTCACCGGCAAAGATCAAACAATACGAAGAGCGTTACGGCAGATATCTTCCTGAACCGGTATTTGCCGGCAACAAGGAAATCGTTCCCATCCGTACCATCAGAGATCTCGTCATCGAAGGCATTGCCATGAATCATTGCGTCGCAACGTATGTGGAGAAAATTCTCAAAGGACAGTGCACCATTTACAAGGTGTTGTCCCCCGAACGCGCAACCTTGGAAGTGGAGACGATAGAATCAGTTCCCAGGATCGCCCAAATCCGGCTGGCAAACAACGCGCCCCCCGGCAGGGAGACGTTCATGGCGGTGGAAAAATGGCTCCATGAACGACTGGAGCAAAAAGATGAAGCGCAAGCATCCTGACCGAGAGAGGGTCAAGTCCCATTTTTGCTGTAAATTCGTCTCCGCAGGATCGAAGCCCTCCAGGGCTCAGTGGTCGATGCTGACCACCTTGTCTTCCTCCACGCCGGTGGGGTCCTTGGCCTCCCACCATTCGTGAAATTCCCCCATGCTCAGATAGCGACGCCCCGGCCAGTCTTCGTGGAGTTCGGCCAGCAGGGCGCCGATCAGGCGGAGCGCCGAAGCCTCGTAGGGGAAGATCCTGATGACTCGTTCCCGACGCCCTGGCGGTGCTGGCGTTGCCCGAGAAGTACCGTCGGCGTCTGAAGTCGACCAACATGCAGGAGGCCGGCGAAGAGCCGGTGGACGAGGCTGCCGTGACGCGGTTTGAC
>CAYRGZ010000036.1:0-19433 GCA_964423785.1 uncultured Desulfobulbia bacterium
TTCTGGCCAACCGTGGTCGAAAAAGCCAGGGATGGCTTTTTCGACGGACTGATAAGCCCCCCGCGCTACCGGAGTTTCGCAGCCCGTTGAACCTGCGTTCAACGGGCTGTCGTTTTCAGTAGCGGGTGGGTTCGCCGGCGTTGAAGTTGAACCGGATGGCGAGATCTCGCAGCTCGGCTTTCGAGTAGTCCGTGCCGCCCACCGCGTGCAGGCCGATCTCGTCGGGCAGGCGGGTATTGAAGTTCGCTGAGGTGAGGGTGCTGTCCACGATACACGAGCAGTCGCCGGCTGCCGAGCAGTCGTTGGTCGGGGTGCAGCCGCTCCACTGCACGAGTTCAAAGTCGGAATAGTCCCAGTTGATGGTTCCATACCCGTAGGTGTCCGCATCAGCGTAGTAGGCGGTAATCAGATTTTCCCGGTTGTTGGAGGCGTCGTACTGCTCCTGGACCCGTACGATGAGGGTGGTTGGATTCTCGAAGTTGGCGCCGGTGAGGATGGCGGCCGGAGCCGGGATCTGCTCGAGGACGGTCTTGACCCCGGCCACCTGTTTCCAGAGAATGAGATGCTGGGTGTTGGTGGCGAACGTCACCGGGTTGCCGTCGCGGTCGACAAAGGAGGGTAGGTTGGTGCCGCTGCCAACGTCGAGCAGGGAATAGCCGTAGAATTCGTCGTTACTGAAATCGGCATCGTGGTTGGTATCGAGCCGGAAGGAGATGCCGGCCACGAGGTCATTGGTGTTCATCTTGATCTTGACCTGTATTTCGTAGGTGAGCAACTCGTCGCTGTGTTGCCAGACGTCGAGAAGATCGGGCAGGGAAGAGTTGGAATTGTTCCAGTCGAAGCTGGCGCTGACCGGATCAGCTCCCTTCATGGTAAGCTTGTCATCGGCGACGGTATGCGTTCCCACCGTGTTCCAGTCGTCGGGATCGAGCTGGTTGGAGCCCGGGGCGGTGGTAAAGGGGATGGGCGTGCCGCTGGCCCCCCCGGGCGGCCGATAGACGTTGATCTCGTACATGATGCTGCGGCTGGCCGCGGCCGAAGCATTGCCGGTACTGGTCAGCGTGTAGAGGTAATCGTTGTAGGTGAGGCCGATGGCAAAGGATGTGCCGTCGGCCAGGGAGAAAGTCTGGCCGTCGAGGGCGTTCACCAGGTTGGCGCGTTCGGTATCCGAGGGGGGAGCACCGCCGCCGTATTCGAGATCGACGATCCGCTTGATGGCGTAGCGGCCGCCGGCCTCGGCGAGATAGTAGGCGCGGACGAAGTCGGCGGAGCCGGTCTGGGAGACGGTCGAGGATGTGTAGAACATGGTCATCGCCGTGCCGAGGGTGGCGACCACGGTGATGCCGATAATGATCGCCACCAGGACGGCGCCGCCCTCGCCGGTGCCGATCGGATCAGATGTTGCGTGGCCGGATGCGGGCCGTGAAGGTCGCTTGCTCATTGTCTGCTCCCAGGACGGTGATCGATATCTCGATGATGCGCGACGAGGCGCCCCAGGTGGTGGTCGCGGTGCCGTCGTAGGTATCGTAGTACTGAAGGGAAAAGGCGGTTACGCCATCGAGTAGCGCATCGTCGTGAACGCCGTCGTTCAAGGTCAGGGTGGAGCCGTTGAGCGCCACGGTGTAGGTGACGTCCACCGGACTCGACGGTGTACCGTGTTGGGTAGTGAAGGTGAGAGCGGAGGTGGTGCCGCTTACCACTCCCTTGATGTTGATGCCCTCCTTGACCAGGCGCAGCATGGCGAGCTGGGCCTTGGCCGCGGCCTCGGTGTTGGCCCGGCTGAAGACGAAACCGCGGGTCACCTGGTAGATGCCGATGCCGGCCATGGAACCGATCACCGCCAGGATGACCATGGTGAGCACGATCTCGATCAGAGTAAAACCGGCGTTGCCTCCTGCCGGCGGGGTGGAACGTGGGGTTGGAAGGAATGGGAGGGGCCGGGGCGCCATGGGACTACCTGTCCGTGAAGAGGGTGGTGATGCGGATGCCGCTGGCGTCCTTGATGGACACCTTGAGGATTTCGGTGGTGGCCGAGGATTGTTCGGTGTTTGCCGCGTCGAATTCAATGAATTCGTTGGCTTCCACCGTGTAGCTGCCATAGGCGTTGTTTTGCTGGGTACCGGCGGCGCCGATGGCGGTCTGTAGGGCGGTGAGGTCCACGGTAGTGCCGTTGTCCCAGGCGGTGTCGCGCCTGGCCTCGTAATCGGCGATGATATTTTCCATCACTTGGTAGGCGGAGAGGGTGTTTTGCAAATGTACTATCGGCTCGGTACTTCGGGAAACCGATGTGCTGATATAGGGCACCACGATGGCGGCCAGGGTGGCGCCGATCACCATGATGGCGATTACTTCGAGCAGAGTAAAACCGTGTGAATGCTGGTGGCGGTTTGTCATGGGATGAAGCCGGTATTGCGGGTGACGGTGATGGCCCTGGTCTCGGAGCCGTCCGACAGGGTAATGGTGATGGTGGTCGTCCCCGGACTGCCCCATGTATCGAAGGTTATCGCGCTCGCCGACGGCGTGAGGGTGAGGGCACTGTCGATGGTCCGGTTGTTCGTCGTGGTACCGGGGAGATTGGTGGTGCTGGCCGCACCGTTTTCGGTCAGGGTGTAGGTGTTGCCGCTGAAACTGATGCCCCAGGGGACGGTATCGTTCATGGCCCGCATCTGGGCGAACCGCAGATGGCTTTTCAAGATGGCCTCCTCGGCCGCCAGCTCGGCGCCCGTCGTTCCGGTGTAGTTGCCGACCACCGCGGCAATGACGCCGAGGAGCACCAGCACGGCGATGACCTCGATCATGCTGAAGCCGCCCTGGCTCCACACTCCGTCGCGCCCTGGGAACTGGCTGTATTCACGAACTTTGAGTCGCATATATAACCATTATAACACGATCGGCCGAGAAAGAGGGAAAGGGGGAACGGGCGGTTTTTTTTGACAAAAAAATGCTCCATCAGCCTGAAATTTTATATATAATACCATTAAAGGGGAGGAGGAGCCGGCAGCCGGTGGGCGGCCGCCGGGATCATCATCTGTAGTTCGCCGGCGGCGGCTGGCCGCCGAACCCTGTCAATCAACTGGAGGCAAACGATATGAGGCAACCGACAGTTTTACGCAACCAACGAGGTTTCACCCTGATCGAGATCATCGCGGTCTTGATCCTGCTCGGCATTCTGGCGGCGGTGGCAGTGCCCAAGTACCTGGACATGACCTCTGAGGCCAAAGAAAAGGCCGTCGACGCGGCCATCGCCGAACTCAATTCCCGGGAATCCATGATCTGGGGTAAGGTGAAACTGGGCACCAGCCCTCCGTCGACCGATGCGGCTACCGATAGTGCGGTCCTGGCCCATAGCGACTACGACACCGATCTGGGCAGCAAGTATTTCTGGACTTCGGGGCCGAACGCCGACGGCGGCACCCTTTCGTTTGACGGCGGCCCCGGCGTCGCGCTCACGCGGACCCACGCCACCCTGACCTCGCCGGGGCGCTGGTCACGGTAGTCTCCAGACGGTTCCGCTGGTCGTGAAACCCCTCCTGAGCGAGGGGTTTTCTATTTTAATGGACCATCTGGGTCAGGTCCCACATGGGCAGGAAGATGGCCAGCGCAAAGAATCCCACCACGCCGGTGAGGCCGACGATGAGGATGGGGGCGATGGCCTCGGAGAGGTTTTTCACCGCGTGATCCACCTCGTCGTCGTAGTGGCGGGCGATCTCCCGGAGCATCTCCTCCAGGGAGCCCGATTCCTCGCCGATGGCCACCATGTTGATGACCATGGGGGGAAAGAACTTCGACTCCTTGAGGGGCGCGGCGATGCCGTGGCCTTCTTGCATGTAATGTTTGATCCGGTTGAATTCAGCGGTGATGGCTGCGTTGCCGATGGCCTCGGAGATGACGTTGAGCGCCTCGATGATCGAGATACCGCTGGCGAGCAGAATGGCGAGAATGCTGGCAAAGCGGGACATGGCCGTCTTGATGAACAGCGGCCCGATGATGGGCAACCGCAAGAGGAAGCGGTCCTTGGCCAGGGTGCCGGCCGGGGTGCGCAGCACCAGGCGCAAGCCGATAAAGAGGGCCGCCGCGCCGCCCAGCAGCACAGGCCAGCCTCTGGAGATGCTCTCGTAGAGCAGGATACAGATCTTGGTGGGCAGGGGAAGTTCGATGTTGGCGCTCTCGAACACCCGGACGAATTTCGGAATGACGAAGGTGAGCAGGAAGAAGAAGGCGCCGCCCAGGGCGATGAGCACCATCTTTGGGTAGGTGAGCGCCGATTTCACATCCTCCTTAACCTTGTGTTCGTGTTCGAGAATGAACGTGAGCCGGTCGAGGATGGCGGGCAACGACCCGGAGATCTCACCGGCGGCGATCATGTTACAGTAGAGATTGGAGAAGACTTTCGGATGGTTGCCGAAGGCCGTGGCCAGGGTGGAGCCCCGGTTGATCTCCTCGTTGATCTCGACGATCACGTGGCGAAGTGCCGGGTTCTCCGTCTGTTTTTCGAGGACCTCCAAGGTGCGGGTGATGGAGAGTCCGGCCCGCAGCAGGGTGTTCACCTGTTTGGTGAACATGAGCAGATCGGGGAGCTTCACCCGCTGGAAGCTGGCGAGCAGGCCGCCGCCGGCCCCGGCCTCCCGTCCCTTGCCGACCTTTTTCTTGACTTCGGTGGGAATGTTGCCCTGCTGGGCGATGATCTGCTGGACCGCGGCGGCCGAATCGGCCTCCATGGTGCCCTGCAGAGGCTTACCGTCGGGAGTGATGGCCTTGTACTCAAAAATAGGCATAGGGTCAGACCAGGACCGTGTCGGCCGCCTCTTCGAAGGTGGTGATGCCGGCGGCGATCTTGGCCGCCGCCACGTCTTTCAGGAGTTTCAACTTGCCGGCCCGTCGTAGGCGCTGCGCCATCTCGGAGGCGGAAACCCCTGCCGTGATCATTTCCCGCACCTCATCGTCCACCACCAGCAGCTCGTAGAGGCCGATGCGACCTCGGTAGCCCGAGTTGTTGCACAGCGAGCAGCGGCCGATGGTTCGATACTGCGGATCGGGGTACTGGTCGAGCCCCCAGAATTTGACGAGTTCGACGGGCGGTTCGAAGGGCTGGGCGCATTTGTCGCACAGGCGGCGCAGTAACCGCTGGGCGCATACCCCCAGCAGAGAGGCCGACAGAAGAAAGGGTTCGATACCCATGTTTTGCAGCCGGGTGACCGTGCTGGTCGAGTCGTTGGTGTGCAGGGTGGAGAGCACGAGATGCCCGGTCAGTGCCGCCTGGATCGCGATGTTGGCGGTTTCCTTGTCGCGGATCTCGCCCACCATGATGACGTTGGGGTCCTGGCGCAGGATGGAGCGCAAACCCGAAGCAAAGGTCATGCCGGCCTTGACGTTGAGTTGGACCTGGCGCACCCCTTCCATGCGGTATTCCACCGGGTCCTCCAGGGTGATGACGTTGATTTCCGGACTGTTGATCTTGTTCAGGATGGCATACAGGCTGCTCGATTTGCCCGAGCCGGTCGGGCCGACGCAGAGCAGCATGCCGTACGGCTGTCGGGCCAGGGCCAGGAGCTTGTCGTAATCGTCCGGTTCCAGGCCGAGTTTCTCGAGCGGTAGGGCACCGGCGCTGACGTACAAAAGCCGCATGACCACGTTCTCGCCGTAGATCGTCGGCAGGGTGGAGACCCGAATGCTGATCTCTTGCTGGTCCACCGTGATGTTGAAGCGGCCGTCCTGGGGGATCATCGTGTTGGCGATGTCCATATTGGCCATGATCTTGAGCCGCGAGACGATGCCGGTCATGGTGGAGCGCGGCGGCGGCGGGATCTCGTGCAGTTTGCCGTCGATGCGCAACCGTAACTGGATGCGATTCTTCTCCGGGCTGATGTGGATGTCGCTCGCCTTCTGGATCACCGCCTGGCGCAGGATGGAGTTGACCAGCCGCACCACCGGCGCCGCGTCCGCCATGTCCTGGAGCGTGCCGATGGTCTCGGTCTCCTCTTCGTCGCTCACCACCTCGAGCTCGCCGAGTTCGTCTAAGACCTCGCCCACCTCGGAACGAATGCCGTAGATACCGTTGACGAGCAGGGTGAATTCCGCCTTGGTGCAGATGTACGGCTCCACTTCCAAGTTGGTCGATCGTTCGATGGTGTCCAGGACCTGGATGTCCATGGGATCGACCATGGCCACCTGGAGCACGAAGTCGTCGCGGGCCAGTGGCACCACCTGGTGCTTCATGGCCAGTTCCTGGGGCACGAGCTTGGCGAGTTGCGGATCCACCGTATGCCGGTCGAAATCGAGTTTCGGGATCTGCAACTGGCGGCTGAGCAGGTCGATGATGTCTTCTTCCTTGACGATGCCGCGGCTGACAAGGAAGTCGCCGAGTTTCATGCCCGATTGGCGCTGCTCGGCCAGGAGCGCCGGCAGTTGTTCTTCCTGGATGAGACCAGCCTCGATGAGCATCTCACCCAATCGTTTGCGGACCTTTTTCATGGTTGGTTCCCGGCAGGAGGGGAAGGCGGCACCGACGCCGCCGGCACGCTGGCGGGCGACACGCCGGCCACCGATTTCTCGGTCAGCACCCGGGGGGTGATGAAGATGAGCACCTCTTCGAAGTCCGAGGAGTTGGAATCGTTTTTGAACAGCCGTCCGAGGATGGGCAGATCTTTCAGGCCCGGCACACCGGTCTGTCCCTTGGAGGTGCGTTCTTTGGAGAGCCCGGCGATGACCACCGTGGCGCCGTCCTCGACCAGGAGCTGGGTATGGGCCTGTTTCTTGATGATCGTCGGGTTGCCGCCCACCGACTGGGTGAAGTCCACCTCGTCCTTCTTGGCGTGCAGATCGAGCTTGATGAGGGAATCGGAGATGACGTGCGGGGTGACGGTGAGCTTCAGTGAAGCCTCCTTGTACTCGATTTTGACCGTGTTGTCCTCGATGGTCTGAAACGGAATGTCGCGGCCGCTCTCGATCACCGCCTCGTTGTTGTCCAGGGTGACGATGGAGGGCTCGGAAAGGATGTTCACCTTGCCCTCCTTCTGCAGGGCGGAGAGCTGCATCTCCAGGATGTCGCCGGCATTGTTGAAGAGCATAAAACCGAAACTCGCCGGCTCGAAGTTGCCGAGTTGTTGGGCCGGCAGATCGACGGCGAACCCCTGGCTGCCGATACCGGTACGGTTCTGTCCCCAGCTACCGGCCTGGTAGGTGGTGATGCCGGTGTCGGGATCGGTGACCCCGCTGATACCACCCGGCGTCAGGGCGATCCCTCGGTTGGCGGCTAGGCTCTCCCTCCAGAAACCGCCCCATTGGATACCCAGTTCACGGGCCGTGTCCTGGGATGTTTCGACGATATGGGCCTCGATGAGGATCTGCGGGGTCGGTCGGTCGAGCTTGCCGATGAGCTCACTCATGGCTTGCAGGGTCTCGTCGGTGTCGGTGACGATGAGAGAGCGCGAATGCCGGTCCACGGTGATGGAACCGCGTTCCTTGCCCTCGTCGTCCTTGCTGAGCATCGGTTTCACCGACTCGGCGATCTCATTGGGATTGGCGTACTCGATGGGAAAGACCCGAGTTACGAGCGGCGCCACCTGGGTCTTTTGCTTTTCCAGCGCCTCCCGTTCCACCTCCTTTTTCACGTCCTCGACGGTCAGGACCCGAAGGAGGTCGCCGTCCTGGCGGAGTACGAGCCCGTAGGAATCGATCAGTCCGGTGAAGACCACGTCCCACGGCGTATTCTCGATATGGGCATTCACCGTACCGGAGACGCCGGGGTTGATGAGGATGTTTTGGTTCGCCATCCGGCCCAGGGCCCGCAGGACGCTCACCAGGTCGTCGTTGACGAAGCGGACCGAGATCTTTTGGGTCGGTAACCGGAACGACTCTGCCGCCCGCCTCGATTTTTGTGGTTCTGCCCTCGGTTGTTCGTCCGACGGGGAGGTGGTCGGGCTTGTTGCCGCGCCGATCGTTTGGCCTGATCGACGAGCTTGGGGGCGGGCTACTGGCCTTAGGACCGGTTGGGATCGTTCGGCCCGGGCCTTCCATTCCTCGAACATGCCGGGAGTTGGCTGCTGCGGGGTGCAACCACCGCCGAGAACGATCAGGGCCAGGCTGGCAATCAAAATGCTGCGGCGGACCGGGATCATGGTGTTATTCCGTCTCCTCCATCCTGATGCTGTACCGTTTGCCGTCGCGCGACAGGATAACAGTCTCGGGCAGAATCTCCTCGACACGGTACTCATCGACCAGTTCCCCTTGTTTGTAGTCGATTCCGTTGATGATGGCAATTTTTTCATCGTTCATCCGCATATATCCCGAATAGGTGTAACGGGTCGCGTCGAGGGCGGTGATCGTCTCGTTGGCAGTGTCCTTGATGGAGGCAGACTCCGGATCCCAGGGAGTAGGATGGAAGAGATCCCGACGCCAGCGGATTTCGTGGGCCGAAAGAACTCGGCGCATGATCTCGATGCGTTCTCGGCTGCCGGTCGCCGCCTGGGCCATGGGCATAATGGCATTGATATCGATACTGCTTGACACCGTGATGGCGGGCGGCTCGAAGAGCGGCCGCAGGCCGTATTCGAAGGCGCCGTAGAGGCCGGCCAGCACGGCAAGCCCGACGATGATCTGTTCGCGGCGGTTCATGGGGACGATGCCAAGTCGATGAAAAAGTGGAGAAGAATGGATACACCGCCCGTGGCCGAAGTGAATCGTATGTGATCGATGGCGGCGATTTGCGGCGTTGTTGCGAGCCGGTGCACGAGAAGGCGACCGGCGTTGGCTGGGCCGAAGAACTCCATCGTCACCGCCAGGCGCTCGTTCGTGTCGGCGTCGCCGGCCACGACCTCCATGTTCATGGTTCGTCGCGTAAGCCCCATTTCTTCGGCGGTCCTGGTCAGGCGCTCAAGCACGGCCGTCGTCTGATCCACGGGCACCGGTTGGGGCTCTTCCGCACCTATCGTCGGCAGAGCGGTGAGTTTGTCGTTGAGCTCGGCAAGCAGGGTCACGGTTTGCCGAAGATCGGCGATTCGTTGCCGGGCAACGGGCAGTTCCTCGCCGAGACGGCGGTGTTCCCGCACGGTCGGCAGTAACCACAGCACCGTGAACAGGACGAGAATGACGGTACAGAGTCCCGCAATAACAGTGTTTTCTCGACTGATCGATGGGTGCATTCCTGTTTATCCTTGGGGTGCTTGCTCCGCACCGAAGGGGTCTTCCACGGTGAATTCGAGGATCACGAACAGGCCGTCACCTGCTTCCGAAGTGATCGCCTTTTTGGTCTGCACCCGTGGCCGCCCGGTAATCAACGGCGAACTGGAGAGTTTTTGCAGGAGGGTGGCCAGTGCCACCTCCCGCGTCGGCCCGGAAACGGAGAGGATGGTTCCCATGGTGATCGTATGTCGGGCCGGTTTGTCCTTCACCGGTGGCAGCCATCGGTATTCCACGCTGGTGAGTCGAGCCGGCGGTGGCAGGGCGGCGGCGATCTCGCCGAACAGGGCCTCAGGCAAATGTCGGGCCGTGTATCGTTCAACCGCCTGCCGCTGTCGCTTGATTTCCTCGATCTTGTTGATGAGGAGCACCTGCGGATCCTGGCCGCCAAGGATCTGCAGGGTAGAGGCGATCTCCTTTTCAAGGGGCAGGAGTTCGGCCTGCAGGCGTTGGTTCTGTCGGTCGAGGAACCAGTTACCGACCATGAGGATGCCGAGTAGCGCACTGAACCCCAGGACGATGCCGGTGGATACGGTACGGGACCTTCGGCGTGCCTCCTTGTCCTGGTACGTGAACAGGAAGTTCTGGTCCCGGTGCGGATCGGAGGTTGCAGCGCCGAGGGCGGCGGTCAACCGTTGGCGTCGGTGGAGAAGATCGGCGTTTCCCTCTCCGGTCAACGGTTCGGCATCGACCAGACCGAGCGTGAACGGATCGAACGGGTGGCATTCCGCCTGGATCTCGGTCGTACAGTGGGCGATGAAGGCCGGGTCGGCGGCGGGAAGCCCGCCGATATAGATTCTCTCCGCCGGCGGCGTTTCGTAGTTGCTGGTGCAGTAGTCGATGGTGCGCTGCAGCTGACGCAGCAGGCGGCCGAGTACGCCTGGATCGCACCGGGCGAAGGAAAAAGCATCTTCGATGGTGGTTGCTGTGCCGGTGGCGAGACGTTCGAACCCCTCCTCGTCCAAGGAGGCGAGGCCGCTGTGGATCGCCCGGCTGAACAACAGTTGTTGGCGGTGATAGACAAGGATGACGGAGTGTCCGTCACCGATGAAAAGAACGGCGGTGAGACCGTCACTCAAAAGGGCCAGGCGCTGGCGAAGCAGGACGTGCAGGGCATGGTGCGGCGTGGTGATCCCGACCAGTTCCAGGTTGCACCGTTCACAGACCGAACGCCACTCGGCAATGCTGCCCCGGTCGGCCAGGCAGACGGCGTACAGAGTCCGGGGCTGGTCTTTTACCGTCAGTTCGGCGGTTGTCAGGTAGTCGAAGATCGTCGTCGCGTCGTCGAATTCCTGATCCTTTTTGATCGCCCAGTAAATGGCGTTGGCGCGCTGTTTTTCCGGCAGTTTGGGCAGAATGTGGTACAGGTTGCGGGTGGAATCGGCCAGGGCGATCATGGCCGGCAACCGTTGTCGACCGTGGCAGAGATCGTCCACCGCCTTGGCCAGGGCGGCGGCCTGCCAGTCTTCCTCTTCTGTATCGGCCGGTCGGTCCAGGGAGCGGAAGTCGAGGAGCGTCACGGTGTCGCCCCTCTTGGAGACCAGGACCACATCCACGTGCTCCGGATCGATGTGAATGCCGAGGAATTTTTGTCGCCGAAAAAGAACGCGCCATTGCGTCAGATACCGTTTGCCGGCGCCGACGGGCGGGAGCGTGATCCGTGCACCCCGGTTTTCCTCGTGCTCCCGGACCAGCTCGGCATCGCGGACCGTTTCTTCCTTGGGCTGTTCCCTTTCTTCCTCCTCTTCCAGGGACAAATCGCTGGATGTGCGTTCGGCGGGGACATCCTCTTCGAGTTCGAGCGGTTCGGTTGGAACGGGATCGTGCTCCAGGGTGAGGGAAAGTTCATCATCAATGGATTGCTTTTCCCGGTCTGGCGGTCCGGTTCGTTCGGCGGTGCCGTCGTCGTCGATTTCAATGGTGAGGACGCGGTCGCTCGCGTCGTCCAGTTCGAAGGACAGCGGTCGGTCTGTCGCCCCTTCGCCCTTGATTTCATGATGGCGAGCAGGATCGGCGGTCACCGGCTCTCCGCCGGGAGCCTGCGGGAGCTGCTGGCCCTTGCGGATCAGGTCAAGCAGCTTTTCCGTTGCCGAAATGTCGTCTTTTTCCGCCATGTTACATGTTAGAAGGATACGCTCGAGAAAACGTACGATGGCCGTTCGTCCCCTGCCACCATCGCGCCCTGGAGTTGGAACATCATAATGATATATCGAACCACAAAATATTGTTAGTTTTTTTTGTCGAGATCGTAGGCCGGCACGACCTTGCCCCGCGCTTTTTTTTTTACGATGTGCTGTCGCCGTGGGCGAGATCGACGACCAATTCCTCGAGTTCGTCCAGGGTGCTGGCGGCGAAGATCCGGCGGCGCAGGGCCGCGGCCCCGGGGATACCCTTGAAGTACCGGCCGGCGTGGTTCTTGATCCGGGCAAGATGGGTCCGGTCCGGGGTGTGTCGGCGGATGAGCTCGAGATGACGACGGAGGACGGCGGCCCGGGGGCCGACTGGCATGGCCGGGTCGTCGGTACGGAAAATCCAGGGCCGACCGAGAGCGGCCCGGCCGATCATGACGAGATCGCACCCGGTGATGCGCATCATGGTTTCGGCATCGGCCCGACTGCAGACGTCACCGTTACCGATTACTGGAATGGACACCGCCTCCTTGACCGCCCGGATGGTTTCCAGGTCCACTGGACCGGAGAAGCCGTCGCTCCAGGTTCGGCCATGTACGGTGATCGCGGCCACCCCAAGCTCTTCGGCCAGCCGGGCCAACTGGACGGCGTTTTGGTCCGCATGGGTCCAGCCGGTGCGCATTTTGACCGTCACCGGCACCCGGGAAGCGGCGACCACCGCCTCGATGATGGCAGCAGCCCGGTCGGGATCGCGCATCAGGGCGGCGCCGGCGCCCCGTTTTATCACCTTACGCACCGGACACCCCATGTTGATGTCGAGGAGATCGATGGGCCGCGCCGAGGCGATGGCAGCTGCCCGGCCCATGATTTCCGGATCGTTGCCGAAGAGCTGCATGGCCACCGGTCGCTCCTCGGCAACGGTGGCGAGCAGGCGCACGGTCTTGTCGTGGCCGTACACCAGGCCATGGCTGCTGATCATCTCGGAAAAGCAGAGGCCGGCGCCGTGTTCCCGACACAGAAGACGAAAGGGGAGATCGGTATAGCCGGCCAGGGGCGCAAGAACGAGGGGGGATGCTAACCGGATGCCGGCGATGACAGGCTGGTGCATGGTGCGCTCTTGGTCGATTCCTGGTACTTTTCGAGGGAAGAGGTTATTCCGGTGGGCTGTTAGCAGTCCGTCAGCCCTGTTTACCGGTAGTCGTCCGAAAACGCAAGCATGAGGGGGAATCCATGCACGAGGACACGATATGTGCGGTGATACTCGCCGCCGGTAAGGGAACGCGGATGAAATCGGCCCGGGCCAAGGTGTTACACCGGGTCTTCGGCCGGCCCATGGTCAATCACGTGGTGGAGCGGGTGCGGGCGGCCGGCATCCGGAACGTGGTGGTGGTCACCGGCCATCAGGCGGAAGAGGTGGAGGCGGCCCTTGATGGTGATACTGTCCGCTTTGCCCGTCAGGCCGAACAGCTTGGCACCGGCCATGCGGTACGCTGCGCCGAGGCGGCTATCCCGGCCGATTGCGACCGGGTGCTCATCCTCTGTGGGGACACCCCCCTTGTCGAGCCGGCCACCCTGGCCTCGCTGGTGGCCGAACACCGTGATGCCGCGGTCACGGTGTTGACCACGGTGCTCGACGATCCCACCAACTACGGTCGAGTGATCACCGACGACGCGGGCAACGTGAAGGCCATCGTCGAGGAAAAGGACGCCGATACGGCCCAGCGTGCCATCCGGGAGGTGAATACCGGCATCTACTGCGTGGAGCGGCAATTCCTGTTCGATGCTCTTGCCCGGTTGCGCAACGACAACAGCCAGGGGGAATACTACCTCACCGATATCGTTGCCATCGCCGTGGGCGACGGTCGGCCGGTGGGGCGGGTGGTCTGCGCTGATCCTCGTGAGGTGATCGGCATCAACTCGCGCATCGAACTCGCCCGGGCCGAAGCGATCCTGCAAGAGGCCAAGCACCGGCAGCTCATGGCGGCCGGGGTCACCATTGTGGCGCCCGATTGCACTTTCATCGGGTCAGAGGTAGAGATCGGTGCCGACACCGTGATCCATCCCCACGTCCACCTGCGCGGCCGCACGGTGATCGGTACGGATTGCACCATCGAACCGTTCTGCCTGTTGGAGGATTGTCGCGTGGCGGATGGTGTGCGCATCGGCGCCGGCAGCCACCGGTACCAGGCCGACATATCCACCGACGAGGCCGCCGGCCGGAAGCTCATTTGATGTAGGGGCACATCTCGACGAAGATGAAATCGTCGGAGAGTTCGTCGTTGGCGGGAAACTGATCGTCGAGGCCGCGGCTGGAGACAACGCTCGATACCGTCACCAGGCCGGTGGCCGTGATCCGGTTGCGGGGGATGCTGGTGAGGATGCCGGTGGATTCGTTGGGGGCCAGGTCGGTAATCTCGTGGTACTCGGTGACACCGCCCACGGTCACCGCCACCTGGGCCGTATCAATATACTCGGTGCCCCGGTTTTGGATAGTAACCACTACCGGCATGGCGTCGCCGGCCGCCGGCAGGGTGGGATCGGGTAGGTAGTAGTCGGCAACCGCCAGATCGTAGATGCCCGGCGTCTGCCGGTCGGTGATCCGCCGCCAGTTGAGGATGCCGCGGCCGAACTGCTCGTCTGCACCGGGTTGGCCGGCGTCGTTGGCATAGGCCAGGGTGAGGCGGGCGGCCTCGGCGGGGGACATCTGCGGGTCGGCGGACAAGAGGGCGGCGATGGCACCGCTGACAAAGGGTGCCGCTGCCGAGGTGCCGGAAAAGGCCACCGTGCGGCCGTCGTTCCATGCGGTGGTCACCTCGAAGCCGGGGGCGGCTATATCCGTGCCCTCGCCGAAGTTGGAGAAGGCCAGGTACTGGTTGGCCGCGTCCACGGCCCCGACGCCGATTACCCCCTGGTAGCGGGCTGGATACATCACCTGGTCGAGGCCGTCGTTGCCGGTGGCGGCGACCACCGCCACCCCCCGTTCCAAAGCGTACTGCACTGCCGCGGCCAGGGCGTGGGAGTCGCCGTAGGAGCCGAGGCTCAAGTTGATGACATCGGCACCGTTGTCCACCGCGGCGATGATCCCCTTGGCCACCGTGAAACCGTCGCCGCGGCCGTGGCTGTCCAGTACCCGGATGGCGAGGATATCGGCCTGCGGCGCCATGCCGGCCACCTCACCGCCGTTGCCGGCGATGAGCGCCGCCACCGCAGTGCCGTGCCCGGCAAGGGCGCCGCTGCCGTCGTCATTGGAGTCGTCCAACAGGTCGAGGCGCACGATCCGGTCAGGGGAGAGGGCCGGGTGATCGCCCACCAGAGTATCGAGGACCGCGACCACCACCCCGTCGCCCCAGGCCCGATTGGTATCCTCCACCCCGAGCCACTGCAGGGCCCTGCCGCCGAACCCCTGATAAGAGACGAGAGGCGGCGCGAGCGCAAGATCCGGTTCATCCGGGATGATCACCTCGGTATTCTCGTCGAGATCGACGGGATGGAGGCTGTTTAAGAAATCGCGCGCCGTGGTGATGTCGCCGGTATGGAAACGGACGGTGAGGAGCCGCAACGAAGAATCGAGTACCTGGAGGCCCCGACCCACCGCCTGCCGCAGGAAGGCCTGCATGTCGGCCTCGGTAGCGAAGCGGACGAGATATTCGTTCGGAATGGTGCCGTACTGGTCCCGGTTGTCGGCCAACATTTCCAGCACATCCCGCTCGCCGGCGGCCGTCCTGGTCGGGAGGGGGGGCTTCTTGCGGGTGTCACCGCCGGTGTTTTGCAACGAGGAGATCGGGGCGGGCGTTTCGGCTTCCGTCGGCGTCGGCACCGCTTCCTTCTGGTCCGCCGGTACGGTGACCGGCTCGGGAACGGGCGTCGGTTCGTAGCCGGCTACCAGATAGGCGACGAAGGCCAGCACCAAGATGGCCGCCACCTGGATGGGCAGAAAGCGCTGGCCGTCGGCTAGGCGGGCGAGTCTATCGACGATGTTCGGTTTGGGCATGGGGCAGGCTCCTCTCTCTTTCGATTGTCCATCGACGAGAAAAGTTCCTAACAGTCTGTCGAAAAAGCCGTCACGAATTATTGATGGAATCGCAAAAACTGCGATTCCATCGAGTTCACGGGTTGTAACCCGTTGAATTATCGTGTCAGACCTGCACCGACTGCGATTTTTTGCGGGGCCATCATTATTATCGTGTCATACCTGGACCGACAGCGACTGTTTACGTTAGGCCACCGGCAGGTAGACGATGAACGAGGTGCCCTGACCCGGTGTCGACGAGACCGTGATCAGGCCGCCGTGGTTCTTGATGATGGAATAGGAGATGGCGAGGCCTAGTCCGTCACCCTTGTGGCGGGTGGTGAAGTAGGGATCGAAGATCTTGTCCAGGTGTTCGGCCGCAATCCCGTGGCCCTGGTCGGTGAAGGTGATCTTGACGTACCGGCCGGCGGGCAGGGAGTCCTTGGCGCCCAGTTGGGTGTTCTCGGCCTCGATGGTGATGACCCCACCCTCCGGCATGGCTTGCAGAGAGTTTTTCAGGATGTTCTGGAAGACCTGTTCCAGTTGCCGACGGTCGGCCGCCACCGGAGCAAGATCGGCGGCGCAGTGGATGTCGCACCGAACCTTGGAGCCGGCCAGGAGCAGGTGGCTGGTTTCCTCCAGCAACTCCTGCAAGTTGACGATGGTCTTGTCGGGGGCACTGTCACTGGCAAAGGCGAGAAGTTTCCCGGTCAGCTCTTTGGCCCGCAGGGCCGCCTTTTCCGCCGCCTGGAGCAATTCCAACAGGCCTCGGTCCTTGCCGCTCTTGTGTTCGGCGAGGATGATGTTGCCGAGGATGGCGGTGAGCAGGTTGTTGAAGTCGTGGGCGATCCCGCCTGCCAGCACGCTGATCGATTCCAGTCGGCTCCGCTTCAGGTGTTCTTCCTCCAGCAGTTTGCGGTAGCTGATGTCCTCGATCATGCCGATGACCATCTTGGGCTTACCCTCCCGGTCACGGAGGAGCGAAAGGGTCACCTGGGCCCAGACCGCCCGGCCTTGGCGGTGTAGGTAGCGTTTCTGGAAGTGGACGTGGTCGGTTTCCCCCCGCAAGAGGGCGCGGTATTTTTCCATTTGGCTCCCGCGGTCTTCCGGCATGGTGAGCTCGGAGATGTGGCGGCCGATGATATCCGCTTCCTGGTAGTCGAGCATGCGCAGGAATGCCGGGTTGGCCTGGATGACGTGGCCGTCGGGATCGGAAAGGGTGATGCCCACGGCGGCGTTCTCGAAGATGGCGGCCAGTCGGGCCTGGGCGTCCCGCATATCGGTAATGGTATGGACGAGATCGTCGGCCATGGCGTTGAAGGCGCGGCCGAGTTCGCCGATCTCGTCGTTGCCGGTGACCGTGGCGCGGGCTTCGAACTCCCCCCGGCCGAACGAGCGCACGGTGCGGGCCAGATTGGCCAGCGGCCGGGTGAGCATGTCTCCGAGAAAGATGGCCAGAAGAATACCGATGATGCCGAGGAAGAGGGTGGTCAGGAAGATGGCCCGGCTGGTCTTCTGAACCAGGACCGCTACGCCCTTTTCATCGAGACCGATACGGATCATACCGGCTTCGCCGTTTACGATTCCCACCGCTGTATCGTGTACTATGCCTTCCTCGGTGCTAAGATGACGATGGCTGACCGGGGAGGTCGGTGAAGGCCGGTTGGCATCCAGCAACTCGACGGGAAAGCGGTCGCCGAAGGTATGGGCCACGACCCGGCCATGGCGGTCGACCACGAAGGCGTAACGGATGTCAGCGATTTCTTGCTTTGCACTCTCCACCATGAGTTGCAAGGCGAGAAAATCGTCGGTCAGGAGGGGGGTGACGGCTTGCTGCGCCAGGGTTATGGCGATAGCCTGGCCTTTCTCGTCGAGGCCTTGGTGGAGGCCCTGGACGATGGCCGGCACGGTGAGGAGATACTGGCAGATGCCGAGCCCGCTGATCAGGCAGAGGATGGTGATGCAGAATTTGGCGCGCAGATTCATGACCCGGCCTTGCTGGGAGGGAGGCAGATGCGGCGAACGCTGTCGTACAGAGAATCGTCGGCGGTTGCAAACCGATCGATACCGATGCGGGCGAGGATGCTGCGGCCTTCGGCGTCCTCGTGCATGGCAAGGAAAATGGTGCGAAGTCGTTCTTCCAAGGACGGATCGATGGCCGCCGGCACCACCACCGGCGGGATGCCGAAGGCCTCGGAGATGGCGATGACCTTGGTGGCGCCGGTGAGCTTGGGCCGCCGGCGTTGCAGTCCGTCCCAGACGAGACTGTCCACCGCGGCGCCATCCACTATTCCGCGGGCCACCGCCTCGATGGACCGATCGTGACTGTGGGTGAAGATGGTGTCGGCGAAAAAGGACTCCGGCCGGTGTCCCTGACGAGCCAGCATGGCTATTGGTGCTCGATAGCCGGTGTTGGAGAGGGGGTCGGTGAAGGCGAACCGCTTGCCCCGCAGGTCGGCGATGCTTTCGGCCGGGCTCGTTTTGGGAACGATGATATAAGAGTGATAGGTGGTAGCGTTGTCGATCACCGGTACCACCAGGAGCCGTTGTTCGCCCCGCAGGTTGCCTTCGACATAGGCGCCGGAACAGACGAAGGCCACGTCCACCTGGTTCTCGGCAAGCAGGGTGTTGACTTCGGCATAGGTGTTTCGCAGCACCATGTGGGAGGGGCGGCCGATATGGATCCCCAGGTAGTCGACGAGATCCCGGTAAGCGGCAAAAGCCTCCTGCGGTGATACCAGCGCCGCCACTGCTACCCGGAACGCCTCGGCCGGGGGAGTGGTGGCGATCGGGGCGGATTCCACCGTTTTGGTCAGGGATACCGACTCATATTGCTGATTGTCACCACAGCCGGCGGCCAAGCCCAGAAAGACGAGCGCCACGAGCGCGATGCATCGCCGTAACATGGGTTCCTCCCCTCCACGTAATTTGTCTCCTGTATCCGCACAGGGTTGCGGATGCCCCCTCCCTCTCCGTACTTTATACCGGCAGCATGGGGGAGGTCAATGACGGAAGCTGAACTTGACCCCGGCCAGCCGACAGGCTAGAGTGCGGCCGCAGGCGCCGCCAGCCGATCGGCATGGCAGCTGATGTCAAGCTGGCAGGCCGTCCAGGCGGCATCATCGAGCGGTTCCGACAATCCATATCGAGACAACGGACCATGGAAAAGAAATTCCCCGACGGCATGGAGCCCCTCGGCGACCGGAGTTTCCGGTTCGCCTGCCACGCCGGCCTCGATTGTTTCACCCGTTGTTGCCGCAACGTGGACATGTTTCTCTACCCCTACGACATCCTGCGGCTGAAGAAACGGCTCGGCATCTCGTCCGAGGAGTTCCTCGACCGATATACCCGCATCGTCCAGGGGCCGAACCCCTATTTCCCTTCCGTGATGATGCGGATGGCCGACACCGAAGGCAATCCCTGTCCCTTCCTGGGGGCCGACGGCTGCACGGTGTACGCGGATCGGCCGTCGGCCTGCCGTACCTATCCCCTGGAACGGGCCGTAGACCGGGCTCCCGAGCGCGGTCGGCCGCGGGAGTTCTATTTTCTGACGCGTCACCCGTACTGTCTTGGCCATGGCGAGGAGCGGGAGTGGAAGGTGAAGGAATGGCTGCGCGACCAGGGACTCCTCTACTATAACCACATGGACGACCTGTGGGCCGAGATGGATACCCTGTTCGCCGGAAATCCCTGGGAAGGGGAGGGAGTGGCGGGGCCGCGCCGGCAGCTCGCCTTCATGATCTGCTACAACATCGACGGGTTCCGTCAGTATGTGGAACGGAACAATATCTTGGCCCGCTTCCGGCTTTCTTCCTCCCGGGTGCGCGAGATCAAGACCGACGACGAGGCCCTGCTGCGGTTCGGGTACGACTGGTTGAAGATGCTGTTAGCCGGCCGGCCCACCCTGCGACTGCGGTGAGGTGGATAATGAGAAACTGCTAGTTGTACGTAATAAAAAGAAAAAATCCCCAAGCGTTTTTTCTGTTGTTTTCAACTGTTGCCAGCCGGTTTTATCAGCCCGTTGAAAAACGGGCTGTGTGCGGCACATGGACGTGCCGCCGAATTGTAAGCCCTCACAGGGTCACTTCGATGCCAGCTGGCGGATCCACGCCAAGTCG
>CAYRGZ010000037.1:0-19424 GCA_964423785.1 uncultured Desulfobulbia bacterium
GCGCATGAACGGTATGAGGACTTTCTGGAGAAGGAGAATACGAACCGGGGGATGGTTGCTGGTAGCGTCCCTGTTGCTCACGCTCGCCTTTGTACCGGCGCCGGCTGCAGCCGCGGAGGGTTTGCGGATCGTGTTCCCGCCTGACAAGGTGGCGGTGCGTACCGATACCCTGCAGGTGGTGGGGCGAGCCGGCGGGGCTGACGGTACGGTGGAACTCACCGTGCAGAACGATGCCGGTTCCAGTACCGTACAGGCCGCCATCGAGAGAGACGCCTTTACGGCAACCGTCACCCTCGCTCCGGGGCGCAACATCATAACGGTTGCCGGCGGCTCTTCCCGGGTCGTCCATCGACTGGTCGACAATGCCGACCCCCCGGCGGGGTTCTCCCTGTACTACACCCATTCCAAGGGTATCCTCACCGTCACCTGCGACGACTGTCATCTCGTCGTGCTGCGCGAAAAGCCGGACTACCGTCACATCAAGCAGAAGTTTTCCTGTATCACGAGTGAATGTCATCCAAAGAAGAATGCGAAGGAGTTCCTGCATGGGCCTGTGGAGGACGGGTTTTGCGACGGGTGCCACACGCCGCACGGCACCACCAACCCCTTCTTTTTGAAGGATATCAATGCGGAGCTCTGTTATCGTTGTCATACGACAGAAAAAGAAACTTTTGCCGAGGGCACGGTCCATTTTCCGGTCCGCAAAGGCGAGTGCCTCTCCTGCCACGATCCCCATGGCAGCGATTTCGAGTTCCACCTGAAACGCGGCAACATCCGCGAGTTGTGCGCCGCCTGTCACGGCTACGACCGCCTGCGCCACAAGTACATGCACGAGCCGGTGGAGTCCGAGGACTGCATCGCCTGCCACAACCCGCATGCCTCTCCCAATAAATTTCTGCTGTTCGAGCCGGGCAACGCCATGTGCTTTACCTGCCACGAACTCCGCAAGGAGGAGTTCGAAAGCAAATTCGTCCACGAACCGGTGAGGAAAGATTGTTCCCTGTGCCATGACCCGCATGGTTCGGAACTGGAGTATCATCTTCGAACCGAGGTGGATGACAAGGGACATTACATCGTGCCGGACAAGCCCTATCAGGCCACCTGCCTGCGCTGCCATGCCAAGCTCGATCCTGATCTGGTGAAAACCATGCAAACCTCCAAGGTCAAACACAAACCGGTGGAAGAGGGCAAGTGCACCGCTTGCCACACCCCGCATTCCACTAACTACCCGAAGCAGTTGAAAGGGCCGGCGGCCGAAGTCTGTTATGCCTGTCACGAGAAAATAAAGGAGAAGATTACCGGGAGTATCTACCGGCACGGGCCGATACGGTCCAATGAGTGTTACCAGTGCCACCTGGTGCATGGCTCTCGGTATCGCAAACTGCTGCGGGATAAATTCTCGGGCAAGTTTTACGTCGGCTTCAAGCTCGACAATTACAAGCTCTGCTTCGATTGTCATAGTGCGAAGATCGTCACCGATCCCGACGATCCGGAGACCGGTTTCCGGGACGGCAAGGTCAACCTGCACTATGTGCATGTCAACCGGAAGAAGAAGGGCCGTAACTGCATCTCGTGCCACGATGTCCATGCCTCGAACCAGAAAAATCATATTCGCAGCAAGATTCCCTATCGGCGTCGGTTTTCCATATCGCTCGAATACACCGCCACCGAGACCGGCGGCGGCTGCGTGGTCGGTTGCCACAAGCCGCGACGTTACGATCGGGTCAAACCGGTGGGGATGCAGCAGTAACAGCCTTGGCTGGGACGACCGCGGTGGTGAACTGGCGAAATTGCAATCTGGTACGATTCTGACCAAAGGGGGGAAGGAAACGATGCAGAGAAAAGGATGGCGCCGGTGGCAGGGATGGGTGTTCACGGTCTTGCTCGCCCTGGTACCGGTCCTGATTGTCGATGTGGCCACGGCGGAAGGGACGTTGCGCAACTTCAAACCGGGCGATCTGATGCCCGACATCAACCAGCCGCTCCTTGGATCGAGCAAACGACTTTCCTTTTCGCCGGGACACGACAAGCCGGCGGCCCTGCTCTTTTTCTCTGTCCGCCCGGAGTTTCGCAAGAAACGGTCACTGGCTTTGCTTGCCGCCCTCGATGAGTTGGCCGGCAAGCTCGGTAATCGGGCCGCGGTGCTCGGAATCTTTTGTGACCGGAAGGGGGGCGGGATGGTCTCCGCCTTTCAAAAGGAGCGTGCTATCAAGATACCGATTGTCGACGATGGCAGGAAAGATGTGTATAACGCTTACGGCGTCTTCATGATGCCTCTGGTCGTAGTCCTGGACGGCAAGGGCGCCCTTTACGACGTCATTCCGTACACCTACAATATTCGGGAACTGGTGGAAGGAGACTTGCGGGTCTTGCTTGGGGACTGGACGAAGGAACAGTTCCAGGAACTCCTGGCTCCGAAAAAGAAAAAGCAGCTCTCCAAGGAAGACAAGGAATTTATCCGGCGGCTCGGTTACGGCCGGGTGATGGCCAGTCGCAAGATGTACGACAAGGCGGCCCGGGAGTTTTCCATTGCCATTCAGCTGAAACCAAAGGCGGTGGAGGGGTACGTGGAACTCGGTTTCGCCCAGTTGGCCCTCAAGCGCTACGCCGAGGCCGAGGCCACCTTCCGCAAGGCGCTGTCCATCGATTCCGAGGCTGACGACGCCATCGCCGGCCACGGGCTTGCCCTGTATCACCTTGGCCGGGACGAGGAGGCCCTGACCGAGCTCGAGAACGCCATCATCGCCCCGGAGCCGCGGTTGGAGGTGATCATTACGCTGGCCGATCTGCACGAAAAGAAGGGGAACATCACCCGCGCCATGCGACTCAACAAGCTCGCCGTCTCCCGTCTTCTCACCATGTACGAACACCGCTGGCAGCAAAAGCACTAACGACTGGTGGCACGGGCCGCCAAGACGGCATAGACATCCTGTTGGATAGCGGCCGACACCCGGGCCAGGGCACGGCTCATCGCCGCGGCCAGGGCGGCGGGATGGTGGCGGTCCAGCGGCTCCGTCTCCCGGTAAGTCTTCTGCAACAGTACCTGGGCTGGCCGGCGACCGTCGACCAGGTAGATGGCGATCTCCAGCACCGCCTGCCAGGGTTCTCCCCGTTCGTCTTCCAGGAATTCCACCACCGTTCCCCCCAGACTGCAGGTATGGGCCGCGGGCGCTCCGTCATCCAGCACTCCGGCGAAGAGTCGGCTGGCAGCAAGATCGCGGGCGAGCAGGAATTCCACCATCCGGGCCGGTTCGTTGAGCCAGCGGTGGTAGTGGAAGGGGCGGCGCTGGTTGTCCGCCTCCTGGTAGAGGATATTCCTGCCGGTGTACGGCGGCGCGGCGGTGAAGGGCATCACCCGGATGACCTCTTGCAGGGGAGGATCGCCGGGCGGCTCCACCTGGTATTCCAGGGTATAGAAGAACGGTTGCGGTGCGCGGCCCGGGGTGCAGGCCGCAACCAGTACGAGCAGGACGCAGCAACCGACGAGGGTAAGGTATCGCATCATTGGGATTCCTCCAACGGACGGGGCGGCGGCGGAGCGCCGAACAGAATCTGGGATGGGCCAGCGGCCAGGTCATTCACCAACCGTTCCAGGGAGATGGCGGTCCGGTTGATCGACTCGAGGGAGACGGCCATCTGCTGGCTGACCGTGGCGAGCTGCCAGCGGGCATCGGCGGTGAGGCCACCGGCCTGCTCCAGCACCTGCCGGGCTGCGGCGAGGCTTTCGTCGAGGCCGGTTATCGCCCGGTGCAGGGCGGTACGGTTTTCGGCCAGTATTTCCTGAATATCGGCCACGGCGGTGTTGGTGGTGGTAAAGGTTGCTTCGGCCGCGTCGGCGGCCCGGCGCAAGGCGATGACGGTCTTTTCCGTCTCGGTCACCAGGTGCTGCAGATGGTCGGCGTCGAGCAGCCGGTTGGCGTTGTCCAGGGTGGTCCGCAGCTTGGCGGCCGTCTCTTGCAGTTTGAGGTCTTCGATTTCCCGGTTGGCGGTGTCGAGGAGCGTCTTGGCCCGTTCGGCGAGACCGGCCAGGTCGAGACGGTTGATGGTTTCGACGATCTCGTCGATACCCCGGAAGATCTCGCTGATCTCCGAGGGTTTTGAGGCGATGATGGGGTAGCGGGACGGAAAACCGAGTTTCGGGGACCGGCGCAGATCCTCCGGGGTGGCGCGGTCGAGTTCGATGAACATGGCGCCGGTGATGCCCACCACCTTGAGCTGGGCGACGATGTCCTCTTCGAGGTCGAGTTCGGTATCGAGCAGCATGACCACCATGATGAGGCGCGCATCCGGAGCCACGGCGATCTCCTTGACCCGGCCGACCGTGACCCCGCGGTACTTGACCGGCGAATCGATGGTGAGTCCCTGTACCGACTGGTCGAAGTAGGTGGCGTACAGGAGGCCCTCCTCGAAATAGCGGTTCATGCCGAGCCAGATGAGGGCGATGGTGGCGATGGTCATGCCGGCGGCCATGAAGAGGCCGACGTAGAACTGTTGTTTCTTCGAGGTCATGGCGCGGTACTTGGCCTCCGCTTGAAGAAGTTCTGTACCCAGGGATTCTGGTGGTGATCGCGCAGCCAGCGGGGATCGCCGGATGCAATGATCCCCCGGGTGCCTTTGTCGAGCATGATGACCCGCTGGGCGATGGCGAAGATGCTGGCCAGTTCGTGGGTGACGATGACCATGGTGGTGTTCAAGGTCTCGTTGAGGGCGATGATCAGGTCGTCCATTTCCGCCGAGGTGAGCGGGTCGAGGCCGGCAGAGGGTTCGTCGAAAAAGAGGATCGCCGGGTTCAGGGCCAGGGCACGAGCCAGCGCGGCCCGTTTGCGCATGCCGCCGGACAGTTCGCCGGGATAGTGGTTCTCGAAGCCGGTCAGGCCCACCAGCGACAGCTTGATACGTACCAGGTCGTCGATCTGCGATCGGGAGAGGTCGGTGTCGTTCTCCACGGGCAATGCTATGTTCTCGGCCAGCGTCATGGAGGAAAAGAGAGCGCCGCCCTGGAAAAGCACCCCGATGTCGCGGAGCACTACCCTCCGTGCCGCCTCGTCGGTGCCGGTGATGTCGACACCGTTGATGCGGATGGTACCGGCCAGCGGGGGCTGCAACCCGATGAGATGGCGCAGCAGGGTGCTCTTGCCGCAGCCGCTGCCGCCCAGAATGACAAACCGCTCACCGCGGTTGACGGTAAAGGAAACATTTTCCAGGATGACGGTGTCGGCGCCGTAGCCGGCGGTAAGATCACGCACTTCTATGGCCGGGTGTTCGTGCATCTCATTCCCAGTAGCGCAAGATCACCGCGAAGACCGAGTCGGCCAGCACGATGGCGAAGATGGCGGTGACCACCGCCGAGGTGGTGGCCCGGCCGACGGCGTCGGCGCCGCCGCGGACCTGGAAGCCGCGCAGGCAACCGATCCAGGCGATGAGGGCGGCGAAGACGACGCTTTTGCCCACGCCCCAGAACACGTCGAACAGGTCCAGGGTGTCGATGGTCTGGTTGATATAGCCGTACACGGTCAGGTCGAGCATGCCGATGCCCACCAGCATGCCGCCGACGATGGCGAAGAGATCCGAGAACAGGGTCAGCATGGGCACCACCAGCAGGGTGGCGACCATCTTCGGCATGGTGAGAAAGTAGAGGGGATCGAAGCCCATGACCGTCAGCGCGTCGATCTCCTCGTTGATCTGCATGGTACCGATCTCCGCCGCATAGGCAGATCCGGAACGGCCGGCGACGATGATCGCCGTCATGATCGGACCGAGTTCCCGGGTCATGGCCAGTCCCACCAGCGAGGCGACGTAGATGTTGGCCCCGAACTGCTGGAGCTGGACCGAGGACATGAACGCCATGATCAGGCCGAGCAGAAAGCTGATCAGGCCGACGATGGGTAGGGCATTCACGCCGGTACGCTGCATGGTGAGGATGCAGTCGCTCCAGCGCAGCGATCGCGGCCGGCGCAGAAAGCGGCCGACGTTGGCCACCGCGGCGCCCAGGAATTCGAGCATGAAGGAGAGGTCGGCCAGATGGCGCAGCACCGCGCCGCCGAGGATGACGAAGATGTTGGCCCGCCGCTTGCGTCCGGCCGGCTGCTGCCGGAGCCGGACCTGGTCCCAGTGATAGAGACGCAGGGTGTCGGCAATGGGGGCTGGCACGTTGGCAAGGCTGAAGGCGGCGGTGCGTTTTGCTGCCTGCCGCTCGAGATCGAGGAGCACGGTGAGGCCGTAGTCGTCGATGGATGTAAGGCCGGCACAGTCGACCACGATGCGGGTCGGCCGTGCGCCGACGAGCAGCCGCCGGCTTTCGCGCAGCATGGCGGCGGCATTGGCCGCCGTCAGCCGGCCCTGGAGGTGGAGGGTGAGGGTGCCGTCGGCAAGGGATTTACGAATACTACCGGCTTCTGGTATCATGACACCGGGTTCACCGTAGCAGGTTTCCCCAGCCTTGGCAACAGCGCTTGCCAGACCGCTGAAAAACGGGCTGTTATCCACGGAGGCAAGGAAGATGGCACGAATGCTCGTCGTTGTCGGGATCATCCTCATCGTGCTCGGCCTCGCCTGGCCGCTCATCGTCAAATTGCCCCTGGGCCGGTTGCCCGGCGACATTGTCGTCCGCCGGGAGAATTTCAGTTTCTATTTCCCGCTCGCCTCCTGTCTTCTCGTCAGTATTGTCCTCTCCCTCCTCCTGTGGCTCTTTCGCCGCTAGTCGTTGCATGGCAGTGGGCACAGCGGGGAGAAGGAAAGGTGGTTTGCGGGCATGAGAACGTTTGCTTGACGACAGGAAGAACAGAAACCCAGAAGGAGGAAAAGGAGATGCCGGAAACACCCCGCGGCGCCATTTTGCAGCGTGACAAGGAGACCTACGCCATCGTGCCCCGCACGCCGGTGGGGATGGTGAGCCCGGAGACCCTCGAGGCCATCGCCCGGGTGGTGCGCAAGTACGAAATCCCCATCGTCAAGATCACCTCGGGCCAGCGACTTGCCCTGGTGGGGATGCGCGGTGAGGACGTGGAGCGCATCTGGCAGGACCTGAAGATGGACGTCGGCCGGGCGGTCGAGCTTTGCCTGCACTACGTCCAGGCCTGTCCCGGCAACTCGGTCTGCCGATTCGGGGTACAGGATTCCTTAGGGCTCGGTATGGAGCTGGAGGAGCGGTATGCGGGCATCGACCTGCCCGCCAAGCTCAAGATCGGTGTGTCTGGCTGCCCGATGTCCTGCGCCGAGAGTTACCTGCGCGACATCGGCTGTATCGGTCGGGCCAAGGGCTGGCTGGTCACCTTCGGGGGCAATGCCGGCGGCCGGCCGCGCATCGCCGACGAGGTGGCCCGCAATCTCTCCCGTGACGACGCCATCGCCCTGGTCGGCCGGCTGGTGGAGTTCTATCGTCAGGAGGGCAAGCGCAAGGAGCGCACCGCCCGGCTGGTGGACCGGATCGGCATTGAGGCGGTGAAGAAGGCCGTTCTGTAACGGATCATCCCTTGATCAGCCCCTGACTGACCAGGTCGGCGATGTGGCGCTGGATGTCCTCGGGCGCAAAGCCGATCTTCTTCGCCACCCGCAAGGCGTGACTGTCCCGGGAGATACCGGGCACCATCCGGTGGGTCGGCGCCTCGCCGGCGAATTCCACCTGCAGGTACTGGCCCTTGCCCTGCTCCTTGAATTTCTCCACCAACTCGTAACTGTGGGTGACCAGCAAGGTGTTGTTGCCGATGGCATAGAAGCCGTTCATGATCTCCACCGACAACTGCATTTTTTCGTGGGTGGTGGTGCCCTCGGCAATCTCGTCGAGGATGGCCAGGCTGCGTGGCGTCACTCCGAAAAAGATCTCCTTCGTCACTTTTAGTTCGGTGCCGAACCGGCCCTCGGGGTCGTTCAGGGAGTCGAAGGCCGGCGCCTGGTAGGCGATCCGGTCCGCCATGTTCAGCTTGGCGGTGCGGGCCACCACCGGCGCGCCGATCTGGCCGAGGAGCTGGTTCTGGACGATGGTCTTGCAGTAGGTGGTCTTGCCGCCGCTGTTGGGGCCGGTGATGAAGGTGACCCGCGTATCGCGCAGGTTGACGTCGTTGCCGACGAAATCGGGATTGTCCACGCACTGGACCGGGTTGCGCAGTTCGGTGGCCACGAAGTAGTGGCGAGGCTCGTTGGTCACCTCCGGCAGGACGGTGGGGTGGGGAATGGCCCGGCAGTACTCTAGGAAGGAGAAGAGTTCGTCGATGGCGGCCACCGCCTCGATGGCGGAGGCGAACCGGTTGGAGTCGTAGAGTCGCTTGCGGATCGGCAACATGGCGCTTTCGTAGTCGAAGATCGGCTTGACGAAGGCGCCGTACAGTATGCCGAGGATGATGCCGCCCCCGGTGAGGAGGACGATGGATTCAGCCACCGCCGGGGTCATCAGGCCGGTGAGGCCGGCGAGGCCGGCCAACACCGAGGGCATGGCCGGGCCGATGGTGCCGCCGCTGAGTCGTCCCGGGCGGAACCGCAGGCTCGGCGTGAAGAATCCCTTCTCCTTGCGGGTGCGCACGCCGCGGAAGGTACGGAAGACCGGACCGTTGACCAGGGTGTTGACCGGCGAGGCGGCGAAGCCCCGGATGGTCTTGAAGAGGGAATCGAGATAGACAGTGTCCGGCTGCGGCAGTTTTTCCGCTCCTTCGAGCATGGTGCGGATGGTGGCCATGGCGCCGCGGAAGTCCCGATACGGCCACAGGGGCTGCATGTGGGCGTTGAGGAACTTGAAGAGAACCGGTTCTCCTTGCCGAAAGGTATCGAGAAATTCCCGCACTGCTTCTTGTAGACGGGTGTTGCTCTCAAGTTCGCAGTAGGCGTCCTGTTTGGCGTGGATGAGCTCGATGGACTGGGAGGGGTTCATGAGCGAGTGGAACAGCCGCGCCGAACCTACCAGGGTGCGGCAGTGGTTCACGGCCCGGAACAGGTCGTGGATCTCGATCATCTGCAGGGTGCGCTTGTCGAGTACCGTGGCCGGTAGCAGGTTGAACATCTTCTCGCTGGAGAAGGGTTCTTCCCGATTGCGCTCGTCGATGATCTTGTTGCGGTAGTTGAGCTCGATGATGAGCTTCTCGCTGTCGGTCTGATCCATCGTTCTTGAGTCCATCGTTTTTTAGAAAACCTAACGTCCCGGCTCCTGCCGGCCGGCAACTATACCATATCTCAACGGGGATTCCAGGAGAAAACAGAGGGCGCATCACAAGGTCGGTCGGCCGGAGCCGGGGTCAGCAACCGAGCAGATCGGCGACCCGGTCGAGGATGCGGTGGGCGGTGTCGTCCTTGCTGAGGAGCGGCAGGGATTCAACCCCGTGCTGGGCGTCGATGATGGTGATCCGGTTGGTGGTGACTTCGAAGCCGGCATCGGCGGCGAGGATGTCGTTGACGCAGATGAGGTCGAGGTTCTTTGCCGCAAGTTTGCGGCGGCCCTCGGCGAGATGATCGTCGCTTTCGGCGGCAAAGCCGACGAGCACGGCCCGGATATCGCCCCGCTTCTTCATCGTTCCGAGTTCGGCCAGGATATCGGGGTTGGCGGTGAGTTCCAGGCTGGGCGGGGCCTCGTTCTTTTTCAATTTGCGTTCAAGGGGGGCGGCGAAACGGAAGTCGCCCACCGCCGCCGCCTTGATGATGCAGTCAGCGTCAGCCGCCCGCGCGAAGACCTGCTCGGCCATCTCGGCGGCGCTGGATACCGGTACGGTCTCCACCTCGGGGGGCGGTGCGAGGTTCACCGGCCCACTTACCAGGGTGACCCGGGCGCCGCGTACCGCGGCCGCCGCGGCCAGGGCGTATCCCATGCGGCCGCTGGAACGGTTGGTCAGAAAGCGGACCGGATCGAGGGGTTCGCGGGTCGGGCCGGCGGTGATCACGAGGTATTTACCGGCCAGGTCCTGGGGCGCCAGGGCCTGGAGCAGGGCGAAGCGGGCCGCCTCCCAGGATGGCAGCCGGCCGGGACCCTCGGCGCCGCAGGCCATCCGGCCGCTTTCCGGTGTCACCAGCCGGTACCCGTAGTCGGCTAGCCGCTGGAGGTTGGCCGTGGTGGCTGGGTGGGTGTACATGCCCGGATTCATGGTCGGACAGACGATGACCGGTACTCGGGCGGCAAGGATTACGGCGGCCACAAGATCGTCCGCCTGGCCGGTGGCCAGTCGGGCGATGGTCTGGGCGGTGGCCGGCGCCACCAGGATGGCATCGGCCTCCTGGCCGAGGCCGATATGGGGCAGGCGGTGGGCGTCGGCCGCGGCGAACATGTCGGTATGGACCGGATTGCCGGTCAGGGCCGCAAAGGTGAGGGGGGTGACGAACCGCTCCGCCGCCCTGGTCATCACTACCGTCGGCTGCGCCCCTTCCCGGAGCATGGCCCGCAACCAGTCGGCCACCTTGTAGGCGGCGATCGAGCCGCAGATGCCGACCAGGATGCGCCGGCCGGCGAGCGTAGCGGGGGAGACCGGGCTCACTGGACCAGGACCCCGCTGCCGGGTTGCACCTCTTCGGTCAGGTAGATCGCCACCCGCGTCTTGCGCGTCGCGCCCCGGTCCTGGATGGTGATGATGCAGGACTTGCCCGACTTGACAAAGGCGAGCAGGATGTTCTTGTAGCGCACCGCCCCGGCTTGGCGCCAGCCGTTCTTCTTCATGACGGCGACGAAATAATCGGCCAGGGAGGAGATCTCCACCCGGCCTTCGAAGGCGAGGATCCCGCCGTGATACGAGGCGGTCTCGATGAACATCGAGTCGTCGTGCACCAGTTCGAGTTCTTTCGGGATTTCGATGTCGGTAACGCCGCTCGGAAAGTACGACAGGTTCTCGGCTGCGGTTTGGCCGTCGCCGGCACCGGAGGTGGAGATGGTGGTGGCGGCACAGCCGGAAGCGAGCAACACGACGAGGCAGAAGAGGAGCAAACGACGTTTCATGGCGGTTTCCTTTAATATTCCTTCAGGATGAAATGCTCCAGGGGGTGACGGGTGGAACGCTGATTCCGGTGCGCTGGGTGACCGATGGCGATCACCGCCATCAGGTCGTAGCGGTCGTCGAGCCCCAGGATGGCGTTCACCTTTGCCTTGTTCTTGAGAATCTGACCGAGCCACACCGCCCCGAGTCCGTAGGCCTCGGCGGCCAGGAGCATGTTCTCGATGCAGGCCCCGGCCGCCTGGTGGTCCTTGACATCGTCGTACATGGCCTCGACGTCGAGATAGACGGCGATGCAGGCCGGGGCCGCCCGGACGATGTGGTGGTAATGGGTCTGTTCGGCGAGCCGGGCGCGGATGTCGGGGTCGGTGATCACCACAAACCTCCACGGCTGGTTGTTGAGCCCGGAGGGCGCCCAGATGCCCGCCTCGACGATGGCGTGGAGGACCTGCCGGTCTACCGGTTCGTCGGTGTACTCTCGGATGGAGCGGCGTTTGCGAATGGCGTCGATGACTGGTGTGTCCATTTGTCGATGAAGTAGGCTTACTTGATGGGGTGGCCTGCATGGCCGCCCGCGCTTATTTTTTTCTCCAACAGTTGCAGATTCGTAGCCGGTTGTCAATCGGTGATACTCTGGTTTGCATCCGGTCTCTGGAGCGGGTATCATGCCAGGCACGATGTCGTACCGCAGCGAGCACGAGAAATGGGAGGAACAGTTCTTGTCGCCGTACGCCTGTCCCAGTTCGGCGACCCGGGGCCGGGTGCGCGACGAGCCCGAATGTCCGGTGCGCACCGCCTTCCAGCGTGACCGCAACCGGATCGTCTACTGCAAGGCGTTCCGACGCCTGAAGCACAAGACCCAGGTGTTCCTGTCGCCCACCGGCGACCATTACCGGACGCGTCTCACCCACACTCTGGAGGTGTGCGAGATCGGCCGAACCATCGCCCGGGCCCTGCGCTTGAACGAGGACCTGGTCGAGGCCATCGCCCTGGGACACGATCTCGGACATACCCCCTTCGGCCACGCCGGCGAGACGGTGCTGGCCGAACTGATGCCCGGCGGTTTTTCTCATTATCGCCAGAGTCTGCGGGTGGTGGACGTGCTCGAAAACGGCGGCATGGGGCTCAACCTCACCTGGGAGGTGCGCGACGGCATTGCCAAGCACTCCAAAGGGTACGGCGAGGTAATCCCCACCAACCAGCGTGACCAGCCGGCCACGGCCGAGGGCAACGTGGTGCGCTATGCCGATATCATCGCCTACCTGAGCCACGACCTCGACGACGCCATCCGCAGCGGCGTCATCCGCGAGTCGCAGATCCCGGAGCGATGCCAGCGCGTGCTCGGCAATACCCATTCCCGTCGGGTGATGAGCATGATCGAGGGCGTGCTGGCCGCCACCAAGCCGCAAGGCGACCAACTGGTCTTTGGGGTGGATCCAACGGTGGGGGAGGCCATGCAGGAATTGCGCGCCTTCCAGTACCACCACGTGTACCGATCGCCTCAGGTGCACAACGAGTTCGTCAAGGCGTCCAAGATCCTGCGCGAACTCTTCGAGTATTGCCTGCAGCACACCGAGTTTTTGGAACGCAAGATCGGCGATTTCGCCCGCAGCGCCTCCCTGGAACGGCGGGTGTGCGATTTCATCGCCAGCATGACCGACCGGTACGCCATGATGCTCTACCGGGAGATCCTCGAACCGAGTTCCGTGGTGTGATTCGTAAGCGCCGCGTCCGGCCGCCAGATCGTGAACCGAATACCACGAGGTAAATATGGAGGAGACACAACCAGCGCCCGTGCTCGTCGATACCCACTGCCACCTGGATATGCTCGGCGACGAGGCCGCGGTGGCCGCGGCCCTGGAGCGGGCATCCCGAGCCGGGGTGTCGACGGTGATCACCATCGGTATCGACGAGCCGAGTTCCCGGGCGGCGGTGGCCATCGCCCGCCGCCATGCCGGGGTGTGGGCCGCGGTGGGTATCCATCCGCACGAGGCGAAAAGCGCCGACGACGATACCTACCGCTGCTTGGCCGAACTGGCCGCCGATCCGGTGGTGGTGGCCTACGGCGAGATCGGCATGGACCTCGCCAAGCGCTACAGTCCCGCCCCGGTGCAGGAGGATCAGTTTCGCCGCCAGTTGCAGCTCGCCGCCGAACTCGATCTGCCGGTGGTGATCCACGACCGCGAGGCCCACGACCAGGTCCTCGCCATCATCGATGAAGTCGGCCTGCCGCCAGCCGGCGGGGTCATGCACTGCTTTTCCGGCGATGTCTCCCTGGCCCGCCAAGTGCTCGACCGAGGGCTCGTCGTCTCCATTCCCGGTATCGTCACCTTCAAGAACGCCGCCGCCCTCCAAGAGGTGGTGCGTTTCGTCCCCCTGGACCGCTTGGTGGTGGAGACCGACGCCCCCTTCCTCGCGCCGGTTCCCTTTCGAGGTAAGCCCAACGAACCGGCCTACGTGGTCCACACCGCCCGCATGGTGGCGGAACTCAAGGAAACGACTCTAGCCGAGGTGGCCCGGCAAACGAGCGAGACGGCGCGCCGACTCTTTCGGCTTGCGGAGCGCGAGGCCATGCGGGCCGCTAGGAACGAAAAGGAGGGGGGCTTGCGATGAGCGCTGCAACCATTGCCGACAATCTCGCCCAGGTGCGGGAGCGGATCGCGGCCGCCTGCAGGCGAGCCGGCCGCCACCCAGAGGAAATAACCCTGGTGGCGGTGTCCAAGAAGATGCCGCCAGAGCGCATCGAGGCGGCCATGCAGGCGGGCCAGCGCGTATTCGGGGAAAATTATCTCCAGGAGGCGGAAGCCAAGATCGAGGCCCTGCCACCGGCCTCCTGGCACTTCATCGGCCATCTGCAGTCCAACAAGGCGAAGAAGGCGGCCCGACTTTTTTCCATGATCGAGACGGTGGACAGCCGGAAACTGGCCGACAAGCTCGCCGCCGCCCGCCGCGATCTCCATCCCGATCCCCTCGACGTGCTCATCCAGGTGAACGTGGGCGGCGAGGCGCAAAAGGCCGGCATCGCGCCGGAGGAGGTGGGCGATCTCGCTCGCCACATCGTGACGCTCGATGGCTTGCGCCTGTGCGGCCTCATGACGATCCCGCCCTGGAACCCGGACCCGGAGGCCACCCGGCCCCATTTTCGCCGCTTGGCCGACCTGGCCGCCGATCTTGCGGCCGATGCCCTCTTACCCGAGGAGTACGAGCTCTCCATGGGCATGTCGACCGATTTCGAGGTCGCCATCGAGGAGGGGGCCACCATCGTCCGGGTGGGCACCGCCCTCTTCGGCCCCCGGCCGGCGTAAGCGGCACCGTTCCCGCAACGGCCCGGCCGGTTTTACCCTCTAGATTCCCGATTTCTTCCGACGCTGGCTGGCCAGGAAGGCGGCCGCCTGGGAAAAGGTGATGCCAAAGGCCCGTACCGGTGCCGCCTTGCCCTTGAGATTACAGGTGCAGGCGGTGAACCAGGGAGGGGCAGCGCCGAGCAGCCGGCCGGCGTCCTCCCCGATCAGGATGTCGTGGGGGGTGGCGTCGGTGGCTTCCTCCAGGCGGAAGGCGACGTTCACCGCGTCGCCGATGACGGTGAACCGCTGCCGGCCCGCGATGCTGCCGGCCACCGCCTCGCCGGTATTGATGGCCGCCGCCGTGGCGAGCGGGTGCTCGATACCCGGCAGCTTGAGGCTTGCGGTCATGGTCGCGATGGCATGCGCCGCCTGCAGGGCCCGCCGCACCGGCTCGGCGGGCCGCTCCTGTTCCGGCCACCAGGCCAGCACCCCGTCGCCGAGGAACTTGTCCACCGTGCCGCCTAGGTCGGCGACGATCCGCTCCACCCGGGAGCTCCATTCCCGCAGCAGGTGCCCGGCCCGGGTCGCACCGATGGCTTCCGCCAGCGGCGTGAAATCGTCGATATCGCTCACCAGTACTGTTACCCGTACCGTGTTGAAAGCGGCCACCGTCTGATCGTCGGCGTCCAGGTCCGCCAGGGCGGCCGGCCGCTCGACGGGGGCCAGTTGCCGAAAGAGGAGGATCGTGGTACCGATGGTGATCCGGTCGCCGGTGGCGAGCCGGTGCGGGGTGACGATCCGGCGGTCGTTTACCAGAGTGCCGTTGGCGCTGCCCAAGTCGATGATATTGTGGACGCCGTTGGCCTCCATCTGGATCATGGCGTGCCGGCGGGAGACGGCGGCGTCGGCGATCCGGACGTCGTTGTCCGGCGCCCGGCCGATGTAGTAGGTCCGTTTGCCGGCAAGCGCAATGCGCCGCTTGTCGGGCCCGGTCGTGGAGAGGATTTCGAGTTCAGCGGTTGGCATGGCGAAGGGTTCCGGGGAATCGTCCCCATTGTATCATACTGGCGGCAATCGGCCAGCCGTGGAGCGGGAGCAAGGTGGAAGAGGGAAGAGCGATGCCCGGCCGGACCGGGCGGGGACTCCCTCTGTTCTCGTGCTCGAACCGTATTACGGCGGCTCCCACAAGGTGTTTTGTGACGCCCTGGTTGCCGATCTGCCCTTCCGCTTCACCCTGTGGACCTTGCCGGCCCGTAAGTGGAAGTGGCGTATGCGGCTGGCGGCGCCGCTCTTTGCCGGGCGCCTTGCGGAGCTTGCTGCTCCCCAGCGGCTGGTCTTCTGCTCGTCGTTCGTCGATGTCGCGACCCTGCGGGGCTGCGGACCGGCCTGGCTGCGGCAGGTTCCGGTGGTCACCTATTTCCACGAGAACCAGTTTGCCTACCCGGTGCAGGTGGAGGACGAGCGTGATTACCATTTCGCGGTCACCAATGTCACCACCGCCCTGGCGAGCGACCTTGCTCTGTTCAACTCGCAATACAACCTGGAGACCTTCCTGGACGGGGCCCGCAAGCTACTCCGCAAGGCGCCGGACATGGATCTCGCCCCGACCCTCGATCGGCTGGCGGCCCGGTGCCGGGTATTGCCGCCCGGCATCGATTTTGCCGCCATCGACCAGGCCGTACCCTGGCCGCGGCCGCCGGCCGCCCCGCCGGTCATCCTCTGGAACCACCGTTGGGAGCACGACAAGGGGCCGGAACTCTTTTTCGCGGCCTTGGACGAGCTTGCGGCCCGCTCGGTCGATTTCGAGGTCGTGGTGCTGGGCCGCGGCTTTGCCCGCCGACCGGCGGTGTTCGATACCGTTGCCGAACGGCTCGGCCGCCGGCTGCTTCACTGCGGCTGGGTGACGCGGCAGGAGTACGGCCGCTGGCTGAGACGGTGCGACGTGGTGGTCTCCACCGCCCGGCACGAGTTCTACGGCATGGCGGTGCTGGAGGCGGTGCGGGCCGGCTGCCGGCCGGTGTTGCCGGACGGGCTCAGCTACCGCGAGTTGTTTCCGGCCGAGTATCGCTATCCCGAAGGCGGCTTGGTGGACGCCCTGGTCGCCGCCCTGGAGCGCGGCCGCCTCGACCAGGACACCGCCGCAACCTTGACGACGCCGCACGCCTGGGATACCCTGCAGCACCGTTTTGCGGCCTGTTTTTCCACCATGCTTGCCGGCGGTCCTCTGCAGGGAGGAGAATGGTAGTATGATCGTCTATGACCTCGTCTGTGCCTGTGGCTGTCGTTTCGAGGGCTGGTTCCACGATCGGGCCGATTACGAACGCCAACAGGAAGAGGGGCTGTTGAGCTGTCCAGCCTGCGGCGGCAGCGAGGTGCACAAGGTATTGTCTCCGGTCGCCTATCACGGCGGCCAGGGCGGCCAGGGCGGCCGCGAGGCGGTGCAGGCTGCGGTGGCCGCCTTCGGCCTCGCCCTGAAACGGTACGTAGAGCGCAATTTCGAAGACGTGGGCACCCGGTTCGCCGAGACCGCCCTGCGCATCCACTACGGTATCGACGAGGCCCGCAACATCCGGGGGGTGGCCACCGAGGCCGAGGAGAAGATGTTGCGTGACGAGGGGGTGGAATTCATCACCATCCCCGTACCGAAGACCGACGATTCCGACCTGAACTGATCACTGCTCTGAGGCGGCCGTCAGCTTGGCGTGCACGAACTCGCTTTCGCGCGGGGTGAGGTCGAAGCGGATCTCCGCCTCCCGGATGATCTCCTTCCGTCCCTTTTCCGGGTGCTCGGCGATGGTCTCGCAGATCCAGCGTACCGCCTTGCGGATGCGTTCTCCCTCCGGCATGACTGCATCGGTTTCCGGCATGGTCGTGCTCCTCGTTTTGTCGCTCTACTCCGGTCGTCGCCGGACGATGATCCCGGCCAGCGGCGGCACCGTTATCCGTATGTGATGCGGTGCCTCGCCGAACGGTTCCGGGATGGACTCGAAGATCCCCTCGTTCACCATCCCGGAGCCGCCGAACCGTTGTGCGTCGCTGTTGAAGATTTCCTCGTAGCGGCCGGCCACCGGCACACCGAGGCGGTAGTCGTGGTGCACCTGGGGGGTGAAGTTGCACAGGCAGACGACGAAATCGTCCCGGTCGGCGGCGAAGCGGGCGTAGGCGACGATGCTGTTGTCCACGTCCTTGAAGTCCATCCATGCGAATCCCTCCGGCGAGAAATCCTGCTGCCACAGGGCCGGCAGTTCCCGGTAGCACCGGTTCAGTTCCTGGACGAAATGTTGTGTCCCCTGGTGAAAGCTGCCGTCGGTCACTAGGTGCCAGTCCAGGCTCACTTTGCAGTACCATTCGGAAATCTGGCCGAACTCGCCGCCCATGAACAAGAGTTTCTTGCCCGGATGGGTCCACTGGTGGAAGAAAAGCAGGCGCAGGTTGGCGAACCGCTGCCACTCGTCACCGGGCATCTTCGATACCAGCGACCGCTTGCCGTGGACCACCTCGTCGTGGGAGAGCGGCAGGATGAAGTTCTCGGTGAAGGCGTACAGGAGTGAGAAGGTCAGCGAGTTGTGGTGGTACTTGCGGTACAGGGGGTCTTTGGCCATGAACTGCAGAGTGTCGTTCATCCAGCCCATGTTCCACTTGAAGCCGAAGCCCAAGCCCCCCATGTGGGCGGGCTTGGAGACCCCGAAGAAGCTGGTGGACTCCTCGGCGATGGTCATCACGTCCGGGTGGTACTGATAGACGATGGCGTTCAGGTGGCGCAAAAATTCGATGGCCTCGATGTTTTCCTTGCCGCCGTATTGGTTGGGGATCCACTGGCCTTCGGTGCGGGCGTAGTCCAGGTAGAGCATGGAGGCCACGGCGTCCACCCGCAGGCCGTCGACGTGGAAGACGTCGAACCAGTACATGGCGTTGCTGATCAGAAAGGTTTTGACTTCGTTGCGGCCGTAGTTGAAGATGTAGGTGTCCCATTCCGGGTGGTGGCCGAGGCGCGGGTCCTCGTGTTCGTAGAGGGCGGTGCCGTCGAAGCGGCCGAGGCAGTGGCCGTCGGTAGGGAAGTGGGACGGGACCCAGTCGAGGATGACGCCGATGCCGTTCTGGTGGCACTGGTCTACGAAGTACATGAAGTCCTGCGGGGTGCCGAACCGGCTCGACACCGCGTAGTAGCCGGTGACCTGGTAGCCCCAGGACTCATCCAGGGGGTGTTCCATGATCGGCAACAGCTCGATGTGGGTGAAGCCCATTTCTTTGACGTAGGGGATGAGGCGGTCGGCCAGCTCCCGGAAGGAGAGGAACCGGTCCGGGTCGGCCGGGTCCCGTTGCCAGGAGCCGGCGTGCACCTCGTAGATGGAGATCGGTTCATTGTAGGGTGCGGTGCTGCGCCGCCGTTCCAGCCAGGCATCGTCCCCCCACTGGTAGCCGCCAAGCTCCCAGACGATGGAGGCGCTTTTCGGCCGCATCTCGAAAAAGAAGCCGTACGGATCGCTCTTTTCGATGATCTGGCCGTGCGGTCCCTTGATCTCGAACTTGTAGATCTCGCCCTTTGTAAGTCCGGGGAGGAACAGTTCCCAGATACCGGTGCCGCCGAGCACCCGCATCTGATGGACCCGGCCGTCCCAGAAGTTGAAATCGCCGACGACGCTTACCCGGCGGGCCGCCGGCGCCCAGACTCGGAAGATCACCCCGCTCGTGCCGTCGATGGTGGTCACCTGCGCCCCCATCACCCGGTAGGCTTGGTATAAGGTGCCGTGGTTGAACAGGTGCCGGTCGAAATCGCTCATCTGGGGCAAGAACCGGTAAGGATCGTCGACGATGCGGGTCTGGCCGTTGGTGAAGGTCACCTCGTAATGGTAGGAAAAAGGTGGATCAATGTCGGCCACTGTCTCGAAGAGCCCTTCCTCGCGCACCCTGTACATGGTGATGGTGCGGTCGCCCAGCACCAGCCGGACGGCGTCGGCGTGGGGCTGGAAGGTCCGGAAGACGGCCTTTGTCTCATCGATCTGGTGCCAGCCGAGGACGAGGAAGGGATCGTGGTGATCGGCGGCGATCACCCGGTCGATTTCGCGTGCAACGTCGAATTCCATGGGGTCCCCCGTGGTAGTTGCGGTTCGTTTGGTCGAAAAAGCCAGGGACGGCTGTTCGACAGACTGATAGGGGCGGCCGGCATGGTCGCCCCAGCCATGACAGTCTATCATATCATACTACCGAGGCGGCAGGAAAAATGATGAGGCCGTAAAAACTC
>CAYRGZ010000038.1:0-14874 GCA_964423785.1 uncultured Desulfobulbia bacterium
GAGTTACAAGTAAGTGATCGCTAGCGCAAGAATCGCAGCCTCCTGGTTTCCAGGGGGAAACGAGTGTATCAAGACACGACATGGGTGAAGCACGATGACCAGTTCGCAACTCCTTGGCGCCACAACGTTTATCTATCTTTTTGCCTCTTTTTTGTACCTGTTGGTCCTGGTGTTCAAGGCCAAGAAGGTCGGAATCGCCGGTACCGCTGTTACCATCGTCGGCTTCCTGATCCAGACAGCCGGCATCATCATGCGGTGGATCGAATCCTACAAGATGGGCATCGGCCATGCTCCACTCTCCAACATGTACGAATCGTTGGTGATTTTTTCCTGGGCCATTGCCTTGTTCTATCTGGTGGTGGAGTTCGTCTACAAGAATCGCATGCTGGGCGGGTTCGCCATGCCCTTTGCCTTTGCCAGCATGGCCTACGGATCGTACGCCGGCGAGATCAGCCGTGACATCAAACCCCTGGTTCCGGCCCTGCAGAGCAACTGGCTCCTGGCCCATGTCTTCACCTGCTTCATCGGTTATGCCGCCTTTGCCGTGGCCTGCGGGATCGGAGTCGTGTATCTCCTCAAGGACCGGAGGGAAAAGGGCGCCAAACGAAAGGGCGGCGAGCCTGGCGTCCTCGATATGCTACCGCCGCTCAAGACCATCGACGAGATCATCCACAAGTCCCTCGTATTTGGGTTCTTGTGGTTATCGGCCGGGATCATCACCGGTGCCGTCTGGGCCAACTCGGCCTGGGGCACTTACTGGAGTTGGGACCCCAAAGAGACCTGGTCCCTCATCACCTGGTTCGTCTATGCCGTGGCCCTGCATGCCCGGTTCACCAAGGGCTGGGGAGGGCGGCGTATCGCCTGGATCGCGATTCTCGGTTTCTTGTCCGTGCTGTTCACCTATTACGGCGTCAACTTTTGGCTTTCCGGCCTGCATAGTTATGGTCAGGGATAAGAGTCCGTTGAAAAACGGGCTCTGTGCGGTACAAGAATGTGCCGCCGAATTCCGCCGGTTTTGAAAAAAACAAGGAAGTCGTGAGGTTGGCCGAAGTTTTGTTTTGGTCAACCGATAGTCGCGAGAGCCAGGGACGGCTTTTTCGATAGACTGATAAAAGGGGAAAAAAACTTGACAACCCATCGGTGAGCGACTATATACCGAAGAATCAAGACTGAGGCGGTATTCATTTTTTCTCAACCACTACCAAGGGGGTACGAAGCATGATCAAGAAAGGACTCCTTCTGGCAACCGCGGCCCTGTTCGCTGCTGGTCTGGTCCTCGGCAACAACGCCCTGGCCGGTGAGGACAAGGGCCCGGCGGAGATCATTCTGAAAACGGCCAAGGCCAAGAAGCCGGTGAAGTTCCCGCACCACAAGCATCAGGGCATGTTGGAGTGTGATACCTGCCACAAGAGCCCCCATTTCGCCGAGGCGGCCGACAAGTGGACCAAGAAGGACGGCCACGCCCTGTGTAAGGACTGCCATAAGAAGATGAAGAAAGAGGGCAAGAATGCTCCGACCAAGTGCAAGGGTTGCCATTTGAAGAAAAAGAAGAAAAAGCTTGAAGGCTGCTAATCAGCCATCGGCACATCGTGCATCAAAGGCCACCCGTTGGGGTGGCCTTTTTCATTGGAGGGTTGAGGAATGCGCGGATCGCTTTTGAATCACATATTGCCCGGTTGGGGACGGGCAGTTGTCGCCGTTGTGAGTATTGGCGTTATCATCGCCGCTGCCGCCGGCGTCGCCGGAGCCGAGGCGGTCGAGTGCCTGAAGGGAGATTGCACCGACGGTATCGGTATGGCTCGCCTGCCCCAGGATCGTCTCTATATCGGCCAGTGGCGGCACGGTCAGCCGGACGGGGCTGGCTTTCTCATCTATTCCCCGGACCAGCCGATGCAGCGGGCCGTGTACGAGGGAATGATGCGGGATGGCAAGCGCCACGGTAGTGGCCGGATGTTCTTTCCAGACGGCACGCAGTACGCGGGTGAGTTCCAGGACGACCGCTACGAGGGCTACGGCGTGTTTTCGTTCCCGGACGGCAGCTCGTACCAGGGGACCTTCCGGGCCGACCAGTACGACGGGTACGGGATCTATACCTTCCCGGACGGCAGTACCAAGGAAGGATACTGGGAGCGGGGACGGTTCAAGCGCGAGCTGCGCCTGCGGGAGTGATTGTTCCTGGGCTCGTGTCGCAACCGGTTTTTCAATGAGCTGCCGGGGAGCGGCCTCCGGGAGCGGTTGGGAGAAACCGGAAGATGAAGTATTCCTCCGGGGTTACCGGTCCGAAGCCGTAGGGCAGGGCACCCCAAATGTCGGAATAGAAACCCGCCCTGTTTGGCGGCGGCGGCGCTTCCATGGTCGTCACCCAGTTCATGGGCTGGATGGAGAATCGTTTTACAGCACGGAAGCCGGCCGCCGGCAGTTTGATGTTGGTGTTGTTGCGCGGAATGACCAAGAGGTCATTGGGCCGCAGGCGGCTTTTCGCGTAGTCCACCGCCAGCCCCCCCAGCCGTTCCATGTAATACTGGAATCCCCAATGGCCTTGGAACCAGACCCGTTCGCCACGGAAAGCGGCCATGATCTGGCCGGCCGCCCGGCGTTGGGCATTGGCGAGCGAGGTGTCGGCGGCGGTCACCACCAGACCGAGGACGGCTGTGAGACAAAGGGCGGCCGGCAGATAGCGGCGGCTGGCCGGCCGGCGGCGGCCGGCCAGATCCAGCCGCCGTCCCAGAAGGATAGCCACCGCCGGCGCCATGGGGAGGATGGTGCGGGCATTGGTGGTCCAGTTGAGGTAGGAGGCAAAGACAAAGGTGCCGAGCACCCAGCAGAAGAGGAGGGTGGCGGCACCGTCTCGGTAACGGACGAGATCGAGCCAGGCGAGCAGGAGAACGAGAACGCCGCCGCCGGCCATGACGGCCAGTTGGATCAGGCTGGAGAAGGCGATGCCCTGTTCGGTGCGGATGGCCATCGGGCCTACCTTGCCGAGCAGCAAGGCGGTGGCGACGACGAGTGGCAATACCACCAGGCAACCGACGATCAGGGAGCGCGGTCGGGTCCAGAGGAGCGGTGCAGCGAAGATGACCACCGCCAGGCAGCCGCCGGTGAAGGCGAGGCCGATCATGGACTTGGTGGCGAACTGGTGCAGGTCACGCTCGTAGAAGTTCACCGCGTAGGCGGCGGCATTGCTGAACAGGCCGTGGCCGTAGAGCGTTTTGGTGTACCATTGGTAGAGGCCGAGGATTGCCAGGGGGACGAGCAGGTAGAAGAGACTGCGGTGCAGACCACGTTTTTCCACCAGGGTATAAACCAGGACGAGCCCGGCGGCGGTGATGCCGTAGTATTTGGTGAGTGCAGCGACGGCCATGAGCACGGCACCGGCAAGACAGCTTCCCCCTTGATCCCGTTCCAGCCCTCGAATCCAGAGCACCAGAGACCAGACGTAGCCGGCCACCATCGGCGTGTCTGACATGATGTTGCTGCTCGACACCAGAAAGGCGGGCGAGAACAGCACGGCCAGGGCGGCGGCCAGCGGCCGACGGCACCAGCGGTCGGCGAGTTCGTAGGTTCCCCAGACGACCAAGAAGGCCGGTAGCAGGAAGGCGGCATGCAGGGCCACCTCCCGTTCTCCGAACACCGTCGTCACCAGGGCGATGAAGTAGGATACCAGGGGCGGATTCTGGTTGATGTCGCTCATGCGCATGGTTTCGCCGTACCAGTTGGCGTCGAAACCGTAGAAGTCGAGCGGCGCCCTGTGGATGTGGCGGGCGACCCAGATGAAAAGGGTGTCGTCGATGTGAAAGGCCTTGTTCAGAAACGGGGCCAGGCAGGCCACGGTGAGGATCAGCAGGATGACGATCGGTTGGCTGCGGTTCGGATGGTGCATGGCGTCGTCGTGAAGGCCGCTTCGATGATCATGGCCGGGGCTGGAACCACTCCGGCCCGGCGTGTTGCAGGAACCACGGGAATTCGCCGCTGACAAAGAGTACCGCCACGCCGGCCAGAGCCAGCCACTGCCAGAGGCGGGGCCCTCGGCCGACCAGGGCGTGGGAGACCAGGGCGTATGCCGGTACCAGGATCGGGAAGAGGTAGCGGCCCTGCAGGGCCAGGACGATGGCCCCGGAACCGTGGTAGGTTTTGTAATTGACCATCTGCATGACGATGAGGATGTAGCCGCCGGCGACGACCAGCAGCAAGGGGAGCGTGCCGGCCAGGTCGTGGGGCTGGAAACGGCGGATGCCGAGACCGAGGGCGACCAAGAGGACGATATAGTAGGGGACCAGTTCCGTCGCATCCTTGAAGAGCACCTGGTGGCCCATGACGCCGAAGATGCGGTGTGCCATGAGTTCCACCCAGACGACGGCGTAGTGGAAGCGATCGAGCCGCTGGGTGGATTTTTCCTGTTTTTCCTGCCTTGCCTGTTGCAGGAGGTAGAGGGCGCCGTTGCGATCGCCCTCGTGCTTGATGAGGCTCGTCATCCGGACCGCCTCGGCGAAGCTGATTTTCCCGGATTTGTACTGGCGGACGATGTAGTTCCGGGCAAAGATCCGGTACTGGAGGGCGGCCTCCAGGCCGAGAACCTGGTCCATGGCCGGCTGCAGCCGCTGGTAGGCGATCAGGTTGCCGACATAGAGCTTGCCGTTCATGGCCACCAGGACGACGGCGAGGAGGGAAAGAACGATGATTCCGGGCCGCCGGTCGGCCAGCATCGTGCGGCAGGCGGCCGGCAGGCGCGCGATATTGTGCCGTTCGTAGAAGGCCACCATGACCACCACCAGGAAGGCGAAGGGCAGGTAGGTGATCTTGCTGAGACCGCCGAGGGCCAGGATGATGACCAGGATGAGAAAGTCGGTGGCCGTCCGTCGCTGGTGGAAGCGCACCGCGTAGTAGAGGGCCGCGGCGGCCAGCAGGTTGGCGAGGTTGTCGTAACTCACCGTGCCGGCGAGAAAGGTGAACATGAGGGTGTTGGTGAGCAGCAAAAGAAACAGGACCCGGACGATGCCGTTGGTTGTTACGCGTCGCAGAAGGTGCCAACCGTAGTGCAGGGTGCCGAAGGCGAGTCCCACGTTGCAGAGCCGCAGAAAGACGAGATCGGAGAGGCCGAAGACATTGCAGGATAGCAGCCGCCCCATGAGGAAGAAGTAGAGGGTGGGTACGTGGGTGATGAGGCCGAACTGGTAGGAGTCCGGTGAATCGGTCGGCGGCAGCAGGGACTGGGAAAAGAGTTTGCTGATCCCGAACCAGGTCACCTCGTCTGGAGGAATGGCCGGGCTGATCCGGAAGGCGAACCAGATCGTCTTGACGGCGAAATAGGTCAGCAGCAGGGCGGTGGCCGACAGTTCGAGGGGATGTAATCGGCTGGAGGGGCTTTCTTGGCTCATATCGGATGTTGGGGTGCTGCCAGTACCGCGGCCAGCCGGTCGCTGGTCCGCTCGGCGCAGAAGACCAAAGATTCGATGTCGAGAAAATCGGTGGCGGTCTCGTCGAAGAGGATCTTCACCCGGGCCTCGAAGCCGTCGTCGGCGTCGGAGCGCCAAAATACCAGTTTCAGGGGGAGATGGGGCAACACCGGAACGACGCAGGCGAAATCGGCCCCCTCCGCCGCATCCTGTCGGCCATCCAAGGCGGCCACCGCCTGGACCAGCTCGTCATTGGTCGCCGCCGCGTCGAACCGCCGGGCGATGGGTTCCTCGCAGTAGGTGGCAAGGGTCTTGACCTTGGAGATCGAGTTGGGCATCGACTCCATGCCGATCCACTGGCCGGTGGGCGGCGGACCGCCGCCAAAGGCCAGGTAGTTGTAGAGCAGGATGCAGTCACGCGGATCACTCGGCGGCTGGCCGTCGATGGCGATCTGTTCTTTCCCGATGGTCACCGTTTGACCGAGATACCGACCGGTGAGCCGGTCGGTATCTGCTGGTTCCAGACCGAGGATCGGCCCGAGGGCGACAAAATCCAGGGAGGCCACCTTGTGCTTCAGGGTCTCTACCAGGGCCCAGTCCCGCTCCTCGGCCGAGCCGGTGGCGTTGGTCGCGATCTCCAGCCCCCGGCGATCAAGGTATGGGCAACGGCCTGGATCAGTGCCTTGGGTGGCAACCGCGGCCCCGAAGGCGAGACAGGAGGCAAAACCGCACTCCCCGCAGTTCGTCTTCGGGGTACGCTTGACGATATCGAGGGGGGTGACGGCGGCCATGCGGGCAACATAGCACGGCCGATGCAAAAAGAAAAGGGGAGCGACGGGATGTTACGGCTGTTGCTGGAGAATGAGATTGCCCATCGTATCGACGCGGGCCGTGAACCCACGGCCGACCAAGATGGTTGTATAGGTGTCCACCACCAGGGCCGGGCCGGCAAACCGGTGACCGCTGCCGAGATCGGCCCGTTGGAAGACCGGCACCAGGGGGCGATCGCCGGCCGCCAGGACGATGGGCCGTTTCTCCGCCGGAGTCGGTTGTTTTTCTGATGCCGGTGCGATGGTGGGAAGTTCGGGATGCGGCTGGCGGGCCCGCACCTGGCAGCGGATGCCCACCACTTCCAGGCTGGCGTCTTGCATGTCGTAGCCGAACAGTTGCCGGTGCCGGGCGTGGAATTCCTGCTCCAGGGCGGGCTGCCAGGGTACGGTGAGTTCATGGGCCTGGCCGTGGTAGCGGATATCCACTGCCGCTTCGACGACGAGATCGCCGGTGAGTCCCAGTCGTCGGGCCTCGGTCCGGCCGTGGGTGATCAGGCGGTCGATGGCCTCGGCCAGGGCCGGGGTGACGATCCGTCGGCCGCGCAGGAAGAAGGCGTGGGAGAAGTCGATGGCCGGATCGGTCAGTACCATGCCCTGGGCAGACAGGATGCCGGCCCGGTTCGGGACGACGATGGTCCGGATCCCGAGTTCGGCTGCCAGTTCGCAGCAGTGCAGGCCCGATGCGCCACCGAAGGAAAAGAGCGTGAAGTCGCGAGGATCGTGCCCCCGTTCCAGGGAGACGGCCCGGATTGCCTTGGCCATGTGGGCATTGACGATGGCGATGATGCCGAGCGCGGTGGCTTCCGGGGGCATGTTGAGCCGGGCGGCCAGGCGCTCCAGGTGGCGGGCGGTGCGCCTCCGGTCCAGCATCATGCGGCCGCCCAGGAGCCGCTCCGGAATGCGGCCGAGAAAGAGATTGGCGTCGGTGACCGTGATCCGGTCTCCCTTGCCGTAGCAGACCGGCCCAGGATCGGCGCCGGCACTTTCCGGTCCCACCTGCAACAGACCGCCGGCATCGATCCAGGCCACCGAACCGCCACCGGCGCCGACGGTGTGGATATCGATCACCTGGTTGCGGATCGGATAGCCGTCGATGCGGTATTCCCGCGTCATGGTCAGCCCTCGGTCGCAACAGGCGACGTCGGTGGAGGTACCGCCCATGTCGAAGGTGATGATTCGGTCCCGGCCCATGGCGCGGCCGAGGGCCAGCGCCCCCTGGACGCCGCCGGCCGGCCCGGAGAGGATGGTGTGGACCGCCCGTTCGGCGATGGCGTCGGCCGGCAGTATGCCGCCGTTGGACTGCTGGATGAACAGGGGGACGCCGGCCAAGTGTTGATGCAGGCGGCCGATATAGGCGGCGAGCACCGGCGCCAGGTAGGCGTTGATGAGGGTAGTGCACAACCGCTCGTACTCGCGGAATTCCGGCAGCAGGGCCGACGACAGGGTCACCGGGATGCCGAGGGCAGCGAGTTCCCGGCCCAGGCGCTTTTCGTGGGCCGGGTTGGCATAGGAGTGCAGCAGGCAGACGGCCACCGATTCGAAGCCGCCGGTCCGGCACAACCGGCGTAGGCGCCGGCCTACGGTGCGTCCCAGCGGGGTCTGGACGGTGCCGTCGAACAACACCCGTTCCCGGACGCCGGTGATCGCCTGCCGGTCGATGATCGGCGCCGGTCGTTCGAGGAAGAGGTCGTAGATGCGGTCGCGGCTCTGGCGGCCGATGAAGAGGACGTCCTCGAACCCCTGGGTGGTGACGAGCAACACCCGGGCCCCTTTACGTTCCAGGAAGGCGTTGGTGCCAACGGTGGTACCGTGGATGACGGTGAGGCCGGTCCGGTCGGGCGCGAGAAACTCCATGCCCGCCATAATCGCCCTGGCCGGGTCGTCCGGGGTGGACGGTACCTTGTAGGTCCGGATGCCGTGCGGTTCGAGGAGCACGAAATCGGTGAATGTGCCGCCGGTATCGATGCCGAGGATGGTTTGCATCGCCTGAGGTTTGTTTCGGAACGGATAGTTGTCGGGATACGAGACAAGGAGGCAATGATACGGTGTCGCCACACCTTTGGCAAGTCCGCCGGGACTTGCCTGCGACAATTTGTCACATGGACCTCCCTGCGGCAAATTGGTACACTTGCTAAGAGTAAGGTGGTGACAATGACGTGATATCAGTCAGTTGACACCGCTCGTCATCCACCCAAACAAACGGAGGAGAACAATGCGTACAGTAACCATTCTGACCGCGATCGTCGTCGCCCTGCTCGCCGTCGCTCCCCTGTGGGCGGCGCCGCCCCAACACCCGATCAGCAAGCCGCAGGCCTATACCGATCATGCGAGCTGCGAGTTCTGCGGAATGAACCGCAATGCCTTCGCCCGTACCCGGTATGTTTTTGCGGACAGCCAGGGGGAGCACTACGTGTGTTCCATCCACTGCGTGGCCGCCATGAGTCGGCAGAGTGGTGAAGAGCCCACAAACGTCCGGGTGGCCCTTTATCTCGATCCGAAAACCATGATCCTGGTCGAGAATGCGGTGTACGTCATCGGTTCGTCGGCAGCCGGCACCATGACCGCCAAGTCCAAGCTCGCCTTTGCCGATCGAAAGGCCGCCGAGCAGTTCGCGGCCCAATACGGCGGCACGCTGGCCGATTTCGCCACCGCGTTGGCGGCGGCAAAAGAGGAACTCGGCTCCTGGTCCGGTCGCAAGCACGGGAATATGACCGGTATGAACCACGATTGCATGAACACGAAGGAACCCGACTGCATGAAGCATGGCGGGATGGAACACATGAACATGCAGAAGATGGAGCACGGCGACAGCATGGACGGCATGATGCATCACGGCGGCCAGTAACGGCCGTGTTCCCGAAATGGACGGCCGCACGGATGACAGGGTGCGGACAAGCGGGCTACAAAAAGATGCAGATTACGGTGATATTGTCACGGCCGCCGGCGTCGTTGGCCGCCGCCACCAGCCGGTCGCAGGCCGCTTCCGGTGTTTCGGCCGCGGTGAGGGTGGTTTCGATGTCGGAATCGGCCACCATGTTCCAAAGACCGTCGGTGCACAGCAGGATGCGGTCGCCCGCGACGACCGGCCGCCGGTGGAATTCCGGGTCGGCATCGTCGGGAAAACCGATGGCGCGGGTGAGGACGTTGGTCAGGCCGGGCCCGGCGTTGTGATCGGTGGTGACCTGCTCCAGCCGGCCGGCGGTGAGGTGGTAGCAGCGGGAATCGCCGAGATGGGCGGTGTGGAGGTGGTCGCCGACCAGCAAGCCGGCCAGCAGGGTGGTGCCCATGCCGCGGCGGGCCGGATCCTCGGCCGCCGCCTGACGCACCGCCTCGTTGGCGGCCCGGAAGGCCCGGGCAAGGAAGTGTTCGATTTCCAGGGGATTGTTGCCGATCCGGCCGAGAGCCTCGGCGGTGCAGAGCCCGGCAACGGTCTCGATGGCCAGCCTGCTCGCCACTTCGCCGGCCCGGTGGCCGCCCATGCCGTCGGCGATGAGATAGAGGCCGTGATCGGCAAAGAGTGCAAAACTGTCTTCATTGTGTGGCCGCAGACGGCCGGTGTCCGTCCGACCGCAAATTTGGGCCGATGGCGGTGCCGATTTCGAGAATTTGCCAAAGAGTCGATCGAACACGGCGCATCTCCTCATCCGAAATCCAACCGGTGCACGAGCATCCAGATGGTGAGTCCCCCATCCTGACGACCGGTTAAGAACATGTGCGCGGCCGCTCCGCGGCCCACTGCGGTGATGCCGTCGCCGCGTCCATCCCGAACGAACCGGCAGCGGCCGAATTCCGTGTCCCAGACCTTGACGAGATCGTCGTCGCCCACGGTGACGAGATACCGGTGATCGGCGGTGAGCAGCACGCCGGTGACCGCTTCCTCGTGGGCGATGAAGTTACGGCCGCAGACACCGGTGCGGACATCCCACAGCCGTACATGCCGGTCGGCGCTGCCGCTTGCGAGCAGCAGTCCGTCCGCCGCCAGATCGAGACTGGTCACCGGCAGGGCGTGGGCCTCGGCCACCCGTTGGCATTCCCTGGCCGCCAGGTCCCAGAACCGCAGACAGCCATCGGCGCTGCCGCTGATGACTGCACTGCGTCGCGCCGGCAGCACCACGGCGGTTACTGGCCCGCCGGAGGGATCGCTGAGCGTTCCGGACGGCTTGCCGGAGGCATCGAAAAGGAGGATGGTGCCGTCGGCGCATCCGGCAGCCAGCAAACCGTCGTCGCGCAGGGCCAGGCTTGTCACCGGCTGGTTGGATTGCAGCCGCAGCACTTTCCCGGCACCGACGGATTTGATGAGAATGGTGCCGTCCTGGCAACCGAGGGCGATACGATCCCTGGCCGCCGCCAGACACGCGGTGTCGGCGGGGGCCTCCCGCCAAGCGGTTGGTGCGCGGCGGCCACTGGCGTCGAAGAGCACGAGACGGCCATTGTCGCGTAAGGCGACGATGGCGCTGCTTTTCGGCAGGCGGGTCACGGCCCGGATGGCGGGGCCGGTTCCCGCCAGGCTGGCTAGTCGTTGAATGCCGACAAGATTCGTCGGACGGCCGTGGCGCGCCAACTGGTTGTACACCCGCGTGAACGTCTGGTCACGGCGAAAGCCGATATGCTTCCAGGCGGTGAGAAGGGCCCGCTGGCAGTCGTCAAAATCGCCGGCTTCGAGGAGACTGGTGATATTGTCCCTGGCCGCCTTTTCCAGTTGTCCTTCCCGGTAGATCTCCGCCGTATGTTTTGGAGTGCAGAGGCGGTAGGGCGGCAGAGCGTCCCGGTCGCCGTTTTTAATCGCGGTTTCAAGGTCGGCGAACCAGTCGGGCTGGCGACTGAGCTGGCGGGCGACGGCGATCCGGCGGCGGAGTCGTTCGCTGTTGCCGCCCAGTTGATACTCCAGGAGCAGCCGGTTGTAGATCGCCTCGTCGAGAGTGTCGTTGATGGCGAGTGCCTTGTCCAGCAGGCGGAGGGATTCCGTCTGCTTGCCGAGTTCCAAGAGTGACACCGCCCGGTTGTTGCAACTGTCGGCCCGCAGGTCCATGTGGGCGAGCTCCATGTACGGGCAGGGAAAATGAAAGAGTTCTTCGTGGGCCGCGTTGAGTCGGGCCCGTAGCTCGTCGAAGTTCCGGTAGCGGTCGGCGGGATCGAAGGCCACGCAGCGGGTGAGGATTTCGGCCAGGATCGGCGGCGGTGGCGAGCCGTCGGCGAGTCGGGGTTCGGGAAGCGGGGCCGGCTCGTAGTTCACCCGGTAGGGCTTGTGACCGCAGAGCATAAGCCACAGGCAGATACCGAAGCTGAACAGATCGGCCCGTTCGTCCACCTTTGATGCGTCGCGGAACTGTTCCGGAGCCGCGAAACCCGGCGTGCCGCGAAAGCCGCTCTCGGCCAGACGAGGGTCGTCGTCGCCGGGGTCTTGCGCCATGCCCGCTGCCTGCCGTTCGGCCACGGACAACAGGATGCCGAAATCGGTGATCTTGGCGAGCCCCCCCTTGGTGAGCAGGATGTTCTGGGGCTTGATGTCCCGGTGGATGATCTTGTGGGCGTGGGTATAGGCCATGCCGTGGCAGACCTGGATCGCCAGCGAGATGCTGGTCCGCAGGTCCCGGCAGCGACCGGCCTTGATCCAATCGGCCAGGCTGCCGCCGTCCACGTACTCGATGAAGATGTGCGGCACCCCTTCGAGGGAGAGGACGAAATAGCAGGAGGCGATGTTGGGGTGCAGGCCGAGGCGGATCCAGCCGTCCGCCTCCCGCAGGATGGCCTGCATGCCCTCGGTGTCGGCCAGTACCTCGGGCCGGGGACTTTTGATGGCCATCCTGATGCCCCAGACGGTGTGCTCGGCGATGTACACCCGGCCCATGGCGCCGGACATCACCGTTTCGACCCGGTAACGGCCGTCGATGCAGTCGCCCGGTTGCCAGACGGTACCCGTGGCCGCCGGCTCGGTCTCGGTGGCCGGTGGGGGCGGCGATTTTCGTCCAAAGAAGCGACTCAGCATGATGGCGGGATGGGGAAAGGAGACAATGGGCTGCTATTCGTAGCGGATGCGATGGCCACGGATGCCGATGATGTCGCCCTTGCGCAGCCGCTGCTCCTCTTTCACCGGCCGACCGTTGAGCCGGGTCTTGATCCAGCCTGATTGGGGAATGAGGATGTGGTTGCCGTCCCGCAGGGCGACGTAACATTGGGCTTTGGCGATGAACCAACCGGAGAGACGCAGGTCGGCGGTCGGGTCACGGCCGATCTTGACCGTGGTGCGGCCGCTGAGATCGAGTTCGGCCGGCTGCGCCCCGCCGGCGATCACCAGCAGTCGGCGGGCATCCCGGTTCGGCACCGTTCGGTTGCCGGCGGAAGACGGTTTTCCATGACCGACGAAGACCGTTTCCTCGTCGAGATCGGTGGGCAGCGCCTTGGAGAGCGATTCCCGCAGGGTTGCCGTGCCGGCGGCCATGACGGCGAATTTGCCGATGTACAGGGAGTCTCCTTCGCCCACCGCGGTTGGTTGGCGGATCTTGGCGCCGTTGACAAAGGTGCCGTTCAGGCTGCCCAAGTCTTCCACCACCAGGATGCCGCTCTGTAACTCGATACGGGTATGGTGACGGCTGATCGCAGTGTTGTCGATGATGATATCGGCATCCTTGCCGCGGCCTATCACCAGACTTTGCCCCTCGTCGATGGTGAAGCGCTTGACGATGGTGTCGTTGAGACTGATCCAGTACTCGGGCATGGCGTCCTCCGTCAGGAATCGTCATGTTGGCGGAAGATGGCCGGGGGATGCGGTAGTGCTTGAATTCCGGTCCGTCTTCTGCAATCCTATCATATTCGCTAAGGAAGATGGAATTTTTTGTCGGCAGTGACCGAACCGACGAAAAATATTCGGACAGAAACAATTATCTTGGTACAATCGAGCCATGGCCGATCAACGCGAGACGACATCCCGGAAACCTTCCGGTAAGCTGGCCGAGTTCCTGGCGACCATCAACATGAGCGAACTCCCCGCCATGTCCACCCACGTCCAGGAACTGCTCTCGCTCACCCACAGTTCCCGCAGCGCCGCCTATGAGCTCTCTCGGGTCATCCTGAAGGATTACTCCCTCACCAACAAGGTGCTCCAGGTGGTCAACTCCGCCTATTACGCGGTGGGCCGCAAGGTGAGTTCCATCTCCCGCGCGGTGACCGTTCTCGGCTTCGATGCTGTGCGCGATTTGGCCACCGGCGTCGCCCTGTTCGAGGATTTCGTCAAGGCCGGCCTCGACAAGGACGAGATAACGAAGCTCATGACCAGCGCCTTCATCAGTGCGGTGAGTGCCCGTGATCTGGCGTTGAACAAGGACCTGCACGTCCCGCCCGAGGAGGCCTTCATCTGTGCGCTGTTGCACAACCTCGGCAAGACCATGGTCTGCATTTACGCCCCGGACGTCTATCGCCAAGTGCGGCAGATGGTGGAACGGGGCAAGAGCGAGGAGCAGGCGGCGATGGAGGCGCTCGGCATGAGCTATCCCGAGCTCGGCGGCGAGATAGCCCGTTTCTGGAATCTGGCCGACCAGATCGCCGAGAGCATGGATCCGGACCCGCCACCCCCGATCAGCTCCATGGACTCAGCCGGTATGCTGCGCTGCATGGCGGATTTTTCCAACCGGCTGGTCGATTGTATCTGTGAGGGGCGTTCACCGGCTCCGCTGATCGAAAAGTACGGCAAGATGATGAAGACCGACGTCGAGGATGTCTTCGCCGTGGTGGAGCGCAGCGTCGAGGCGGCGGAAGACATCTCCGATTCCCTGCGGCTTGGCCTTGCCAAGCTCAAGTTCCGCAGCCGGCTGCAAACGGCCGCCAAACAGGCCAACCGGCCGGAGGCCGAGGCCGACGAACCTGCCGCGACCGCCACCCCCTCGGAAGAGACGGAGGATACCCAGACTCTGCCGGTGTCCAGCGACAAGTCGGTGAACGACTACATCCACGACGTCACCGAGACCCTCATGGGGAGATTCGATCTGAACGCCTTCTACGTCCAGTTGCTCGAGGGGCTCTACCACGGCATCGGCTTCGATCGGGTGGTCTTCATGATCCTGGAGATTCGCCGCAAACAAGGCGCGCTCGTGGGCCGGTTCTGCCTCGGCGACATCGAACGGTCCCGGGTGTCATCCTTCCGGCATGTCCTGGACGATCCCAAGCTCGCCATGCCGGTGGCCCTGAAGACCGGCAAGGACCTGGCCCTGCCCGGGTCGAAGAGCACGGCGTTTCCGGAGAATCTGCAGCCGCTCGTGGCCGACCGGCAGGTCTATCTTTTCCCGGTCCAGGTGGACAACAAACCCATCGGACTCATCTACCTGGACCGGCTGGCCAGCCGTCCAAAGCTTACCATGTCCGAGATCAAGTCGGTGCGTCTGTTTCGCGATTTCGCCGTCATGGCGATCCGCAAGATGGCCGGTCGCCGAACCCGGTGAGGCGGTTCCGTCAACACTTGACGGTTTCGTAAAAAGTCGCTGCCGGTCCAGGTCTGGCACGATAATTCACCGGTTTACAAAGCGTGCACTCGATGGAATTGCACTTGTTGCGATTCCATCAAGGCTGAACCGTCGATGCCAACTCGCAGTCGGTCCAGGCCTGACACGATAATTCACCGGTTTACAAAGCGTGCACTCGATGGAATTGCACTTGTTGCG
>CAYRGZ010000038.1:14974-19291 GCA_964423785.1 uncultured Desulfobulbia bacterium
CACGATAATTCACCGGTTTACAAAGCGTGCACTCGATGGAATTGCACTTGTTGCGATTCCATCAAAATTTCTTTTCGACCCGTTCGATGGTGGCAAGGAGGGTTTCGGCCTTGCTCTTGATCGGCCCGGCGGCCAGCTTGGCAACGGCCCGCTCCAGGGTGTCGCGGGCCCGGTCACCATCTCCTGACAGCCAATAGGAGCATCCAAGATAGTAGAGGCTTTCGCCAGGCCGGCCGGCCGCCGATTTCAGGCGGGCGAGTCGCTGGTAGGGATCGGCGTAGTCGGGCAGCGCGGCTATGAGTTGCTCGTAGAGGCCGGCGGCCGCGGCCTGCTCACCGGCGGTTTCCAGTACTCGGGCCAGGAGCCAGGTGGCGTAGAGATTGTCGGGCGCCTGGCGCCGGGCCTCGGCGAGCAGTTGGCGCGCCTTTTCGAGATTGCGGCTTTCATAGGCCACCCGGGCCAGGTCGACGATCAGAATCGGCTGATCGGGATACTGGCGCCGTACCGTTTCCAGCAGGGTGGTCGCCTCGTCGTAGCGGGCCTCGGCCACGGCGACCAGGGCCAGGCCGTAGGCCGACCAGACCGGGTCGCTCTCGGCTAGGCGGTGGTAGTGCTGGCGCCGGCGGCTGATGTCGTTGGTGAGGGCGAAGACGCGGGCCTTGAACCGTTGGTAGGCGAAATCGTCCGCCGGCCGTGGGACGTTCGTTCGATGCAGGACCAGGAGATCCTGGATATAGCCCGCCCGGCGCTGGGGCTCCGGATGGGTGAGTAGGTAGGGGGGCACCGGCCCGGAGCGGTACTTGGTGAGCCGCTGCATGGTGCGGAGCATGGTGAGCATAGCCCGGGGATCGCGGTGGTCGGCCCGCATCCAGGAAAAGGCGAGCCGGTCGGCCTCCTCCTCGTCCTTGCGGCTGAAGTGCAGAGTCATCGATTGGCCGGCGGCCAGCGAACCGGTGATGAGTGCCTCGCCCAACGGGCCGCCGCCCATGGCGGCGCCGGCGATCAAGAGGGCGGCGGTCCCAAGCGAGATTTTCTTGTCTTGCTCGATGCGATGGGCAATGTGGCGCTTGATGACGTGGCCGACCTCGTGGGCGAGGACCGAAAAGAGTTCGTCCTCGGAGCGGGTTGCCTCGATGAGCCCGGAATGGAGGAAGACGAGACCGGAGGGTGCGGCGAAGGCGTTGAATTTCCGGTCGGCGATGACGAAGAAGTGATAGGTGAAGTACCGCGGTCCGGCCTGGGCCAGGATCTCGTTGCCGAGCCCGGTGACGTACTGGGTCAGGTCCGGCTCGTCCAGGATGTCGAACTGGCGGCGGACCAGGGAGAGGAGTTTTTCCCCGAGGTCCCGTTCTTCCTGGATGGAAAGAGCGGTAGCCTGGGAGGGGAGCAGCAGGCAGGCGATGAGAACGAGAATACAAAGACGACGAAGCATGATAGATAGAGAGCGAAACCGGTGCCGTTGTTCCGGCGTATGATGGCGTATTATACCGGTAGCATCGGTAAAAAGACAGGGATAGTTGCCGATTGTCGGAGGCGTCGGAATCGGGTACCTTAGCCACCTCTTGGTAGTTTTTCAGATTCGCTATCCTTGCGGCGAGACCATGCTACGGGAACTCTACGTCAAGAATCTGGCCCTCATCGAGGAGTTGCGGCTCGAATTCGCGCCGGGGTTCTCGGTCTTCACCGGTGAGACCGGGGCCGGAAAATCGATTTTGCTGCAGGCGGTCAACCTGCTGGCCGGCCGGCGGGCCGGCGGCGGTTTGGTGCGGGCGGGCGCGGACCGGGCGGTGATCGAGGCGCGTTTCGATATCGGCAAACCGGTACGCGATCTGTTGGCCGAGGCCGGTATCGACGCCGACGACGAACTCGTGTTGCGCCGGGTGATCCCGGCCGGCGGCAAGAGCCGGTACTACTGCAACGGCCAGCTTGCCACCGCCCGGCTGGCCGGTCGCCTGGCCGAGGGGCTGTTCAGCATCGCCGGTCAGCACGAGCACCAACTGCTCCTCCGGCCCGCCGCCCATCTCGATCTCCTGGACACGGTGGGCGAGCTCGGTGAATATCGCCGGCGGCTGGCAACGGCGTACCGCCGCTGGCGCACGGTGCGCGACGAGCGGTTGCGACTGGAGGAGAAACAGCGCGAGCGGGAGCAGCGGGCCGATTTCCTGCGCTACCAGTGCGAGGAGATCGAAAAGGCGGCGTTGCGACCGGGCGAGGACGACGAACTCGGTCGAGAAAAGGAGCGGTTGCGGGCCGGCGACCGGCTGCGTCGCCTCGCCTTCGAGAGCCAGCGGCAGATCGATGCGGCATTGGCCGACTTCCTGCACTCGGCCCGCAAGAATCTCGAGGAGGCGGCCCGTTTCGACGGCACTGCCGAGCCGCTGGCCACCGAATTGGCCGACTGCTGCTTCCGGCTCGAAGATCTCGGCATGGAGCTGCGCCGGTACGCCGAGGGCGTCGATACCGATCCCCGGCGGCTCGACGAGGTCTGCGCCCGGCTCGACTGTGTCACCCGCTTGAAACGCAAGTACGGACCCACGGTGGAGGATGTGCTCGAGTTCTTGCGTCGCGGCCGCGAGGAACTCGCCGGTCTCGAACGTCTCGACGACGACCTGGCCCGGCTCGCCAGGGAGGAGGAGTCGGCCGGCGCAGAACTCCTCGAGCTGGCCCGTGATCTGCGGTCCCGGCGGCACCAAGCGGCCCGGCGGCTGGTTGCCGCCATGACCGACGAACTAGCCGCCCTGGGCATGGCGGATGCCCGGTTCGAGGTCGCTTTTTCCGAAGACAAACCCCTCGATCTCGATGGGATCGGGCCGCGGGGTGCCGACCAGCCGGAGTTCTTGTTTTCGGCCAATCCCGGCGAGCCGGTGCGGCCGCTCGCCCGTATCGCCTCGGGCGGCGAATTGTCCCGCCTGCTGTTGGCCATGAAGACCATCCTGGCCCAGCGGGACCAGGTGGAGACGGTCATCTTCGACGAGGTGGACGCCGGTATCAGCGGCATGGCGGCGGAGAAGGTCGGCGCCAAGATCGCCGCCCTCGGCGGCCATCACCAGGTGCTCTGCATCACCCATCTGCCGCAGATCGCCGCCCGGGCCGACTGGCATTATCTCGTTGAGAAACAGACCGACGGCGGTCGGACCCGCACCGTCATCCGCCAGCTCGACGACGGGGAGCGGCCGCGGCTGCTCGCGGCCATGCTCGACGGAGCGGCGGCCACCGACCGGACCCTGGCGTACGCCCACGAACTGCTCGACCGAACCCGAAAGGAGTAGACAAAACGATGACGGTAAAGGCGTTGGCGCTCTTTTCCGGCGGGCTGGACAGCATGCTGGCCTGCCGGGTGATCATGGACCAGGGGATCGCGGTGACGGCGGTCAAGTTCGTCACCCCGTTCTTCGGTTACGACCTGTTGGCCGACGAGGCCGGCTTTGCCCGCCGGGTGCGGGCCAAGTACGGTATCGAGGCGGTGCTCAGGGATGTGAGCGAACCGTACCTCGAAATGCTCGCCGACCCACCGCATGGCTACGGCAAGCATTTCAACCCCTGTATCGACTGTAAGATCCTGCTGCTGCGGCATGCCCGGCAGATGATGGAGGAAATGGGCGCCGATTTTCTGATCACCGGCGAGGTGCTCGGTCAGCGGCCCATGTCGCAGCGGCGCGATGCCATGCGGATCATCGAGCGCGACAGCGGCTGCGAGGGTATTCTGGTTCGGCCACTGTGTGCCAAGAATCTGCCGCCGACACCGGTGGAGGAGAAAGGGCTGGTGGACCGCGAGCGGCTTCTCGACTTCAAGGGCCGGAGCCGCCACGGCCAGATGGAACTGGCCGCCCGCTTCGGTATCACCGACTATCCCAGCCCGGCGGGCGGCTGCACCCTGACCGATCCGCAACTCGGCAGCCGCATCGAGCGGTTTCACAAAGAGTATCCCCAGGTGACGGTGGCCGACGCCCGCCTGCTCCTGGTCGGCCGCCAGTTCCGCCTGCCGGACGGCGGCTGGCTGGTGCTCGGCCGCAACCAGGGGGAAAACAACCGGCTCGCCGGCCTGATACAACCCGACGACTGGGTGGTCAAGAACGCCGACCGGCCGGGACCGCTTGGGGTGTTGCGCTATGCGGAAAGTGAGGACGACCGGCGACTGGCGGCCGCCATCGTGGTTCGTTACGGGAAAAAGGATCCCGACCGGCCCCAAGCCCGGGTGTCGTTCAGTCGTGATGACGTGGAAGATCACCTGGAGGCCGCGCCGGCGGACGACGCCATGCTCGACGAACTGCGTCGCTGAAGTTCTTGGCGGGAAAAGTGATGAAGCCGTAAAAACTC
>CAYRGZ010000039.1:0-19060 GCA_964423785.1 uncultured Desulfobulbia bacterium
CGGCAACATCCCCTACGACGACGCCGGTCGCCCCCTGCGACGCATCTCCTGCTGTCTATTGAAAAACCGGCTCACCCCTGCCTGACCGTTTCCTCAAGGAAATCCCCGCTCAGCAGGCGGCGGCCAACTCGACGAGGGCCGGACCGATGCGCACCGGCAGGGTGGCGGAACGGGTGAGGTCCTTGACAGGCTCGGGCAGACGGGCCAACTGGTCGGCCACCCGGGCACGGATGGCGTCCAGGGATTCGGCCGGTGCGATGCGGCGACCGCCACGCATCACCGGCTGCAACAAGGGGGTACCGACCGCAGTCCGGTCGTCGGCCGTGGTCAGGATGTCGTGGGTCATGCGGCCGTCGGCATCAAACAGACGATATACCTGCTTGCGGCCCGGCCAGGTAGTCTTGCCCGGCGAGCGCTTACGGCGCGGCCGGCCGGCGTACTCCTGCAGCTTGTAGACACAGTCGAGATAGGGGGCGTCGGCCGAGGTATCGAGACGGGTGCCGAGCCCGTACCCGTCGATGGGAGCGTCGGCCAGGCGAAGGAGGGCGTCCTCGTCCAGGTTGCCGCTGACGAATATCTTGAGATCCGGCAACCCAGCCTCGTCGAACAACCGGCGCACCCGGCGGGCGAGTTCCCCAAGATCGCCGGAATCGATCCGTACCCCACGCACCGGCACGCCCTCGCGGACCACCAGGTCCACCACCTTCCGCGCTCCCTCCATGGTGTCGTAGGTGTCGATGAGCAGCACCACCGGACCATCCTGGCTGGCGGCGAAACGGCGAAAGGCCTCGGCCTCGTCGTCGTGAGCCTGGACGAAGGAATGGGCCATGGTGCCGAAAATGGGGATACCGTGGGCCCGGCCCGCCGCCACCGTCGAAGTGCCGGCGAAACCGGCCAAATAGGCGGCGCGGGCCGCCCAGATTCCGGCCTCGCCGCCGTGGGCCCGGCGCAGGCCGAAATCGACCAGGGTCTTGCCCGGCGCGGCAAGAACCATGCGGGCCGCCTTGGAGGCAACCAGGGTCTGGAAATGGAGAATGTTGATGATCCGGGTCTCGACGAGCTGCGCCTCGGGGAGCGGCGCCACCACCCGGAGCAACGGCTCGTCGGCAAAGAGGACAGTGCCCTCGGGCACGGCAGCCACCTCACCGGTGAAACGCAGTTCGGCAAGCCAATCGAGAAAGTCGGCGCCAAACAGTCCGGAGGACCGGAGGTAGGCGATCTCGTCGGCTGTAAAACAGACTCCTTCGAGGAAATCGAGCACCTGCTCGAGACCGGCGGCGACGAGAAAGTTGCGCCGGGCCGGCAACTTGCGGCAGAAAAACTCGAAGGCGGCTTCCTCCACCATGCCATGCCGGAAATACCCCTGGAGCATGGTGAGCTGGTAGAAATCTGTAACCAGGGCCGAGGGTATCATTGTTCGAGCGTCATCGGCCGGGCGCCGGCCTCGATCATGGCGGCCACGGCCCGCTCGCAGTCGCCGGCCGTGGCATCGACGCCGCGGATGGCATCGGTGAGAAGCAGGACCTCGAAGCCGAACCGCCGGGCGTCGAGCACGGTGTGCAGCACGCAGTAGTCGGTGGCCAGGCCGCCGATCCACAACCGGTGCACCCCCAGCCGGCGTAGCAGCTCGTCGAGGCCGGTGCCCTCAAAGGCCGAATAGGCCTCGCGGTCCGCCTCGGTGCCCTTGGAGACGATGGTCGCCGCACAGGGCAACTCGAGGTCGGTGGCAAAGGCGGCCCCGCGGCTGCCGGCCACGCAGTGCGACGGCCAGGGACCTCCCTGGTCGACGAAGGAACAATGATCGGCCGGGTGCCAGTCGCGGCTGGCGACGATGGGAAGACGGCGCTCGCCAAACAAGAACAGATAGCGATTCAGGGGCGCGAGCACGGCATCACCGCCGGGCACGGCCAGGGCGCCGCCGGGCAAGAAGTCGTTTTGCACATCGACCACCACGAGGGCGTCGCCGGAATTGGGTTGCACCAGGGCCATGATTCAAACCTCGCCGTCTTTCGTCTTCAAAGCCTCACCCCACGAACCTACTCCACCGGGAACGGGAGAACAAGTTGAAAAACGCCGGCCAACCCGCCGTTGCCCGTCGCCCCACCGGATTGGTATGATAGCCTCCAAGAGCGGCCATGCCGCAATCGCACCTCGACCATGCCCATGACCTCGCACCGTTCCCCCATCGCCACCCTGGCCGCCATCCTCACCGCCCCGGCCACCACCCTCGCCCTGCTCATCCTTCTGGCCGCGGTTCTCGTCCTTTTTGTCGCCGGGACGGTCGGCGTAGGGCCGGTGGCGGCCTTGCTGGCTGCCCTGGCCCTCATCCTTACCTCCTGCACGGTACGCCGCTTTCGTGGCCTGCGGCGTCCCACACTCCTCGTCCATCTCGGCGTGCTGGTGATCCTGGCCGGCGGCGGCCTGACCAGCCGGGGATTCGTGGCCACCAAGAACATCTACGTCGGCACCGAGACCGCCACCTTCTTCCGCTGGGATCTGGAACGAGAGGCAGATCTCGGTTTCGCCATCCGGGTGGAGGAGGTGGTGCCGCGGTACTACCCTACCCAGGTAAGAATCGGCGTGCTGCATGAGGGGCGCAAGGACCGGTTACTGGAGGTCGCCACCGACCGGCCAGTGGCGGTGGCTGATTTTTTCGTTACCGCCCGGGATCTCGACCCAATAAAGAAGACCGTAACCTTCGTGGTGAGCGACGCCCATGGCACCCTCCTGGCCCGCCTCGCCCCGGACGAGCCGTTCGGAAGCCATGCCTTCCGCCTCGTGGCCTTCCAGCCGCCAAAACTCCGCCAGATCACCGCCCGCCTTCGGCTCATCCGGGAGGAAAAGCCGGTGGCCGAGGGCGAGGTGGCGATCAACCATCCCTTTACCTGGCAGGGCTACCAGATATCGCTGACCAACTTTGCCCACGACGATGCCGGCCGGCCGTATATCGGCCTGCAGGTGAGCCGAGATCCAGGCCGACCGGTGGTTTACGGCGGCTTCGTCATCCTTATCGCCGGAGCCTTGCTCGGCCTGGTGCCGCGCCGACGGGCGGGGTGATTTCCCCCCCGTCGTGGGGAATATCCCCAGAACTTTCCGATAATTCTCCATCGCAAATCAGCACACATCCCGACAACCCGCAATAAATCGGCCTCTATCAGTCCGTCGAAAAAGCCATCCCTGGCTTTTTCGACCACGGTTGATCAAAACAAAGTTTTGGCCAACCTCACGAATTCCTTGGCTCTTTCAGAGCCGGCGGAATTCGGCGGCACGTCCCTGTGCCGCACACAGCCCGTTTTTCAACGGGCTGCTATATTATTCTTCTTAAAATTTGGAATATTTTTTGCTAGGCAAAATGTGAGAGGGGAGGGAGAATATGTTTCGATTTCGGTAGCTAAAGAATCTATATCGCGCAGGCCGTTTCGGTTAACCGGAACGGCCTGTGTCGTTTTTGCCTCCCGGTGCGAATCATTCCTGGAGAACCACCATGCGCGCGAAATCCTTCGTTCTTGCCAGCCTCTTTTTCCTCTTTTGCGGAACATCGGCCCACGCCTCGTTCCTGCACGCGCCCCATAACGAAACCAACGGCATCTCCTGCGCCACCTGCCACGAGTATCCACTGGCGGACGAGATCTGGCCCCCGGACTACCCGCCCGCCAGCCCGACGGCCGACGACACCTTCCGCAACTTCTTGTGTCTGCGCTGCCATGACGGTTCCAACGCCCAGGCCCCCACCGAGGCCCTGCACTCAAGCCTGGTGGTCCAGGGAAGCTATACCTTCACCACCCAGTGCGTCACCTGCCACGATCCCCACTTCCAGGAACAACTCCAATGGGTGGCCACCAACTTCGACGATCTCTACCTCGTCACCGGTACGATCACCAGTGTCATCCCGCAGAACGACACCACCATCATCGCCTACACCAACCTCACCGCCGACAGCAACTGGACCGATCCGGCCAAGTGGGCCGCCAAGACCGGACCGGGCCGCGGCCTCGTCTTCGTGCCCAACGCCCTCGATCCCACCACTACCTTCGAAGTGGTGGCCGCCGACGCGACCTCCATCACCATCAACGGCGTGGCCGACCTCTCCATCACCGGCAACACCTTCGGCCTTATCTACGGCCAGCTCATCCGTTACCGGGTGAACTTCAACGGTGTGGCCGTCGATCGGCCGGTCAAGTTCTTCGATCCCACCACCGATTTCACCGATGCCGGCGGCGGTCCGGCACCGGGCGGCTTCGTCGATCGGTCGGCCACCAGTACCCCCCAAGGCATCTGCCAGGTCTGCCATACCCAGACCACCTACTACCGCACCGACGGCACCGATCCCTCCCCGGACCACCCCACCGGCGCGGTCACCCCGGATTGCACCACCTGCCACAAGCACCCCGAGGGCTTCAAACCCAACGCCGGTATCGGCCACGGTCCGGGCCAATGCACCGACGGCGCCGCCGGTTGCAGCCAGTGCCACAACTCCGGCCACCACGGGAATCACCTCGACATCGGCCTTGCCTGCTCCACCTGTCACGACACCTGCAGCCCGGTGCACGACGCTGGCAACCAGGTGGTCTTCAAGGACGGCGGCCACCTGGCCGACACCACGGTCTGCGACTCCTGCCACAAGAATCCGTCCACCGGCGGTCCGCCCAACGACACCGGTTACCGGGCCGGCTGGGGTGATCCGAACTACGCGCTTGGCTGTGACGGCTGCCACAACGGCCGGCCCAACCTCGACACCCTGGTCATGGCCACCAACGCCCACGATCGTTTGGTCGGCGAGGCCTGGATCCGCCAGTACTCCTGTTCCTATTGCCATTACGATACGGTGGATACCGGCTGGCACCTCCAGGCCGCGCACACCAACGGCCAGGTGGACATCGTCATCGACCCGCAGTGGTACATCGCCGGCGGCGGTCTGCCGACCTACGACCCGGCCACCAAGACCTGCTCCGTGCTCTACTGCCATTCGGATGGCACCACGGTGAATCCCGAGACCCGTGCCATCGCATGGACCAATCTGAGTCACCAACAGTGCAACGCCTGCCACGGCCACGATCCGACAGTCACCAACTGCAACGCCGCCGGCTGCCATACCGACGGCCGCGACGGCACCTACTGGGACAAGATGCCGGAAAAACGCTGGCTCACCGCCATGCCCATGTACCAGAACACCGGGCCCGGAACCGCCAGGGCCAACTCCCACTTCCGGCATCTGTTCACCGGCTACTCCTGCGACGACTGCCACGCCGCCACCGTGGCCGGCGGCGCTTGCACCGATTGCCACGGCACCACGGTGCCCACCGGCAAGATGAACGAAACCGCCCACGTCAACGCTGACTATCACGTCAACCGCAACAAGGACATCGTGTTCAAGAACGGGGGCACCTACAACCCGGTGGACAAGAGCTGCTCTTCCACCGCCTGCCACACCGGCGCCACCCCGCAGTGGGGTGACACGGTGGACAACATCCCCTGCCGCGACTGCCACGGCACCACCGGGCCGGACGTGGACGATTTCGGCAAGTTCAACGGAACCCAGGCCAAGATCAACCTCGCCGAGTGGGAGACCACCGGCCACGGCCGGCCCGCCAGCGCCGGCCCCTATCCCCAGACCGGCAACCCGCCGGCCGATTTCCCGGAAAAGGGCTGCTGGTACTGCCACGACAACCAGGTCCTGCACCAGGACACCGGCAACCCATTCCGGTTGCGGGAACACCGGATGTTCAAGGAACGGTTCCGGAAGGAGTGCGTCTTCTGCCACATGCGGGGTGAGGACGACGAGTGCGTCACCTGCCACGACACCACCGAGCCGACCCTGGCACCGCAGCTGGCCGACATCACCGCGGACAGTGTCGTCAACCCGCCCTACGATCAGCCGCGGCCCGACCACTCCGGCTTCGTGGCCGGGGACGGCACCATCCTCGATTCCTGCACCTCCTGCCACCCGGACGACGACCACCGCCACAAGACCGGCTACACCCAGTCCTGGACCGAGGACCAGAAGGAGGACATCGAGAACAACTACGTGCGCATGGGCGTCTGCCTCATCTGCCACGACGACGACTCCACCGGCGAGTGCAGCCAGTGCCACCAGGGTCCACAGTACCAGCTCGGCTTCGATCCCGGTCTGCCCGGCACCCACTTCATCACCGCCGTACAGGCCAAGGCCAGTTCCATGCATTTCGGCTACAAGCACTACCAGGCCTACCTCGACAGCCTGGCCAACGATCTTCTCACCGGTACGGCCAGCGACACCGGGCTCACGGCCCGCGAGATCGTCGATACGACCCAGACCTGGGATGACAACCAGTGGATCGACAAGTACGTGTTCGTCACCAGCGGCGCCAACGCCGGCCTGTCGCGCCTGATCACCAGGAATATCGGTGGCCACCTGTTCGTCGATCCGCCCTTCCCCAACGGACCGGTGGCGGCCGGTGACACCTACGTGATCCGCGACGTGGTCTGGAAGGGCGGCAAGTTCTGCTGGGACTGCCACGATCCGCATGGCGACTCCAACATCTTCATGATCCAGGACGAGGTGGCGATCCGTACCGGCGGCCGCAACGGCAAGCCGGTGGAGCGCAAAACCGTGGTCTTCACCCGCCGCCAGAGCGGCGGTGACTACGCCCGCACCGAAGCGCCGTACGACGGTATCTGCAACGTCTGCCACGACGATCCGGACCAGCACTACGGCAACGGGTGGGGCGACGGCCACAACCAGAGCCGGCGCTGCACCCAGTGTCACGAGCACCGATTCACCGACAGCCATGCCAACGACCAACCGTGTACCACCTGCCATCAGGCCAGGCCGGTACCGCGCCATACGGGATTTTCCCTGCCGCGTGACTGCACCAAGTGCCATGCCGGCACCATCAACGGCCGCATGAACATCATGAGCCAGTTCAACGCCAACTCTCATCACGTCCAGGGCATCGCCGTCACCGGTAAGCAGTGCTACGCCTGCCACTGGGAGGCCACCGAGCTCGGGCTCATCAACATCGAATACCACCAGGGCTTCAATTACAAGACCTACGAATCGATTTCCGGCGGGCCGGTTGATCTCGTCATCTGGTCCGGCGAGGAGAGCCCTGGGGTGGATAACGATCCCTCCCGCGGCAGTCGGCCAACAGTCTACGATGCCGACGGCACCGATCCGGCCAACACCACCGGCAAGCCCACCGTCACCCAATTCACCGCCGCCAACATGGCCCTGGGGCATACCGAGGAACGGACCGAGGTGGCAAACATCACCCCACACTGTCTCGGCTGCCATTCCGACCAAAACAACGACTCCGAGCCCTTCGGCGACTGCAAGACACCGCGCCAGTACTCGTGGGACGGCACCTCGATCGCGGCCCGCTACGCCGACACCGGCGCCACCACCTGGGGTAAATATCCCGACAATCCTGATCTGGCGCCGAAGAACATCACCAAGGCGTTCTCGGCCCACGGCAATGCCGTTGCCAACGGCGGCGGCTGGGATCCGTCCACCGGCGTCGACGAGGCCATTCCCGACACTCGGGCCGGGACGGACAACGTCCAGTGCTTCGACTGCCACAGCTCTCACGGCTCCAAGGCCACCGGCGTCAGCTCGAGCTACGTCACCTTCAACGGCACCCACAACGGCGCCAACCTGAAGGAGACCCAGGCCGGCAAGGGCGGCTATACGATGACCTACGTACCCACCTCCAACCCGGATCCCAACGCCATCAACCACTACAACACCGGTGCAGGACTCTGCTTCGACTGCCACGAAACCGAGACGGCGGGCACCACCCCCTGGGGGTACAACTCGACCTTCGGGGCCACAGCGCCGATCATCGGCTACAACGACAACCCGCGCTTCTACGGTTCCTATCCCAGCGGCCGTTATGCCTGGCGGGCCAGCCGCCACACTCTGGGCGGCCACTTGCAGGCCTCCAACAAGAACCCGGAATCGCCCAATTACGATCCCACCTACCAGGTGCAGGCGACGGAGCCGATCAACGGCCTGTGCACGCCGTGCCACGATCCGCACGGCATAAGCCCGTCGCTCGGTGAGGACCGGGCTTATGCGGTGCCGATGCTGAAAGGCACCTGGCTGACCTCACCGTACAAGGAGGACACGGCCCCCACCGACGCCTCCAACTATCACCGCTACAACGCCATGCTGCCGACGTGGAACACCGACCGGGCCACCCCACCGTGGACCAATCCCAACAAGAAGGTCTTCCCGAACGGCGCCATCAACGAAGACGAAAGCCGCTTCGCCGGCCTCTGCCTACGCTGCCACGCCAAGGAGACCCTGACCGACGGGGTGAACAAGAACACGGCCTGGAAGACGGTGGACCGGATCCACGAGTCGGTCAAGGGCTGGGGCAACAACGCCGAGCACAACTACCCGTGCTCCAAGTGCCACCAGCCACACGCCTCCGGCCTGCCGCGGCTGCTGCGGACCAACTGCCTCGACGCCAAGCACCGCGGCGGCGTGGAAAGCGGCGGCGCGCCCCACGCCTACAGCGCCTACCGGCGGTTCCCCACCGGCGGCAAGGACGGTGTCAGCTGGCGGCCCGCCTGCCACGAGTCGCCGGATGCCGGCGGCGGCGCCTGGGACGAGCAACTCTGGAACACGGTGTCGCCATGGTAGGCCGGAGTCAGGAGTCAGGAGTCGGAAGTCAGGAGAGAAAACCCGTGTCGAGGACAGGGATGATGCAGACCATCAGCAGCAAGAAGCATTTTCAGCGTCGACAGACCAACGGTTTGCGGTTGGTGCTGGGCCTTCTGGCCGCCCTCCTTTTTGCCGTCACCAACGGCTGGGCCGCCGGCGGCGACCTCCTCTGGCAGTTGGGCGACAGCCGCACCGGCAAACAGGAGTCCCTGGCCGCCGCCCAAGACTCGGCGGGCAACGTCATCCTGGCCGGCTACTCGACCGAGGCGTCGGAGGACATCTACACGGTGAAACTGGCCGCCGACGGTTCCGGCGTGCTCTGGTCCGCCCTGTTCGACCGGGCCGGCGGCATCGACCGGGCCACGGCCGTGGCGGTGGACCACAACGACGACGTCATCGTGGCCGGCTTCGTGGACAACGGCGTGTCCATCGACTTCCAGGTCATCAAGTACTGCGGCGTGACGCGTTCCGGCGTCTGCACCGCCGGCCAGGTCCTCTGGCAACACACCTGGGACAGCCCCAACCATGGTGACGACTTCGCCACCGCCGTCGGCGTGGACGCCCTTGGGGACATCTACGTGGGCGGCTATACCCAGGGAACCGGTGGCAGTGACGACTTCCTGCTCATCAAGTACAAGGAGAACGGTCCGGCACCCGACGGCTCGCCTCTCTGGCAGCAGACCTACAACGGTCCGGCCGGCGGCGAGGACCGGATCATGGCCCTGGCGGTGAACGACACCGGCGTGGTGGTCACCGGCCACTCGCAGAACGCGACCCCGGACTTCGACGTCTTGACCATTAAGTACGGGCAGGACGGCACCAAGCTGTGGGAATCCCGGTTCGACGGCGGCCATGGTGACGACCGCGGCATGGCGGTGGCCATGGACACGGATGGCAACGTCGCCGTGGCGGGCGTTTCCTACGACGGCAGCCACAAGACCATGGTCACCCAGCGGCTGGCGGCCGCCGACGGCGCCGTACTCTGGAGTCAGAGCTACGGGGCCGGCAACCTCAACGAGCCCCGGGCCGTGGCCGTCGACCTGGCCGGCGACGTCTATCTCACCGGCGTCACATTCACGGCCACCGGCAAGAACGATTTCTACACCGCCCGCTACCGGGCGACGGACGGGACCCTGGTCTGGGAACAGATCGCCAACTCGGGCGGCGACAACGCCGACACCCCTTCCGACATCGCGGTGGACGAGGCGGGCGACGTCTACGTCACCGGCTACGCCCACAAGGCAACGAGCGGGGACGACGATTTCTTCACCCTCAAGTACAAGCGCGACACCGGTACCATGCTCTGGTCGCACCTCTTCAACGGCCCGGCCTCGGGCAACGACCAGGCCGTGGCCGTGGCCGTGGGGTTGACCCCGGCCGGTAATCTCCTGGTGGCCGGCTGGGCCGACCAGACCACCGACGGCCTCGACAACCCGGACTTCTACGCCATTGCCTACGACGCCGGCCTGTTGAATCCGCCCACCGACCTGCAGGCGACCACGGTGTCCGAAACCGGTATCGACCTCGCCTGGACCAACAACGCGACCAACGCGGACGGCTTCATCCTCGAACGGTGCCTCGGCCTCGGCTGCGAGGCCGACCCGGCCAACTTCACGGTGGTGGACGCGGCCATCCCGCCCACCCAGACCCTGTACCACGATACCGGCCTCACCCCGCACCGCTGGTACGTCTACCGGATCAAGGCAACCAGCAGCCAGTACGGCGACTCCCACTACTCGAACACGGCCCAGGCCCTGACCACGGTCTTCACCCCGTCACCACCCACCTGGATCTTCCAGCACGACGGTCCCGAACAGGCCGACGACCGGGCCGACGACATCGCGGTCGGCCCGGACGGTGATCCGGTGGCCACCGGCTCCCAGCTCTCTCCCAATCTGGGCTCCGGCGGTTTCGACTACTACACGGTGAAGCTGAAGGCGGACGACGGCAGCGAGCAGTGGCACGTGCTCTACAACGATCCGGACGACGAACTCGACGTGGCCACCTGCGTAGGCGTGGACACCAACAACGACGTGGTGGTCTCCGGCTACGCCTCGCTCTACAACGCGGGATCGGGCAACTCCAACGACATCTACACCCTCAAGTACCCGGCCGCCGGCCCCCCGGAATTCGGCCCGCCGGAATTGTGGGCCGTCCAATATGATGGACCGGCCGGCGGTGACGACCGGTCGGTGGCCATCGACCTGGAGGCCGGGCCGAATAACACCGTGGTGGTGACCGGCTACGGCAAGAACGCCGCTTTCAACGACGACATCTACGTCATCAAGTACGCCGCCGACGGCTCCCAGCTCTGGGCCGCCATCCCCTACGACGGCCCCGGCAACGGCAACGACTACCCCAGCCGGGTGCGGATCGCGCCCAACGGCGATGTCGTGATCTGTGGTACGGTGGCGGGAACCGTGGACGACGACTTCTTCGTCCAGAAACTTTCCGGCAGTGACGGCTCGGTACTCTGGACCGTGCTCCATGATTCCGGAAACGGACCCGACGGATGCAACGACCTCGCCATCGGGGCCGACGGCTCCATCTATGCGGTCGGCTTGGTGACCGGAGCCAACGGCGACGAAGACTGGTACGTCGAACGCTACGGCGCGGACGGTACGCCGGTGTGGGGCGGCATCACGGTGGACGGTGACGGCCACGGCTACGACGAGGCGGTGGCCGTGCGGGTCGATACCCTGCGAAACGAGATCGTGATCGCCGGCAACACGACCAGCACCACCGGCAGTATCGATTTCCACCTCCGGCGGCTGGCCGCGGACGGCAGCCTGGTCTGGTCCCAGACCCTGGACCGGGACGTGACCGACGATTTCGTCGCCGGCATGGCCATGGACGCGGCCGGCGACGTCTACCTGGCCGGTGACGCTGCGGATACGGCCAACGTCTCCGACATCCTGGCCGTGGCTTACGACCCGGAGGGCAATCTCACCGGCTCGCTCCTCTACGACGGCGTTGCCGGCCGGGACGATACCGCCCGGGCCATCACGGTGAACGCGACCGGCGCCGCCTTCATCGCCGGCGCCACCACCACGGCCGGCGACGACACCGACTACCTGGTCCTGCGCTTCGACGCCGATATGCTCGTCGCCCCGAGCCCGTTCACCGCCACGCCGTACTACACCTCGGTGGATCTGGCCTGGACCGACCGGTCGGAAAACGAAGATGGATTTGAACTGCGCCGGGCCCCAGGTTCGTGCGCCGCCGCCACCGATGCCGACTTCACGGTCGTGACCACCCTGGCCGCCGGCACCACCACGTACACCGACAGCGGCCTGGTGGAAGGCGACACCTACTGCTACCGGATCCAGGCCTTCACCAACGCCGGCCTGCGCTCCCTGCCCCTGGAAACCGAGGCCGCCACCATTGTGCCGCCGCCGCCCGCCGCCATCACCGCCACCGTGGTGGACGCCAACACGGTGACCATCTCCTGGACCGACGCCACCGACGGGGAAGACGTCTACGGGGTGGCCCGGTGCGAGGGAAGCGGCTGCACCGATTTCACCGAGATCGCCACCGTGCCCGCCGGCGAGACCAGTTTCACCGACAGCTCGCTGTGCGCCGGCACCACCTACCGGTACACGGTACGGGCACTGCGCACCGGCGACTGGTCGTCGGCCTACGGCACTCCGGCAGAGGCGACGCCGCCGGCGGCCCAGGCCCCCATCAATTTCACCGCCACCCGGATATCCGAGGGTAACATACTGCTCGACTGGACCGATCCCAATCTGGAGACCGACACCCAGGCCCTGGTCATCGAACGCTGCCAGGGAACCGGCTGCACCGATTTTGCCCCCCTCGCCACCATGACCGATCTCATCGGCCGACCGGAGGGGGCGCTGGTCGCCTTTGCCATGGACGAGGCAGCCTGGAACGGCACCGCCGGCGAGGTGCTCGACGACTCGGGTAACGACAACCACGGCACCGCGGTGGGCGGCGTCACTACCATCGACGCCGGCCACACCGGTCGGGCCGGTTCCTTCGACGGGGTGGACGACGAAGTGACCTTCTCCTACCAGGGCGGCACGCCGACCAACAACTTCACCCTGGCCGCCTGGGTGCAGACGAGCGCCACCCACCAGATCGATACCGAGTCCACCTCGGGCACCGGCGGCACCGGCGGCCAGCATTACCTGTTCGGAGCCGACCACCACGGCTCCGACGCCGGCGCCGGCGTCTCGGTGGGCACCAACGGCATCTCGGTCTACGAGCACGGCGCGGGTTACATGCCCGCCCTGGCCGTGTATTCCGGTGACCTCGGCACCGGCTGGAACCACGTGGTGATCACCTATGTCAACAAGCAGCCGTACATCTATCTGAACGGTGTCAAAGTCCGTACCGGCCGGACCTCGTTCAGGCAAACGGTCTTCGCGCCCACCCGGATCGGCGGCGGCCCCTACGGCCACTTCGCCGGCCGAATCGACGAGGTGGTCGTCTACGACCGGGCCCTGAGCGATACCGAGGTGAACCAGCTCTACACCCTCTCCTACCGGAAACACCGCTATCACGACACCGCAGTGGTACCCGATACCACCTATCGCTACCAGATCGCGGCCGACAAACCGGGGGCCTGTGGCTGGCCATCCCCCTATGCCGGGCCGGTCGAGGCGACCGCCACCATGCTCGACCCGTCGCCGCTCACCGCCACGGTGACCAGTACGACCAGCGTGGATCTCGCCTGGGCCGACAACTTCGGCACCGAATCTCAGTTCACCGTCGAACGATGCGACAGCGGCGCCTGCGACACCGCCTGGACCACGAGCACATCCTTCACCGTGGCGGCCGATACCAGCAGCTTCACTGACACAGGTCTGTGCAACGGTCAGACTGTCAGCTACCGAGTGGCAGCCGACCACCCGGGCAGCCCGGGCTGGCCGAGCCCGTACTCGAACATTGTCACCGTCACGACTCCGAGCGTGGCGCCGCCGGCCGACTTCACCGCCACCAGAATCTCGGAAGAGGAGATCCAGCTCACCTGGTCCCCCTCGACCACGGACGAGGAATACCTCACCCTGGAACGGTGTTCCGGGGCGACCTGCGACTTCTCCTCCGCCACCAGCATCACGCTCGCAGCCGGCACCTCCTCGTACCGCGACACCAACCTGACGCCGGACACCGTCTATCGCTACCGGCTGCGTGCCGAGAAACCCTCATCCGCCTGCGGCTGGACCACGGCCTGGTCGGCGATCGGCGAGGCCGCCACTACCCTGACGCCACCGGCACTCCTCTCGGGCGCGGCCGCCGACACCACCTCGGTGGACCTTGGCTGGCAGGACACTACGGGCAACGAGACCGACTTCCTGCTCGAACGGTGTACCGGCAGTGGCTGCACCGATTTCCAGCCCGTGGCCGCGGCACCGCACAACGCCACCGGCGGCACCGACACCTCGGCCTGTTACGGCACCACCTACACCTACCGGATCACAGCCGTGAGCCAGGGTCTGACCAACGGCGGCCTCGGCTGCTGGAGCCAGCGGCTGCCGCTTACCATCACCAACCTGGTACCGGAGAGCCCGGTCCGGATCCAGGTGGACTACCGGGCCGGTATGCGGGCCGATTTCGCTGATATCCGGTTCTACGACGAGACGGCCGACCGCGAACTGCCGTACACGATCACGAGCAAAACCGACGGGGTGCGGGCCACGGTCTGGTTCCGGCCCGGGAGCAACGCCACAGTCTGGCTTTACTACGGCAATCCCCAGGCCACCGATGCCAGCGATCCAGAGGCGGTCTTCCTCCTGGCCGACACCTTCCCGGGCACGACCATCGATACCTCCCGATGGACCGAAATCGACCCGGACGGCGCCATCGGGCAAAACGACGGCCTGGAACTCCACTACGTCTCCAGCAGTTGGACCCGGGCCCTCATCTCCGAGGCCACCTTCGACCGGGCCGCCGGCCTCACCCTGTACGCCGAGATCCTGCCCCAGGATGGACCGGCCAACGACTACTTCATGCTCGGCTGGGAACAGGACCAGACCAGCAACCCGTCCTATAACCAGCTCGTGCATGCCCTTTACTGGAGCGACTACTACATCTCTGTCTACGAGCTTGGCTCCTACAAGGGATACAAGACCTACTTCTCCTACATGAAGACCGGTCAGGCCTATGAGATCAAGATGGTTCTCAAGGCCAGCGGCGCCCGCTACTATGTCCGCAAGAAAGGGGCCGCATCTTGGGTCCTGGTCAACGAGAGCGACAACCTCACCACCTCGCCCTTGCGGGTGGCCGTGACCCTGGGCTCCCACGAGGCCCGCATCTCCATGCTGGCGGTGCTCCCTGCCGACACCATCGACACGACGGTCACCTTCGGCACCGAGGAGCAAAGCGACTCCTGCTACACATTCCCCAATACCTGGTCCTCTGTCTCCACCTCCACGGTGGAGGTTACCACCGGCACGCCGACCGCGCCGTACAATCTCGCCGCCACCGCCTTATCCGAGTCCGAGATCCGGCTCGACTGGCAGGACGACAACGGTGACGAGGACGGCTTTGCCATCGACCGCTGCCAGGGCAGCGGCTGCACCACCTTCACCGAGATCGCCACCGTGGGACCGGACACCCTCACCTACACCGATACCGGCCTGGCCATGACCACCACCTACACCTACCGGGTGCGGGCGGTGAAATACAGCACCTGTACTTGGCCGGAACTCACCACATCCACGGCCGAGGCCACCACGCCGGCGCCGCCGGCCCCGTCCGGGATCACGGCCACGGCGGTGGACGGCGGTCACGTCCGCCTCGACTGGACCGATACCACCAGTTCCAACACCGGCTTTGTCATCGAGCGGTGCGCCGGCCTCGGCTGCACGAATTTCACCGAGATCGGCATCATTGGTGACGTGCAGACCTTCCTCGACGACACCGTCTGTCCGGAGATTCCCTACTCGTACCGGGTGACGGCGGTGAACGAGGACGTGGGCGTATCCCTGGCCAACAGCGGCGGCAATACCTGGTCGCGCCAGGCACCGGTGACGATCAGCGACTTCACCCCCGACGCACCGGTCAGGCTCACCGTCCCCTGGACCCCGTCCATGCAGCCCGACTTCGACGACCTCCGGTTCTACGACAGCACGGCCGGGGTCGAGCTGCCGTACTTCATCGTGACGAAAACCGATGGTGTCTCGGCCGACCTCTGGTTCAAGCCCGGGGCCAACGACACAGTCATCCTCTACTACGGTAACCCCAACGCCGGGCCGGTGGCCGACGAGACGGCGGTCTTCGAGTTCTACGACGACTTCCGTGGCACCAACATCGACACCGGCAAATGGGTGGTCATCGACGCCTACGGCAAGTTCAGCCAGAACGACGGCCTCGGCCTCGTTTACAAAAACTCCGGCTGGAATACGGCCCTGATCTCGAAGACCACCATCGACCGGGTCGAGGGCAAGGCCCTCTATATCACCTTCCGGCCCCAGGACGGCCCAGGCGGTGACTACGTGATGATGGGCTGGGAACAGGACCAGACAACCGACGCAAACTACAACCAGCTGGTGCACGGTCTCTACTGGCCAAACTTCAGCGCGTTGCGCCCCTACGAAAAGGGCTCCGTCTACGGCTCCTACCAGGTGATCTCCTACCAGGCCGGCAACCGGTACGAGATGAAGATCGTGCTCACCGCTAGCGGCGCCCGTTATCTCGTCAGCGGCGACGGCCTGAACGGCTGGCGGGAGATCAGCAACTCAAGTCTGCACAATGACACCCCCCTGCGGATCGCTATCACCCAAAACAGCCACGTCGGCATCATCGACGAGGTGCGGGTGATGGCCGACGTGGCCGTGGTGCCCACCGCCACCCTAGGACCAGCCACCAGTGGCAGCCGGATCTGGACCGGTGATCCGGGCACGGCCGCGCCCACGGATCTCGTGCCGCCGCCCCCCACGCCGCCCACCGGCCTCACCGCCACCCTAGTCTCCGAGACCGAAGTGGATCTCTCCTGGACCGACACCGCGCCCACCGACCACCGGGTCGAACGGTGCGCGGACGCGAGCTGCACCGACTTCACCACCATCGCCACGGTCGCCGATCCCGGCGGCGGGACCTCGAGCTACAGCGACATCGGCCTGATCGGCGCCACCGACTACACCTACCGGGTCGCACCGGTGGTGGGGAACGGCACCTGCGCCTGGGAGAACTACGGTGCCACGGTGGCCATCACCACCACGCCGGCCTGTCCGGCATCGCTCCAGGTGACGGGCAACGGCACCACCACGGTGGATCTCTCCTGGACCGATACCACGGCCAGCGAGACCGGCTTCGTCATCGACCGCTGTGCCGGCAGCGGCTGCACGAACTTCGTCCAGGTGGCCACGGTGGGGCCGGACACCACCATCTACACCGATACCACGGCCTTGCCGAACACCACCTACACCTACCAGGTGCGGGCGGTGAACGACAGCGCAGGCTGGGATTCCGGCGCCTGCGGGCCGGTGACGGTGACCACGGCGACACCGGCGCCGCCCCAGAACCTCACGGCCGCTTGGGGCTCCGAGTCCCGTATCGAACTGTCCTGGGATGCGACCGGCGGGGACGAGGACGGCTTCATCGTCGAGCGCGGCGACGCCGGCTGCGCCAACTTCGTGGTCGTCGACAACACGGTACCGGCCGGGGCCACCAGCTACACCGATACCGGCCTCGACCGGAACACCACCTACTGCTACCGGGTCACCGCCTTCAAGAACCAGGGTCAAGCCAACGAGTGGCAGGCCGGCCCGTCCAACACCGCCACCGCCATCACCAGCCTGCTGCCGCCGACGAATCTCGCGGCCACGGCCACGGACACCACCACGGTGGCGCTCGCCTGGCTCAACCGGACCGACACCGAGGAGGCGGTGGTGGTCGAACGGTGCGAGGGCGCAGGGTGCGACTTCTCGACCGTGACCACCTTCACCCTGCCGGCCGGAACCAACACCTATACCGACGAGACCGCCTGCGGGGCCACCACCTACCAGTACCGGGTGCGGACCACGAACACCACGGCGGGCTGGGATTCCGGCCCGTCGACCGCGGTGGCGGTCACCACGCCGTCCCCCACGGCGCCGCAGCTCACGGTCACCGAGGTGTACCAGGATACGGACACCGTCGCCATGACTCTCGCCTGGCAGGATACCAACCTGGACGAGGACGGTTTTGCCATCGAGCGCTGCCAGGGGGCGGCCTGCACCGATTTCACCACCATCGCCACTGCGCCGGCGGCGGTGAACCTGGACGATTTCACCAATGGTATCGATCCGAACCGCTGGGTCCAAGAGGGTCAGCTGAACACCGTCACCACGACCACGCCGCCCACCGACATCACCGATGATTCCGGGACCGTGACCATCGACGACAGCAACGGGGCGGTCGTGTTCACGGTCTCCTCCACCGGGACGACGAGCGGCTGGAACATCGGCCGCATCGACCTGCTCGATCCAACATCGTTTGGCGTCGGTGACTTCGATCTGCGGCTCACCCTCCACCTGCCCGACGGCACGCCGGCCCCGACCGCCGGGGTCAAGCACCGGCCGCTTCGGGTCCGGATCAGCTTCCCGGATCCGGACGACTACGGACCGCTCACCCACGACTACTTCTACCTCGACCGGTACGTGGACGCGAACGGCAACGGTTACGAGGCGGTCTTCCGAGTGAACGGGGTCCAGAGCACGGCCAGCCTGCCGGCCGCCAGCGACACGGTCACCATCCGCATGTCGCGCACCGCCGGGGTGCTCGCCGTGGCGGTGGACGAGGGTGGCGGCTTCGTCGAGGTCGGCCACGCCGGACCGGTGACCACCGGTGGCGCGCCGACCCTGGTCCGAATCCAGACCATGGCCGACCGGAGCGAGGCGGTGAGCCTGCAGGCCACGGTGGACGACATACTCCTCGTCACGGCCGAGGCTTCGTATACCGATACCGGCGGACTCGGGCCGGAAACCACCTACTGCTACCGGGTGGTGGCCACGAAGGCGTCCTCCTGCGCCTGGGATCCGACCGTTCTGCCGGTGGTCTCGCCGGTGGTCTGCGATACCAGCCGGCCGCCGGCCCCGCAGGGACTGGCCGCCACGGCCCTGGATTCCCGCACCATCCAGCTCGACTGGACCTCCAGCGCCACCACGGCGCAAGGCTTCCTGATCGACAAACTGGCGCCCAACGGCCGCTGGGTTACCGTCGATCGGGTCGCAAGCGGCAGCCCCAGCTATATCGTCCGATTCGGTATCGATCCGGAAAAGACCTACAATTTCCGCGTCCGGTCCTACCGGGATGAGGACTTCTCCGGATTCAGCAACGAGGCCTCGGTCACCACTCCGGCATGGCAGGAGGGAGACGGCACATGTATCCAGTAAGACGACACGGAGGAGGAGGGGGGAGGCGGTCCGCCGGTGCCCTCCTGGTGTTCCTGTTGGCCTGGGCGGCCAC
>CAYRGZ010000040.1:0-18695 GCA_964423785.1 uncultured Desulfobulbia bacterium
TGGCCATACGGCCGTCTACGGCGCTTCTCTGTGCTTTGGTTAAGATACAAGGGAGTTGATTTCCCCCCTCCGAAAAGGGTAGGATACTAAGGAGAAATTCATTGGATTGCGGGGGGGATTCATGGATCAAGCACTTGTTCTCGAACGGCTCGGCCAGGAGCGGCGTCGCCATCCGCGTCTGTACCGTCGCTTCGTCATGCGCTACAGTGTTCTCGAAGATCTGTCCAGCCGTTCGCCTTGCCATGCGGGGGAATTGCTCGATATCAGCGCCGGTGGCCTGCGGTTCCGTACCGATACGGCGGTGGGTGCCGGCAGCCAATTGCTGTTCGAGATCGAGGTGCCCGGCTGGCGGGAGGAGAACGGCGATTGGTTGCGGACCGGCGAAGAATCCGATCGTGGATTGTTGCGGGTGGTGGGCGTGGTTATCTGGACCAAGAACGGCAGATCGGAGACCCTCTATGAGGTTGGCATCCGATTCACCGGCCAGATGCGGTGAGGGACGGCATGGCAGACGACAAGCCCGAGGTCAATCTCGAAATCTCGAGCGGTTTCTTCCGGATTTCCACCGACACCGTGATCTATAACCTCACCGTCCTCGGTGGCGGTGGACTGCCGGTGGTGGAAAAGATCGTCGAGCGGGAGCGCCGGGACGACGCGGCTGCGGTGGGTACGGCCGTGCTGGAACGGCTCGCTGGCGAGGTGACCACCCTTGCCCGGCAGGTCCTGGCCGACGAGATGGGGACCGTGGTGGCCCAGTGTCGGACCGAGCTGGCCGAGGTTGCCGACCTGTTGGCAGCCGCTCCGGGTGGAGCAGGATCGGCGGCGTCGACAGTGGGCGAGCGGGTGGCCGGTCTCTCCGAGCGCCTGCGCTCGGTGCTGGCCCTGCTCGACGAGCAGGCCGGAGACCCGGCACCTGCGGCCTCTTCCCCGGAGCCGGCTGCGCCGGCCACGCGGCAGCGGTACGCCTTCGACCTCGACGTCGTCTTCCAGACCCTCTATGAACTCTGTACCAACGAGCAGGTCAAGACCCATATCACCACCGCCCGCGAGAATCGCGATACCTACTTCGATCGGGAGGCCTTTCTCGAAGCGATCAACGCCGCGGTGGCAGATCTTGAGCCGGATGCCGATAATTTTTTCAACGTGCCGATGTCGGATCTCCTGGCCGCCCTTCTGGCCGGTTGTCGGGAAAAGCCGATTCGGAATCTCCTGAAAAAGATGGACGCCAGCCAGTCGTCCATCTTCCTCGAGCAGTTTCTGCCTCTGGAGGTGCCGCCCATGGAAGAGGTGGCCGTCGCCGCCCCGGCGGCTGAACCGGAGACCGTCCCCTCCGAACCCGAGACCGGAGGGGATGTTGCCGATCGTCTGCGGCCGGCGCTGGCCGAACTCGGTGCCGAGATTGAGGCAGTGGCCGGTGAGCTTGCCACAGCCGGGCCGGAACCGGAGGCCGGCGCGACGGCCGAACTTGCCGATCGTTTGCGGCAAATCGAGGCGCGTCTTGCCACGGCGATGGAATCCGCCGCGGCCGCTACGGTCGGGCGCCGGCTCGCCGCCCTCGCTCTGGCCCTCGACGCGGCGATCCGCCAGGCAGCCGCCGGTCGGGATCCCGATGCCGCCTTCGCCGAGGCCCTGGCCGACGCCGCCGATCGGGTGGCGGCCGCCGATCCGGCCGCGGTCGCTTCTCTCCTCGCCAGCCGTGCGTGATCGCGGATGGCGATGCGGCATCCTTCCCTTCTTCGACTCTCCCTCCTTTTCATCGGCGCCTCGGTCGCCGCTGTCCTCTTGGTAGTATTCTTCGTCTTGCAGACGGCCGGCGTGGTGGTGTCCCCCGGCCGGCGGTGGTTCGTGGTTGTCGTTGCCTTCGGGGCAAGCTGGATCGCCGCTTGGGGACTGTCCCGTATCCTGGGGCGGGGCATAACGCGGCTTGCGGACCGGGTGCGCGGTTGGGAGGCCGGGCGGGATACGGCCCCGGCTCCGGACACCGCCGTGGAGCCGGTGGAGTTGGTCGATCTGGAACGGGCCATCCGGCAAACGAGCCGCGCGGTGCGCCATCGTCTGGCCACCGTATACCAACGGTACCAGGAACTTGCCACCCTCTTTGAAAGGATGGTGGAGGCGGTGCTCCTGGTGGACGGGAACAACCGCATCCAGGCCGTCAATCCGGCCGCCCTTGCCTTGCTCGACCGCGGGCGCGAAGAAGAGGTGGTCGGCCGCACGGTTCTGGAGACGGTGCGCAACGCCACCCTGCAGCAGTTCATCCTCGATCTGCTCGCTGAACGGCACGAGACGGTGCGGGAGACCGAAATCGTCTTGCATGGCAAGGGGAGCGAGCGGTTTTTGCAGGTGCACGGCGTTCGCCTGCCAGCATCGACGGGCGCCGGTGCCATCCTGGTCTGCAACGATGTCACCCGGTTGAAAAAGCTGGAGAGCCTGCGGCGCGAGTTCGTTGCCAACGTCTCCCACGAACTGAAGACGCCGGTCACCACCATCAAGGGATTTCTCGAGACTCTGCGGGACGGCGCTCTGGCCGAACCGGAACAGGCGCGGGAGTTCGTCGAGATCGCTCTCAGGAACAGCCGGCGGCTCGCCGCCATCATCGATGATCTGCTCTTGCTGTCGCGCATCGAGCAGGACGAAGAGGGGGGCGTCATCGATCTCCGATATCAGGAACTCGACGATATCCTACGGCGAGCCATCGAGGACTGTCGGCCGCTGGCGACAGCCAAGGACATCGTCGTGGAGTGTACCTGTGAAGACGGGCTCGCCGCCGCGGTGAACGGGCCGCTTCTGGAACAGGCGGTGGTCAACCTGGTGACGAACGCCATTACCTATAGTGACGCCGGCAAACGCGTGACCGTAACCGCCCGCCGTCAAGGGGAGGCGGTGACCATTGCGGTGTGCGATCAGGGGATCGGCATCGAACCGGTCCATTTGCCGCGCCTGTTCGAGCGGTTCTACCGCACCGACAAGGCCCGCAGCCGCCGCCAGGGTGGAACCGGTCTCGGGCTGGCCATCGTCAAGCACATCGTCACCGCCCACCGTGGCCGGATAACGGTGGATTCCACTCCTGGCAAAGGGTCGGTGTTCACCATTGTATTGAAAGAAAATATCGATTGACAGTGGGGGTGGTCTTCAGTAAGTACGAAATTATAGGGGAATCGTCGCGGATCAGCGGCTCGTTCAACGGACTGAAATAGGTAGGTGCCATGCGTGAATTTGTTCGATGCGGCCTCGTTCTGGTTTTTTCCGGAGTCTTCCTAGTCGGTTCCTTGGCGGTTGCCGCTCCGCGGGATGCAGATTTCGAGGCGGGCCGTCGGTTGCTGGCCGAACTCCAGTATGCCGACGCCTACGACCGGTTGTTCGCCGCCTTCCTGCGCTATCCAGACGACCCGGAGATCAATTTCCTGCTTGGTCGAGCCGCCTTTGAAAAGGGGGATTACGAGGCGGCGATCATGGCCTTCGATCGGGTGCTCATCGTCCATCCCGAGGCCATGCGGGTCAAACTCGAGCTGGCCCGTTGCTACTATGGTCTGCGTTCCTATGCCACGGCACGCCATTATCTCCTTGAAGTGCTCGATACCAATCCGCCGCCGGCAGTGAAGAGCAACATCCAGATGATGCTCGACAGGATCCAGGAGCGGGAACGGCGTCATTTCCTGCACGGCAGCCTGGTCGCCGGTTTCAGCCACGACGACAACGTCCGGGCGGCGCCCAACGACGACACCATCCGTATTTTTCTCGGCAACACCGCCTTCGATACCACCATCCCCGACAAGCCCGGCGACAACATCTACGCCACCACCGTCACCCTGACGCACGTCTACCGGCCGGAACGGCCCGGACTGCTCTGGAAAAGTTCCTTCTTCCACTATACCGGTACCTACCAGTTCGTGGACGATCTGGATACCCGCTACCTTGGACTCACCACCGGCCCCTCCTGGCAACTGTCTTCCGGTGCGGTGCTGGACCTGCACCCCTTACTCAGCCAGCTCTATCTCGAACACGATCGCTATTTGCGCTCCACCGGGGTCGAGGGCCGCTATACCCGGATGCTCGGGGCCAACGTGCTGTTGCAGCTCGGGGCCAAGGTGGAGGACAAGCGCTACTTCCAGGATCATAACCGGGACGCCTTTACCACCACCTTCTCCTTCAACGAGCTTTTCCAGTTCGGCGTCACCCGCCTCACTTTTGGGGTCACCGCCGAATTGGAGAACGCCACGGCCGATTGGCTCGCTTACGACCGGTACGGTATCGATTTGCGGCTGGAGCGGGATTTCCCCCGGCGCCTCAACCTGTGGATCAGCGGCCACCGGCACGGCGCTAAGTACGATGCCGACGATCCCCGTTTCCTCACCACCCGGGTCGATAAGGTCTGGTCATTCGCGGCCGGGCTCCGGAAAACCGTGTGGGTCGAGCGGCAACGCCGGCTCGATATCGAGATCGGCTACAGTCATACCAACTCCAATTCCAACATCGCCCTGTATACCTATGACAAGGACGTGATCAATACCAGCCTGGCGTTCTCGTTCTGAGGGGAGGTTGTCATGAGAAGCAAGCGCATGTGCAGACCAGCGATGCCGGTCGCGGTCCTGGCGGCCATGATCGTGGCCGTGGTCTTGGTGGTGACATCCGGTCCGGCCCACGCCCTGGAACAGGCCGGCTCGGTGGTAGCGGTCCGTGGCAAGGTCGAAGTGGAACGTCAAGGCAAGCGGAGTCGGTTGCGGGTCAAGGATCCCATCTACGTCGTCGATACCATTTATACCAACAACGGCCGGGTGCAGCTCATGTTCACCGACCATTCCCTGGTCAGTCTCGGCCGGAACACGGTGATGACGGTGAGTGAGTACCGGTACCAGCCGCAGGCCGGAGACGGCGCCCTCAAGACCCGGGTGACCGAGGGGGTGTTCCGGGTGGTGGGCGGCGCCATCACCAAGATCGCACCCCAGAACTTCGCCACCGAAACCCCGACCGCCACCATCGGCATCCGCGGTTCCATGTATTCGGGTATCTACCGGAACCAGGTGCTGGCGGTTCTGTTCGAGGGCGGTCGGGGCATCTACGTGGCCAACAAGTTCGGGAGGATCGATCTCGCCACCCCCAACCTGATGACCACCGTGCCGCCCGGCGAGCCGCCCACCCCGCCGAAGAAGGCCACCCCGGCCGATTTACAGCAATTCTATAAAGAACTGACCGGACCGGTGACCGGCGAGGAGGAAGGGCAACCGACCGAGGGCAGGGAGCAGGCCGAGCAGAAAGACGAAGACCGGCAGGACGGTTCCCAAGCGGCTGGTGCGGGAGAAGGTGGAGAGACCGGTGACGGAGAGCAGGCGACCCAGCAGGAAGAGCAGGGCGGAGAGCAGCAGGTCGCCGCTGCCGGTCCGGCCGAGAAGCCAGCCGACCAGCCGGAAGAACGTGAGGACGTGGGAGCGGCCGGGGACACGGCCCTCGATATCTTGGCCGATGAGGAACCGCTTGCGCCATCCGGGACCGACGCCGCCGGCCTGCCGGAGAGAGAGCAGAGCGGCCTTCTGGAAGCCACGGATACCGGCACGGATGCGGTGGATCAGCTCGTCGATACCCTCCAGGAGGTGGTGACCTCGGTGGTCACCGATGCCACCCGGGAACAGACGGCGACCACGCTGGAAGATACGGTCGCCAATGGAGAGACGGCAGTACTTCCCCAGGCCACCGGGGCCTTCCTGGCGCTGTTCGACGCGGATATCACCGATCCCTCCATTCCTCGCCGCACATGGGCCGGGACCACGGTTTTGATCGATGAGGGCGGCGACCGGTTCTCCGGCGTGGAGACCGCCACCGACGGGACATCCTGGATCCTTGCCTTCGACGAGTCGGATGGGATGACGAGTGATGCGCCGTGGGGGTGGGAGGCGTCGTTTTCCCGTAGCCTCACGGTGGACGGTACCCCAGTGGGTCTGTCTGATGGTTACGTATTTTTTACCGCTGATCACCAATTTCATGCCTGGGGGGACACGGCGGCGGGAGATACCGTTACGTCTACTTCCCCTATTATGTGGTTTGTCGAAACCGGGTTCGCCGGGGTGCCGACATCATCGCCGCCTGCCGCGGGCGTGAGCGCCTATGAGGGATTCGTGAGTGTCTTGCCGGAATACACGGACGGGGTGACGCCGTGGTTTGATGGGACGACCGGTTGGTTCTGGCTCGACCACACCACCGGGGCCGTCCTCGGGATCGCCCGGGGATCGTGGGACGGGGCCCTCCTTGATTTTGGTTTCTTGTATGGTCATGCTTCGAGCGCCGGGCTCGATGGACTCTCGTTTCTCGGTTTCGGCGAACGACTCGAAGATGGTCTGGAACTCCGGTATCTGCCGGCCACCGGTGTCGGCAGTCTCTATGCCACGGATGGTATCGGTCTCGGTTGGGCCGGGAGCGGTGATCTTACCTCGGCCCTGGACAGTACCACGGTGGGTACCGCCCACCTGCTCGTGACCGCCGGCCGGGTCGATTCGCCTGCCATTACCAGGAGCGGCGGCACGTTCCGTGGCTTCATGGCCGGCTCCATGGAGGAGTGGAACGCTACTACCGGGACGCTCGGTTTGCTGAACGCCGCCTGGGATGCCGGCGATCTCACCATCACCCCGGCCACGGACGGGACGATTTCGGGCTCCCTGTATATCCAGGACCTGCAGGACTCCGGCATCGACTCCATCAACCTGGTGGACGGGGTGGCCATCGGTGACGACATCTTTTTCGGAGTCACCGACCCGTTCCCCAACGGTGCCGTGGGTGTCCTGTTCACGGAACTGCCCGAGGAACAGACTTTCCTCGGCGCGATCTGGGGCCGCATGGTGCTGCCCTACCCAACCGGCGAGGGATTCTGGATCGCCAGCTCCCGGCCGGATCTCGATGTTCTTCGGATAACTGCAGGGATAACGTCGGTCCACGCCCTCTTTTCCGGTCCAGCCCTCGCCCTGCATACTGATCCCGCTGCCGACGTTTTCGACGAAGAACTGTACGGTACTGTTGATTTTGATTTCGATCTCGGAGCCAATACCTTTACCGGGTTGCTCGATTTCAGCGGCGTTGCCGGAGGCCCTCAGTTGACCACCGACGGCTCGCTTGTCGGAGCCCGGTTCACGTCATCCTCCATCAGCGACGCAAACGGTTCTTTCTGGGATGCGGGGCTTTGGGGGCGGCTCACCGGCACCGATTCCTCCGACGCCGGCCTGCTTGGTAGTTTCTTCGCCAAGCGTTGGGGCGATACCGGTGAGCTGTACACCGGTATCTTCGGTGGTACGCTCACCAGTGTCGCGTCGCCGTCGACCGCCGTCGAGCAGACCGGCACCTTTTTGTCAGTGCTGTTCAACTTCGACGACGGTTCCCTCCAGGAGGGGTGGTTCGGTGACGTGCTGCTGACCGACGCCGGTGGCGATATCTATTCAGGGACGATGACCGATTCGGCCACCGGCGCATCGCGTTCGCTTTCCCTCGACGAGTCCGGCGGCCAGATGGACACCCCGGTGCTCGGCTTTGCCACCGCCACCGAGGCTGATCTGAACCGGACGGTCAGCCTGTTAGGTGTGGATCGCGTCCTGTCACCTGATCAAGCGGTGTTCGACTACCAGAACCACGCCTTCCGGTACTTCGGAGGGCTTTCCGAGTTTGTCGATGGGGGCGTTTCGTACGGCTACAGTGACTTCGGCTACGCCGGTGTGCCCACCGTCGATCTGCCGGTCAGCGGCGGTGGTGTCTATACCACAGAGGCCGCCGGCCTCTTGCGCTACACCGACGGTCGGCCCGTGGGCGGCATCTATGCCAGCGGCACCACCTGGATCAACTTCGATACGGGCAAGGTGCTTGCCCATCTCTCGGGATACGATCCCTTGGGCGGGGTGAGAGGGGATCTCCCCCTGGAGGACGCTTTCCTGTTTGGTACCCTGACGGGAAACGATTTCTCCACGTTGCAGTTCGTGGCCGGGGGGGACGACACGTTGTTCCTGTTCCAGCCCCCGACCGGCCATCTTTTCCTGGACAGTGCCCAAGGTCTTGGATTTGCGGTGGAGGGCGAGGTGGATGATTTCGCCTCGGGTTCCCCGGTGGGGGCCTACCAGATGGTGGCTGCGGGAAGCGGTAACGTGACCAGTGCCCCCTGGCCGCTCCACGACCGGACCCTCACGGGCGTGGTCAAGGGGATCCAGGAGTACTACTATGCAGACGGCTCGCTGGAGGCCGTGGACGTGGACTATGACGATATAGGCCTCACCATCGGGATCACCGCCGGCGGCGGTGTCAGTGTCGAGACCACTCTCACTGGCCTGCTCGATTGGGACTGGCTCAATGTCTCCGCGACTGACGGCGTGGCGGTCAGTGACGGCGTCTTCGCCGCCGTGCTCGACAACGGCGCGCCCTCCACCACCGGCTGGAAGCCTCCTGGTGTGCTGTATACCGACAACCCGCCTTTCCTCGGCGTGCCGCCGCTTTCTTCCCTGGACATCGACCAGACCGCGACCTGGGGCAGGATTCTGCTGCCCGGCGAGGATCCGGCCGACGAGGTGGAGGCCCTGTGGGCGGCAACTTCCCTGCCGCGACAGGACATGACGGCCCTGAGCCCTACGGGCCGGGGGCTGTTCCAGGGCAAGGTGATGGCCCTGCATACCGATCCGGGCGCCGGGGTTTTTGGTGAGTGGTGGCCGGGTATCGTTTCGATACTGGTCGATTTCGCCTCCAGCGAGTGGCGGGCCGATGTCATCCTCGGAACCGTCACCGAGGGGCCCCACCTGACCGCTCTTGGCCGCCTCGATAGCAGCGGCTCCCTGTACGCGTACAGTTATGTCACCGTGGACGGCAGCATTCCGTACGACAGGGAACTGGCCGGTGATTTCTTTGGCAATACCGGTCTGGATCTCCTGCTCGGCAGCTTCTATACCATGAGCAGTTACGGGTACCAGCCGGAGATCCACACCGGTGTTTTCGTGGCCGAATCGGCAGACACCGGTCCGTCCAGCGGCCGTGTATTGCTCGGAGGCTCGTATCTCGGCGGCGCTGCCGCCGATTACGCCATCGGCCCGGCGGTGGCGGTGAACGATGGAGGAAAGGTGTGGGGGTGGGTTTCCTCCTATCCTGTCATCCCTCTGGATTTCACCATGCCGGCGCCGGCCTCCGGCACCTGGAGCGAACTGGTGGAGGATCCGTATTGGCACACCGAGCAATTCTGGAACTCCGAGTCCTTTGCCGGCGAGTGGCACGCATCCTCCCTCGGCGACTTCGCCTACTGGGTCGTGCCGCCCTCCATCTACACATCCACAACCACGGGGGCCAGCGGTGATTTCCAGATGTTCACCGTGCTCGGGATTCAGCCGGCCGCCTTACCCGCCGACGGGATCTCCGTGTACCAGGGAGCCATGCTGGCGATGTATACGGACTCTTCCGGAAGTGCTCCGCCCTGGGCGGCTCTGTTGCCGCCGTTTTCGGTCATGGCCAATTGGCACGCCGGCAAGGTGCTCGGGGTCATCGAGCCGGCGCCGACCGACCTCCTCGCGCCCCTCGAGCGGATATTCTTCCTTGCCGATATCGACGCCACCAATCTCGACGCTCCTCTCGTGAATGTCACCCTTCTCGGTTCCACGGCCTCACCCTTTACCACGGCCATCGACGTGGTTGGTCTTGAAAGCGGCGGCGGCCGGTTCTACGGCACCGATACGCAAGGATTCGGGCTTTGGGGCATGGGGAGCTTCTTCGATCTCGCCACCGACCTGTCGTCGGCCGAGGCCACTTTCAGCGCCCTTGGCGCTGGCATGCGGACCACCACCAAGACGGCGGCCACCGGCACCGCCGTGTTCGAGGGATTTGTCACCGGACCTGCCGAGGACATGGCCGATATCGGCACCAACCGGCAGGAATTCATGAACAGCGATCCGAGTCAGTTTGCGTTCACCGTCGATCGGGATGCCGGTACGATCACCGGCTCCTTGGCCGCCACCGACCGGGCCGCAGTCACCGCCGGGTCGGCCAGCCTGTCTCTCGAGGTCGGCGCTCCGCATGCTTCCGCCTTTATCGATGACCAGGTGTTTGCCGCCGAAATCGGTGATAGCACTGGGGCGGGCGTGACGGTGAACGGGGTTTCCGGCACCCTCAAGGGAGGGGCCTCGGCCAACTACCTCGTCCCCGCCAAGGCGGCTGATCAGCCGGCCACCTATGCCACCTGGGGGTACTGGGAGGCGGCCTGGCAGGATCCGTCCAGCGGTGCCGATTACCACCTGCATCTGCCGGGCTCCTACTGGGTGGCCGGCGAGCGCACCCCGGCCAGCGCGGTCCAGAACCTCATCGACACCGGAGTCGTGGCAATATACCAGGGCCGTGCCGAGGGGGTGCGCATCGATACCGCCAACCCGAGCAACACCCTGCAGAAGCTACCGACCGGCACCCTCGATCTCACCATCGATTTCAGCAGGACCACGGTGGCCGACGCGGTTACCGGTCAGATCGCCTTCCCGGCCGATACTGCCATCGGTTTTGCCGGCAAGACCCTGCCCATCGGCTCGGCCGCTTCCACCCTGACCACGGGAGGATTTACGGCCGTGGTCACCGATGCGGCGAGTTCCGAGATCAACGGCGCCTTTTACGGTCCCAACGCCGACTCGGTAGGGGGCAATTTCCGGGCCGACTATACCGGCGAGCGCTATCTCGGCATCTTTGTCGGCGACAAGCAGTGAGACCGGTCGGAAGCGGTCGAACAATGCCAGGGAATTAAGGTGGGGACCGTGCTCAGGCGAGTTCCGCCCGCAGCCACGTCTCGATCTCGGCGCGGGTCGGCAGGCGGCCGGCGCATTTGAGGGTGCCGTTGATGACCAGGGCCGGGGTGGAGAGGACGCCGAAGCGGCCGATCTCGTCGGGATCGTGGACCTGGAAGACATCGGCGGCCACCCCCATCTCGGCCATGATTTCGATGACCAGCTTTTGCAGGTTGTTGCAAGATACGCAACCCGGCCCCAGGATGCGGATGACGAGATCGCCCGCTGTGCCGGTCGCGCTGCCGCCGCGCAACCGCCGGATTTCGTCTTCGATGGCCTGGCGGTAGGCGGCTTCGGCCGCAGGCGGAATGTAGTTTTGGCCGGCGATCTCCTCGTAAACCCGGGCGGCGGCCTCGGTATCGGAGAGGCTCTCGTCGGCCAGCACCCGGGAGAGTGCTACGTCCAGGCCGACCAGTCCTACGGTCACCTTGCCGACCTTGAGGGTCCGCTGCAGGGGGGCATCGTCCATTTCACCGTAGCCAGCCAAGAACTTCCTCCTTGCTCGGCACTTTGCCGACGCATCTGATCTGGCCGTCGACCACCACCGCCGGGGTGGACAACACCCCGAGTTTGGCCATCTCGGCAAAATCGGTCACCTTTTCCACCGTGGCCGTGACGCCGGCCTCGGCCACCGCCGCGGTGACGACTGCTTCCGTCTTGGTGCAATTGGCGCATCCTGGACCACAGACTTGAATCTTCATGGTGCGTCCTCTTTCATATAATGATATTGAAGAGATATCCGACAAGGAGGATGCCGGCCCCGACCACGGCGACGAACACGCCGATGAGCCGCGGCAGCAGCACCTTGCGCAGGATGACCATTTCAGGCAACGACAGGGCGATGACGCTCATCATGAAGGCGAGTACCGTGCCCAGCGCCGCCCCCTTTTCGAGCAGGGCATGGATCACCGGCACGATGCCGGCGGCGTTGGAGTACATGGGGATACCGAGCAGCACGGCCACCGGCACGCTCCACCAGGCGGATTTGCCCATGATCGAGGCCATGAATCCTGCCGGGACATACCCGTGGATACCGGCGCCCACTGCGATGCCGACCACCACGTAGGGCCACACCTTGCCCAGGATGTCCCGGACCGCCTCCTGGCCCCGCTGCAGGCGATCGTGCCAGGTCAGCCGTTCATCCGGGGTGGTGCCGGCGGCGGCGCGGATCTCCCGTACCCAGGGCTCGATGTGTTTTTCCATATTCAGGCGACCGATCACCCAGCCGGCGATCATGGCCACCAGGAGACCGGTTGCGAGATACAGGGCCGCCACCCGCCAGCCGAGCAGGCCGAAGAGCAGCACCAGGGCGATTTCGTTGACCAGAGGCGCGGCGATGAGAAAGGAGAAGGTGACGCCGAGCGGTACGCCGGCGGTGACGAAGCCAATGAAGAGCGGCACTGCCGAGCAGGAGCAGAAGGGGGTGACGATGCCGAGGATGGCGGCAAGCACGTTGCCCACCGCCTGCCGCCGGCCGGCGAGAATGGTCCGGGTCCTCTCCGGCGAAAAAAACGATCGGACGATACCGACGCCGTAAACCACGAGCGCAAGCAGCATGAGCACCTTGGGGGTATCGTACAGGAAGAACTGCACCGCTGCCCCGAGCCGGCTGTCCGGCGCGAGACCCAAAAGCTCGTGGGCCAGAAAGCGGGAGGCGGGTTCGAGTTGCCGGTAGACGAGGCCCCAGAGAACGAGGCCGCCGGCCGGCAGGGCCAAGCCGCGGACCGGACCGCGGCGGCCGGCGGCCGTTGCGGGATCGCTGTCGGCACCCCTGCAGGCGCAGGTCTCGATGGCCGGTGGTGTTTTTGGAGATTCGTTCATCAGGCGTTGTCCGTCACCGCAGGCCGCGGTAGAGTTGTCGACGGTCGGTCTCGTCCACCTTGGTAACAACGGCGGCGATTTCCGGGTCGTCGTCGAGCCAGCCGTGGAGCAGATCGAGCATGGCGCGGGCATACGGCGTTTCGTCGCCGGCTGCCAGGCGGTAGTTGACCCAGGTGCCGTCGCGCCAGGAGGTCACGAGCCCGGCATCCTCGAGGATGCGCAGGTGCTTGGAGACCGTGGGCTGGGCAAGGCCGAGCAGGGCGGTCAGCTCGCAGACGCACAGATCCTTTTTGCCCAACGCCTTGACGATCTTGACCCGGCTGGGATCGGAGAGGGCCTTCATGACCCGGAGGAAGTGTTTTGTTGTTTTTTCTTGAGCCATATTCAAATATGGCAATATAGTAGTTTGTGCGGGCGGGGATGTCAACCCGCACGGATCCAGGAACCATGCCCAAGGAAATCACCCATTGGCTCGTGGCCGACGCCGTGGCCGCGGCCCTGGCCGAGCAGCCCTTCTGGGACGCCATCGTCGGGGCCCACCGGGACGCGGTCCGCCTGGGCGCCGTGCTGCCCGACTCTCCCTCCTATGTCCCGGGTCGGTGGGGCGCCGATATCCGCCGGCTGGCCGTCTACCTGCATCGGTACGACGATCCCTACCAGGTGGTACGCCTTGCCCTGGCCGGCGTTGCCGATCCGCCGACGTGGCAGCTTGCCCTCTTGGTCGGCGTGCTTGCCCACTTCAGCGCCGACACACGCTTTCATCCCCTGGTGAACTCTCGGTGCGGGCGGTCGATGACGTGTCACTACGGGTTCGAGACCCTCATCGATCTTGCCCTGATCGATGATCCGAAACAGGTCGTCGCCTGGCGACTGCAGTCCATGCTCCGTCGGTTGCCGGTGCCGCTTGATGTGGTGCACCGGTTTGTGGCCCGTTTTTTTTCGTGGCAGGAACCGGTGCCGGTGCGGGAGGCGCGCACCATGCTCCGCTGGCACGCCTGGCTGCAAGCCTGCTTCACCCGGCCGGTCTGCTATCGGGTGCTGCGGACGTTGCATACCCTGCCGGGGATCGACTGCAGGAGGGAGCTCGCGCTTTGCTATCCGATGCCGCGGCCGCGGCCGGGCACTGTGCTGGCCGGGCCGCTGCACTACCGTCATCCGGTGAGCGGCCGGGAGACGAGCGTCACCCTTGCCGAACTCCGCGACCGGGCGGTGGCCGATGTCGTGGACTTGCTTGCGCCGGTGCGCTCGGCGGCCGGGTTGGCGAGTCGTCTGGCCGGCCGCCGAGGCGCGAGTTTGGTATCCGGTATGCCCGGTTAGCGGTTGTACTTCTCTTCGCAGGAGAGGAGCAGCTCTTTCTGGGCCGCGGCCAGGATCTCCCGGGCCTCTTCGATGTCCTTGGCGATCTGGGCCGCAAGCTCGCCGGGACCGGAGAACCGTTTTTCGCCGCGCAAAAAGCGCAGCAGGTTGATCTTGATTTGTTGGCCGTAGATGTCCTCGTCGAAGTCGAAGATATGGGTCTCGGCCGACAGGATTTCGCCGCCGAAGGTGGGGTTGTAGCCGATATTCATGACGCCGCCGTAGCACTTGCCGCCGTAGATCACCTGGACGACGTAGACCCCGAGGCGGGGGCACAGGTCTTCCTCGGAGAGGTAGATGTTGGCGGTGGGGAAGCCGATCACCGTCCCGCCCCGGCGCTTGCCGGCCTGGACCGTCCCGCGGATCTGGTAGTAGCGGCCGAGCAGCTTGCGCACCGTGCCCATCTTGCCCTGGGTGACGAGTTCGCGGATCTTGGAGGAACTGACCAGCTTGCCATCCACGTAGAGCGGCTCCACCACCGATACGGCGAACCCTTTGCGGCGGCCCTGCTCTTTCAAGAAGGGGATGTCTCCCTGGCGGCCGCGGCCGAAGGCGTAGTCGTAGCCAACCACCAGTTCGGTGATGCCGGTGGTGGCCAGCAGCCGGTCGATGAACTCTTCGGCCGGGGTGGCGGCGAACTCCCGGGTGAAGGGGATGACGATCAGCACGTCGATGTTGGCCAGTTCGATCAGCTCGACCTTCTGTTCGAAGGTGGAGATTAATTTGATACCCGGATCCGGGCGGACCACCTTCAGGGGATGGGGGTCGAAGGTGATGGCGATGGCTGTGCCCTGGTTGTTGTAGGCCTTGTTGACCACCTCGGCAAACAGGAGCTGGTGGCCGAGGTGAACACCGTCGAAGTTGCCCAGGGTGATGTACGGCCTGGCGAACGGTTGCTGGATGGTATCGAGCCCGGTGAAGATCTGCACGGAACCCTCCTGGCTTGGTGTTGCGGGCCTTATACTCTACCGTCGTCCATCATCGTTGGCAAAGGGTATCTTTTTGGCTGTCGAGCCGGACGCCGAACGACGGGCAGGAACAAGGGTTTTTACGCGGTTATCTTTTTGGGCTTGACAAACGAGGCTCCTTCCATGTATTTTTGCCGAATCCATGCCGAAGTGGCGGAACTGGTAGACGCGCTAGGTTCAGGGTCTAGTGGGTGTACGCCCGTGGGAGTTCGAGTCTCCCCTTCGGCACCAGGTAATCCCGACGGGCGGTGATCGAGTGCGATCACCGCCCGTTTTTTTATTGGGAGCATGCAGATGATTCCTCCTGCCTCCCTCGATAGCGGCGGGCGCGACTGGACCGTGGTGGCGCGCAGCCGCCAGTACGAGCGGATCGATTCCTATGCCCTGGCGCTGGCTGCCGTCGGCATCAAGCACGAAATCGACCGGCGCGGCGATCGGTGGCTCCTACGGGTGCCGGCCCATCAGGCGGGACGGGCCCGGCGGCACCTCGTCCTTTACGTGCGCGAGAACCACGAATGGCCGCCGGAAAAACCGCCGCCGCCCCCGCTCTCTCCGTCGCCCACCGTGCCGCTCATGGGGCTGTTGGCCGTGGTGTACGCCCTTTCCGGTCCTTGGCGGAACGATAGTCCTTGGTTCGGTCTCGGGGCGGTGGCCCGGGACGCCGTTTTCCACGACCACGAGTGGTGGCGGTTGGTGACCGGCCTCTCTTTGCATGCCGACAGTGTTCACCTGGCCGGCAATCTCGTCATCGGCGGCATGCTCGTCCATTTCCTGGCCCGTTCCGTGGGCGCCGGGCTCGGCTGGAGCCTGGCATTTATCGCCGGCATACTCGGGAATCTGACCAATATCTGGTTGCAGGACGCGACGCATCTGTCGGTGGGGTTTTCCACCGCCGTCTTCGGCGCCGTCGGCGCTCTGGGCGGGGCGATCCGGGGTCGCGGCATCCGGACAGGGATCTTCTTGCCGTTGGGCGCGGCGGTCGGCCTGCTCGCCCTGCTCGGCACCGCCGGTGAACGCACCGACCTCGGCGCCCATCTATGGGGATTCGCCTGGGGGCTGGTGCTCGGTTTCCTCTTGGTGCGGCCGCGGATGACACGGTTTTGCGCCGGGCGGCTGTCCTCCCTTGTACCCTGGTGCTGGATAGGCGTTTTCGTCGTTTGCTGGGTTCTGGCCTGGCGGTTGGGGACGATGTGACGAGGGGATTTCTACAAAAATGATGGCCTCGTGAAAAGTCGCAGTCGGTCCAGGCCTGACACGATAATTCAAATGGTTACAAAGCGCGAACTCGATGGAATCGTACTTTTTACGATTCCATCAAAAATCGCTTGCTAGTGCCGGTGATATTTGGTGTCATGGTGAATAACAAGACGTCGAAGAACTCGACGATTCGGAACGTACGGGAGGAACAACGATGGCATGGGATGATCAAGGACCGCCGTGGGGGCAGAAACGACCGCCCGGCCCGGAGGAACTGCTTGCCAACCTGTTGCGCAAGATCAAGCAAATGGTGGAGGGCGGCGGTGGCGACGGCCGCCGGAAGAGCGACACCCCGACCGGCGGTGACGGCGCCCGCAATTTCGGCCGGCTCGGCCTGTTCGTCGCCATTCTCGTCGTCGCCAACCTCCTCTATAACTCGTTCTATACCATCGAGCCGGGCGAAAAGGGGGTGGTGTTGCGTTTCGGGCGCTACACCAGGACCTCCGAGCCGGGACTCAACTTCATGATCCCCCTCATCGACAAGGTGATCAAGGTCGATGTCGAGACGGTGCGTAAGCAGGAGTTCGGCTTTCGTACCAAGGTGCCAGGGCAGAAGACGCTGTACGAGAAGCGGGGCTACGACATGGAGTCCCTGATGCTCACCGGCGACAAGAACGTCATCGACCTCGAGTGGATCGTCCAGTACAAGATCAGCGATCCGGTGGCCTTTCTGTTCAACGTCCGCAACGTATCCCAGTCGGTGCGCGACGTCTCCGAGGCGGCCATCCGCCAGGTGGTAGGCAACCGCGATTTCGACTACGCGCTGGGCAACCGGGACGTGATCGAGAGGCAGACGACCCGCTTCCTGCAAAAGGTCCTCGATAAATACGGCGCCGGCGTGGTGGTGCTCACGGTCAAGCTCCAGGACGTCAATCCCCCCGACGCGGTGAAGCCGGCCTTCAACGAGGTCAATGAGGCCGACCAAGACATGAAGCGCTTAGTCAATGAGGCCGAGGAGACCTACAACCGGATCATTCCAACTGCCCGCGGCAACGCCAAGAAGCTCGTCCTGGAGGCGAAAGGGTACGCCGTGGAGCGGGTGAATCTGGCCAAGGGCGAAACTTCGCGTTTCCTGGCCCTGCTCGAGGAGTATCAGCGCGCCAAGGAGGTCACCCGCCGTCGGCTCTACCTCGAGACCCTGGAGGCGATTCTCCCCAAAGTGGACGAGATCTACGTGGTGGACGAAAACCAGAGGACCCTGCTGCCGGTACTCGGTCTTGGCACGGATATCTCCGTGCCGGTACGCAAACAAGGAGGACGGCCATGAACAAGGTTTCCCGCATCATCCTCGCCGGCCTCGTCGTCGTCGCCCTCGTCGTCGTTGCCAACGGCTTCTTCATCCTGCCGGAGGGCCGGCAGGCGGTGATCACCCAGTTCGGCGCCCCGGTGGGGGAGCCGATCACCGAGGCGGGGCTGCACTTCAAGACCCCGTTCATCCAGGACGTCACCTACTTCGATAAGCGGATTCTCATCTGGGACGGTGATCCCAACCAGATTCCCACCATCGATAAGACCTTCATCCATCTCGACGTCACCGCCCGCTGGCGGATCTCCGACGCCCTGCGTTTTCTGCAGGCGGTGAACAACGAGACCCGGGCTATGACCATCCTCGACGACATCCTCGACGGCACGGTCCGGGACCTGGTCAACAAGAACAAGCTGGCCGAGATCATCCGCAGTTCCGACTGGCAGTTGCCGGAAGGAGGCGACCCGGACGACACCATCATGTTTGGTCGGGACAAGATCGTCGAGCAGATCTACCATGCGGCCGCTGCCCAGACCCTTAAGTACGGCATCGAACTGATCGATGTCATGTTCAAGCGGGTCAATTACATCGAATCGGTGCGGCTCAAGGTCTATGACCGGATGATTTCCGAGCGCAAGCGGATCGCTGCCGAGAAGCGCGCCCTGGGCGAAGGGCGGAAGGCGGAGATTCTCGGCCGGGTCGAGCGGGAGTTGAAGGAGATCACCTCCAAGGCCAGCAAGGAGGCCCAGGAGATCCGCGGCCGAGCCGATGCCGAGGCGGCACGTATCTATGCCGAGGCCTACAGCCGCGATCCGGAGTTTTACAGCCTGGTTCGGACCCTGGAGTCCTATAAGAAGACGGTGGGCGCCAACTCGCGTCTCATCCTGACCACCGACTCCGAGCTCTACCGCTACCTGAACTCCATCAAGGAGTAAAGTCCGTGTAAGCGATCACAGGCTACGGCATCCGGTCATTCGCTGCGCTCACCACCCGGTCATTCGCTGCGCTCACCACCTGCGGCGTCATCGACCCGCTTGCGTACCGGCCTTGCCGGTCTGTGATCCACGGTTCGGAGCCTGTGGCCTGCCAACGCCCCGGACTTCCGGAAATGCATTCAAACCCGGCTCTGCCGGTACGCGGCGCGGGCCTCTTCCTAGCATCTGCCGCACCCTGCAATCGCTTACCCAGCGTCAGACGACGCGGCTTCCGGTCATTGTCGGAGCACCCCGTGACCAGTTGTGCGCCAGGCGAAGCTCTGGCGATCCTGGTGGCTGAGAT
>CAYRGZ010000041.1:0-17362 GCA_964423785.1 uncultured Desulfobulbia bacterium
CCGGACCTTCCTTTCCACGTTAATCCGGTCGAGCTTACATATGGGTTACAAATCAGAGCGCCGATTTTTTTTGGCATCTGTAACCCATCTGTAATCCTGGCGGTGTTACCTTCGAAGCCGTGAGGAGCGGTGTGTTCGCCGGCCAACGGTGTGAACCCACATCATAACCAAGGAGGAGCGTTATGAGATCTCTGACAGCATGTCTTGCGGCGGCTGCCAGTCTGCTGGTCCTTGCTTCGCCAGCGGCAGCCATTCCCGGTCTTTTCCCGGGCCAACTTCTGGACAACTCGACAGGATGCGCTGACTCGAACTTCCTGGGAGCGCCGGACGACACGTACACGGGCATCGGCGGTCAGGTGGTGACCTTTGATTTCGGCGACTACCGGATAACGAATGGTTCTGGCCCGGATTTCAACGTGTACGAGGTCGATTACGGTAGCCAGGAATTCGGGGCCATCGATGTGCTGGTCAGCATGGACGGAACCGCATTCATAAGCGTCACGGAAAGCAAGGCTTCGGTCGTCCGCGTGGATGGCGATGACAGCCACGGTGATGATAGGTTTGCGCGCTCCTACGACCTCGGGTCTCTGGAGTGGGCCCGCTACATTCGGATCGACGGTAAGGGAAGCAGCAAGGCGGGAGACACTACCGGCTTCGATCTGGATGCGGTCGGGGCGATCCATTTCTCCCAGGTGTCCACACCCAGCCCTGTTCCCGAGCCGTCGACCCTGCTGCTCCTCGGCTCGGGTCTGGCGGGATTGGTTGCATCGCGAAGGAGGCGGTGAGCGTCCCTGTGCAGGGGACTGATCGTGATGGAACGACAGCCGCGAAGCAGTGACAGGGCCGAGAACTGCATCGACTGTCTGGAACCGATCCGGGCAGGGGCGCGGATCTGTCCCCACTGCGGCGGCCGACAGGCAGGTGGGCTCTGGCGGAGGACGAGTATTCTCGTCAAGTGGGCGGGGGCGGCCACTGTGGCGGTCTCCTTCGTTGTCGGCGTGGTCCAGATCAACACACTATATACCCACTGGCGAATGCGCGCAGAGGCGGTGAGCGAGCTGGTGAGAGCGGCTGGATTCATGGCGGACAGCCGCGACTATGCCGGCGCCTGGGATCTTCTGGAACGGGTCCGGGAACTCGATCCCGGCAGTCGGGATGTTCGCCGGGCCCGAACGGACCTGGCGATGCGATGGCTCCGGGATATGCGGATAAGAGGAGAGAACTCCTGGACGAGTACGGTCGGCAAGCTGTTTCCGGCCCTCTATGGGGGGGTGGTCTCGGCCCGAGGAAGGCGACTGGCCGACATATACGCCCACCTCGGCAAAGCCAATTCCTTGTGGAAGCGGGATGGTCAGGATTTGCCGGTGAAGGAGCTTTATGATCGTGCCCTCGCGATCGATCCGGCCAATACCTATGCCCACGCTCTGCTCGGCCAGTGGATCATTCTCGATCCAGACGGGAGCCTGGCCGAGGCGAACGAACATTTCGCCGCAGCCGTCCAGGAGAACCGCGATATCACGTACGTGCGAAAGGTGCAGCTGATGGCACTCTGCAGCAGGATCGGCACCCGCAAGGAGTTCCTGCTGGAACTCATGCGCGCGGCCAACGACGCCCGCCGGGATCGGGTCGACCTGTCGACGGGAGATCGTGGATACGTTTTCAGGACCATTTATGGCCAGCTGCATCGTTCCTGGAAGGGGGCTTTTGAAAAGAAGTTTGCCGCGGTTTTGGAGGTGCTACCCGCCGATGAACACCTGGCCACCTATCGCTGGCTGGACGTGGATGAACAGGCGAAGACATCGCCGTTCCACGCCTTGTGGCGCGCTCGGCTCATCGAAGCATCCGGCGATCTGGAAGCGGCCCTCGAGGCCTATCGGGAGATCACGGCGATGCGCGGCTATGGTCGCTTCTCGGGCAAAGATGATGTCGAGGAGGCTATACGACGTATCTCGTTGACTATTAGCCTGCCGGGCAAGGACCACTGAATCGTCGGTAACATACGGCATGGAGCGTTATGCACGATGACAGGAAGAACGGAATGGCTCTGGTTGCCGATATCGTCGTCCTCATGGAAATGCCGAGACGTTGCAGGATGCGTGGTCTCAAAACAGGGAGAGGAGCAATGAGAAGAGCCTTTTGTGTAGTCGTGTTGTTTGCTCACCTTGTCTGTCCAGGCCTTGGATGGGCCGGTTTCGGCCTGCCTGATACTGGTATCCCTTCGTTACCGAAGCCCGGTATCCCGGATTCCGGCGTTCCAACCTTACCGAAGCCCGGGCTTCCGGACCCCGGAGTTCCAACCTTATCGGATCAAGACATCCAGATCGAGGAACTGAGCGTTGCCCTTTCCCCCCAATACTACCTGCCGGGTCGGGATACGGTGACGGCCGATTTCGTTCTGCGGACGAGTGTGGGACAAGATGCCACGCGCCCCTCGTTCGATGCCGTGATCGAGGTGGTGATACTCGAGCAGGACACGAACGGCTTTGTTCCCGGCAACGGCGCCACTTACAAACTGGAAACGATCCATGTCGAGGCGAGTGAAGTCGCCAATCGGGGCATCAAGTATCTCCCCCCCCTCCTCCGGCCGGAAAAGCAGTTCTCGTTGGACTTCACGAAATGGTTGACGACGTTCTATGAAGGTCACGTTTTCACCGGCAAGACCGCTCTGGCGGTGAAGATCACCGTAGATTCGTCGAACGAGGTGGAGGAAGGCACGGAAGGAGAGAAGAACAACGTTTTCACGAGCGATCCGTTCATGGTGTACCCGTTGAGCGGCAAGCTGTTTTTCGGCGGCGTCGTTACCACGTTGAACAGCATATCACTGGCGGACGATCCGGTGTGCGGGGTGGGGAATCTTCGAATCCGCGGCGGTACAGCGACATGGAATCCATCATCGTCGACTGGTGGGTGGTCCACCGTGGACGTCGATGTGAGTGGTCCTTGTGTCACTCCCCGCCCCTTGAAAGGCGTGGAGGTGGATCTCGCGATCGTGTCGGACAGCGGCAGCGTCTCGGCTCCGGACGTGCAGGCAACCATGGGCGGCCTGACGGTCATCGCCAAGGGCAACACACTGGACGGCTCTGGAGCGCATCCTTCACGGCTCACGATCACGCTTCCGGGGGGGCACAGCTTTCACCCAGGACAAAAACGCTTGTTCCAAAATGGGGGGAGGAAACTTCCTTTCAAATCGAAAGGATCTGGAGCGATTACCATTGATCAAATGGATGTGCGGCTACCGAGACTTCTTGATGACTACGCCGATATCCGACAGTTTGATGTCACCGGTGTGGGTTACCTCCATGCCAAGGCGCTCCCCTTCCTTCTCGAATTGAAGACATTGTCCCTGTCTCCAGAGAGGATCAGCGGCACGTATTCCTCCATCCATTACGTCTATGATCTCGCCTTCAACGACGGCGGAAGCGATCCCTCCAGGGCCGACCCCCGCTCGACCTCGGGGGTGTCTTCGAACGACGCGCATTTCGCTCATGGCTCGGGCGAGGGGACCTTTTCGCTCGATCAAGAGGGGCTCTTTGTACCTAGCTTGCAATTTGCGGAGGGGAGGGGGATCTCACACTTCCCTCGCATGAAAACGTCCTGGCAAGATTTCCAGGTCGCCGTTGCAAAAGGTCGCCTCGACCCGGAGCGGTCATTTCTCTCTTTACGTTCCTATTCCTTTACGATGTCGACGGATTGTCCTGGGGGATGCGGCGGCGGCGGGGAGGATCAGGCTTTCGCCCTGGAAACAACGAAAGTTGGAATAGGAGAAGACGGCGGGATTGCGGGACGCGTGGTTCGACGGCCTTTCTTTCATCTGGCTCCATCCGGAAATACCAATGCCGAGACTTATGCGGGAATAGACAGCGATCCCGGGTGGGGGCCGGTCGACGGCTCGGGGGAGCAGCACATGTTCCAGCGTGTGGGTGATGGTGCGTTCCCGGGGATTCTCTATCTTCCCGGTTTCGAGGCGGTCGGAACCGGTGGCGTCGTCGGAGCATACGACCCCGTTCCAGTGAGCCGGTATCTCCTGGGCATGCGGCAGCTCATTGAGGCCGACGACGGAAGCAGCACCCTACGGCCCGAGGCATCGTATCTTCTCGATGCCCCCCAAAGCCGCCTGGGCAACCATTTCATGGCCGGTGTCACCATGGGGCCCCAGTACTACCGTAAGGGCGTATCGAAGCAACCGGAGGCGGGCGTGGGACGGATGCTCGACGGCACGTTTCTGCGCGTCGGCTTTGGCGGTCCGGCCGATCCGGATTTCGTCCAGATCCCAACCGGTGCCGGAACGAAGTACGTCATCCGGCCGGGCGGGATCACCGGCGTGTTCAACGCCGAGTCGTCGGGCGATACGACTACTACCGTCTATGACTATCGATTTTTCTTGGAGCGTTTCGGCATCCGCCTGGTCGGCAACGAACTCGACTCCTACACATGGATCGACGGCAGGGTGAATGTTCCGGGAAAGGGGAACTTCCAGGTGGATTTTTCTTCCCTGGGTCTCGAATGTTCGGGGCATCTGACCGGAGGCGTGGTGGATGGCTGCGCGGATGACACGGCCCCGAACTGCAGCCAGGTGCTGGGAAACTGGCAAACCCGCATGGCGATCAAGAGCATCGATTTCGACCCGGAGGCGAGTTCCGACACCACCTGCTTCGGTGGAGGAAGGCGTTTGCTTCGGGTCGGCGCCAGCCTGGACATCGAGGCGTTGGATGCGCCGCTCGAACTGTCTGCGGTTTGGACTCCGGAGGGAGAGCCTGCCGACGTAAAACTCGCCGGCATGACCGACCATGTTCTCGACCGTCCCGAAACGACGGACGATTCGGAGAACATGGGGTTCGCTTTCGCCATGGGCGAGGCCAAGATGATGACGGATGGCGGGACGGATGGTGGATGGTTCCACGTTGCCGGCAAGATCGGGCTGCCGTTCTGGAATGTTCTCGATGTCGACGTCCGCCTTCAGAATATCACTCCATCCAGACAGGGGCAGACGGTCGTCGTTGCGTCCGACGCCGACAGCGCCGAAGCCCTAGCCTCAGGATCGCAAGAAGAACTCGATGTCACCTATACGTGGGGCGGCACGGGGATTGAGCTGTCTCTCCCGGTTCACTACCAGCCCGGTCGGCACAACGCCCGCCTGGCGCCGCGTTTCATCGGCGCAAGAAGCGACAGGAGCGACGCCATGGTCGTGGTCGATGCCAATGCGGCAGTCGACTTCATCACGCCGCATGCCACTACGGTGAGCTTCGGGGCCAGTGCCGATCTCGCGACTCTCTCGAACCGGCTGGCCGACGAGGTCACGCTTCATATCGACCTGAACGATCCGGAGAGCATTGCCAAGGCCGACGCGTTTCTGGAGGAGTATTTCGACATCAGCGGCGCGCCCATCGCAACGGCCGTCGGCGATCTCAAGGGCCGACTGGCCAGCCTGAGCGAGCTGGTCGGTTCTGGTTTCGACAGAGTTCTGGAAGATGCGATCGAGGCCGCCCTCGACATTTTCATCGAGGAAGGCATCGGTTCGGATACGTTCGCACAGTTGGCAAGCTCCCTGGGAAACACCGAGGCGATCCTGCCCGAGATGGGAAACCTGATCGCGCACCTCATCGCCGACGTCCTCTATGAATCGACCGCCGGTATCTCCAGCGATCTCGACGAGAAGATGGTCGAGTTGTACTTGGTTCCCGAGCGCGTTGCTCAGGACGCCAGCACGGATTGCGGGCAAAAGAAGGAAAGCCTGCTCGCCGAAGTGGTGCCGGGGCTTGACGCCGTTTCCGGTTCCCTGAACATCGCGATCATCGGAATGAACCGGAGTCTCGAAGTATTGGAGTATCTGCGAAACGAGATAGAAGAGAAGGTTATCGCCGCTGACGGATACATCAGTGACGCATACGACACATTGACAATGCTCGAAGAATTGATCGGCGATCCAAACAGTCCGTGTGACAACGTACTGGTTGAACAGTTTCGTTCCCGCGTGATGGATGCAATGTCCAGGGTGAGAATGGCGCGGACGGCCGTGGAAGGGATACAGCTCGCCGGGAGCATGGTCATGCTTGCCGAGGAATTACCCGGACCCGATCCCGATTTGCTCGCCGACACGACCAGGACTGTCAATGATCTTGCCGAAAATCTGAAGACTCGACTGGGAGAGGCGGAATCACAGTTCGGCAATTTCGTGGAGGATGTGTGCCAGAGTGAGAGCCTCATAACAGCACTTCGCGAGATCGCTGGCAGGATACAGGAGATCAGGGGGGAGTTATGTCGATTCTCGAGCACCCTGGAGAATACGAAGCAGGAACTCATCGGCCAGAACGTTGGAGAGGGCATTCTTGGCGAGGTGGAAACCATGATGGCGAGCACCCTGGGGGTATTCGTCTCGATCAAGGACAACATCGACGAGCTTCGGGATGACTTGGCTGACGACCGGGACCAGGAATGCGGGAACTTCGTGCAGAAATGGGGAGGGGAGTATTTCCAGGACCGGCTAGACGCGGCCATGTGGATGGTGACGCAGTACCTCGTGGCCGAGAACCTCCTTTCTCGGGGGTATCTCTGGTATTACCCGGAGACGGGGACGAGCTTCGTGCAAGAGATTCTGCTCGTCGAGAAGCAACGGCTCATGCAGAAGATCGAGGAGGGGATCACCGTGGCCTCCGTCGGCCTGCCCTTGGCGGACACTCCATCGACGTCGCAGCCGGATGCCGGGGGCTCCGGTCCGGCCAGCCGATCCGGCGATACGGCGAACTGCGCTCAGACCGGTATCTCCCCACCCACGACGCAGCCGCCGGTCGCCGTGCATCATCCCACGGCCTATGATCTTCGGGCTCTGATCGTGGACACCGTCATGAACACCCAGATGATGCAAGAGACCCGCCGAAAGTTCCACGAAAGCTTTTCGGAGATCGCTTTCGAGATCAATAACCTGGGCCTACTGGTCTTCGACCAGATCAACCAGGTGATCAGGGCCGCCGCCAGGAGTCTCGAGGGACGGTTAAACGATATGTTGCAGGCGGCGAAGGGAGCGGTGGAAGGTTTTCCGCTGAAAACCGCCGGCATGGACGGCTTTGCGGTCATCGCCGGCAACGAGCTGGAACGCCTCCACCTGGATGCAGAATGGACCATGCAAGGTTCCTCGCCCGAGGACACGGTGAGCTATAACGGGGCCCTCGATGTGACGAGCTGGTCGGCAAACGGCAAGGCCGGTGCGTGCCTGGACGACCCCGATCAGGGCGGTTCCACCATCGATGCACGGATATCGTCGAGGAACGTGAGAATCGGAATCGGACAATCGGCCGCGAGGCTCGACGATCTCGAGCTGGGGTTCACGCTGGCCAACTTCAAGCCCCTGGGGGCATTTGGCCGGGTAACGGCGGCCGGTCCCATTGCCTTCGAGACGTTTACGGTGTTCGATCCCGGATTCGCCTGTGGCATCGGCAAGTATGAAAACTACCTGGGCGCTGCGGCGGATGCGCTCTTCAGCGACGTGCAGATGGATGTCGCCTTGCTCGTCGGAAAGACCTGTAACCGCGAGGTGCTGCTCGCCCTCGATCCCCAGGTGGGAGAATTCGTCCATATGCCGGGCGGAGTCTTCCAGGGCGTCTATCTGCGAGGCGGGGCCAGCATCCCCATCTGGACCGGCGGCTGTCCGTTCACGCTGGGGGCCGGCGCGGACATCGGCGCCTGGTATCTGGCGGGATCGTCGAGTTCCTGGGGAGGAACCCTGCGGGGCAGGGCCTGGGGGGAGGCGGGCTGCCTCGCCGCACTCACCGGGTCGATCCGCCTGGAAGCCCAGCGTGCCGGTGACAACTTCACGTTCCGTGGCACCGGTTTCGGGGTGGCCGGCGCCGGTGACTGCGAGCCCGCGACCTGGACGAGCGTCCCACGAAGCCGCGAAGACACGTGGTGTGGAACCTGTGATGCCAGCGTGACGGTGGAGTACCGGGACGGATTCAGTATCGACGAACCGTCGGCATCCTGTCTGTATTGAGGCGGCTTCGCGTGGGAGAATGGCGGCTTCAGGGGCAGCAATGCGGTAAAGGCAAGGAGATTCTGGAATGTGTGGAAGATGTTTCCGTCGGTTCTTTGGTGTGGTGGTCCTCCTTCTTTGCGCCCTCGGCTCTTCGGCCTTGGCCGGAACCGGTCAGCTCTATTTCGTGGGCATGACGGCACCGATCGGATCCCTATCCGCTCCCGGTTCGGAGAAGGCGGCCGTCTATTTGCGTTGGGACGTCGTTGATGGCGAGATGCCAACCGAGATCTCGAAATTCATCGTCCGCCGGAATGGCGAGGACATAGCCGAGCTTCCAGCGTTCATCGATGTCGCCGGACGCCGGGTGGCCGCCGTCATGCCAGCGGACGAGATAGAAGGCCTCTATGGACGGACGGAGCAGGACCGAAGAAAGAAGGAGACGATCCGGTGGTTGGACAGCCTGCTCGACGAACAGGACAACGGCAAGGATGACGAGAGCATCATCATCAATGAAACGAATTTCGCTCAGGCCATCCACGAGAAGATCGACCCCAGTGGGCAGGCGTACGACGCGTTCTGGGCCCATATGGCTGCGCGGATGGATTTCAACGTGGCCCGCGCCCGCTACCGTGCCTATCTGGACATGGACGTCCCCGCACCCGGAACCTCTCATGATTACGAACTGATCGGTGTCATGACCGATGGTGAGGAGACGGTGCTCGGCAAGGCGTCGGTTGGAGGGGCAGTACAAGCGCTTCCGGCCGCGACCGACTTCCGTTCCGTTCTTCTGGGCCGTTGTGATGCTCCGGAACGGTACAAGGATCACGGCGCTCTCGCCCTCTCCTGGAAACCGGGAGACGGGTCGGTGATGGATACTCTTGCGTATAGCCTCGTGGTGGTCGGCTATGATCTCTACCGGGGAAACTTGCCGGACGACGCAATCCCCTCGGAGTCGCTGCTGGATCGGAATCTCCGAGATGAGGCCAGTAGGGCGGAGCATACCCCCGACGGCCGGGTCTTCTTCGATGGACTCGAAAAGCTCAACGACCAGCCCATAACGATTGCCGGCGATGCCGTGATCGACTCCGATGGAGACGGCGTTGCGGACGGTGAAGACCAATGTGACGATTCGCCGCTGGGTGCTCGAGTGAACAGCGTCGGGTGTCTCCCGGCGGACGGGGATTCGCTCAACGAGGCTCGGCCGGCGCCGTTTTTCCATTTTCTGAGGACGGCGAAGGAGCATGCCGCAGAAGGTATAGCGCCTGGGGATGAGCATGTCTATTGCCTGGTAGGCCGTGACTTTACGGGAAACTACACCGATACGATCTGCAGGGTCATTCGGGTGCCGGACATGGACGCTCCACCGCCGCCTCGCGCAGTACAGGTCCTCCCGGACAGTCCTGGCGGTGCGCTGCGCCTCTCCTGGGATGCCGTGACCGTAGAGAACTATTACGAGGCGTACGGGAACAGCAGGGTGTTCTGTAATCTCGACGAGGCGAAGGAGACCGGACGGCTTTGTTTCGTGCCCCGCGGAAAAACCTGCGGTTCCGGCGGCGAGATATGTGTGGATCTGGAGACGAAGGCTTACCTCGTCTATCGCTTCGACGATCCAACCGTTGCCGCCACCTTCCAGGACAGCGATGGGGACGGGTACAGCGATCTGGACGAACACGCCGTCACCGACCCGGAGCATCCTGCACCGGTGGGGTATGCATGTAGTGCGGAAACGCCGGACAGCCCGGATCTGTATGCAGACCTGCCCAACCACCTGGTCTCGCGGGTCGATCCCGACGAGGCCCTCGTCGTCCTTCCCAGCGGGCGCAGAATCGTCGAATTCCAGGACGCGGGCCCTCCTGTAACGAACAAGGGAGACGTTTACTGGTACCGCATCGCATCCTGCGGCACCGTGGACTGTTCGCCCGGCAGTATCGGCAGGTTATCTCCGCCGGTTCGAGGCATGTTTCCCGAAAGAACGCTTCCCGATGCCCCCGTGTTCTGTTCGTCGGCGACCGATGAGAACTGCGTCCGTCTCGAAAGCCGACGTTGTCAGTATGTGGCGGAAGCGGTGCAGATCGATTCCAGTCTCCCCTTTGTTTTGGACACCTCGGGTAAGGCCATGCGGGTCGAGGTCCAGTGTACGAGGAATGGCATCCCCTGCAGTGAGGGAAAACCACGCTTGCCCGACGGGGGTACGTTCTATTTCGTCAAGGATGCACAATCGGGCGAAAGCAGGGCATACTTATCGTCAGCCTACTGCGGGGTGGATGTAAACGGGGCGGAAGTCACCCTGACGGTGTTTGATGGCCGGGGCCGGATGATGCTCCAAGAGACCCCGCTCCGGAACGCGGCAAACGGCTCCCTCTGTTCGTTGGTCGGCATTTTCGAGGACTGTTCCGCTACAGGCGGCGAATCGGACCCGGAGGAATGGGGTGGTGTGATCGGACTTCCGTTCGAGTTGCGCGTGCCGGTGAAGTTCGGTGAACGGGTGACGCTCTACCGCGAGATAGGCGGGACGCCGTTTCGTATCGGAACCTTTGCCACTGATGTGGATTGCGCACAGGACGTATCGTGTGACCAGGTACGCATCGAGTTCATTGAGGAAGAATCGTCTGGTGATTCGAATACAGTTTGGCTGCCGGCGATGTGTAGTGACACGATCTCACTCCTGCTGGAGGTGGTCGACCAGAACAACATGGTTTCGCCCCGCCTGCGCCTTCCCGACTTCAAGATCGACCTAGATCGGGACTGCACTCCGGCAGAGCCCCAGCCTCTCAAGATCGTCTTTTCTCCTCAAGAGAGCGGAACGGTCAGGTGGCGACTGCCCGACGAGCCGGTGAGCGGCACGCTTGTGCGTTGGCGCCTGAAGGGAGGAGGGCCGGAAACGGCCGGGATCCGTTTCGTGCCTTTTGTTGGAAGCGCCGACACCGTTGCAGGTCGTCTCCGGGAGGCGAGCATGACCTTCGATATCACGACCACGCATGATGCTGCAGAGGATGCATGGGAAGAAGAGTGGTGTTTTGCCGTCAGATCCGTGCGCCAATCTGCGTCGGGCTGGCCTGTGCTCTCGGAATGGTCGCCCGAGCTTTGCGGGATGCGTCTGCCGCCGGCGGCCGCGGCCCCCGAGTACCTGCCGTGGCCCAAGATCCCCGACGTGCCGTCCTTGGGTCGGTACAGGGCGTTCTACTACAGGCCCGCCATGGTCGGCGACCCCTTTCCTGTGGTCGAACTGACCGACGCAACCCCCGTTCCCTTCTGCGCCGACTCCTCCGGCAGGTATAACGCGAAGGACTGCGGTCGTGATCCCAAATCCGACCCCGCCTGCCAAGAGTTGGATAAAGAGAGAGGCGGCACCTCGATTGGTACTTCTGGTACTTCGATCGGTTGTTCGTTTTGTGATTTTCTGAAAACCAAACTAGCGCCGCACATGGGATTCGTGGTCTATCGCCAGTCCCGCGAAGACGAAAACGACAACATGCCTGAGGACTTCATCCAGGTCTCTCCGCTGATAGAGCAGGTGTACTGCAGAACCGAGTTCTCCACCGATCCAGAGACAGACACGAATAACATCGAATTTCTCCTGGACGATCCGTTTGTGACCATACTCAAGGTGCGGCAGCAGAATGGCAATTCCACGACGTGGAACAGCAAATTTGTCTACATTGACCGCTTTCCGCACATCGATGGTCGGCAGTATCGGTATCAATTCGTCTTTTTCGACCATGACGGAGAGATCCTCGGCTACCGGACGACGAACTGGATGACGGCAACGGACTCCCCATAGCGACATACCGGCCGTCGATACTGTTCACGACATACACTCAGTCCGTTGGAAGACGGACTGCACGGATGATTCTTTCTCGAGAGAAGGTGTACGCAATGGATAATGCCCGTCGAACGAGAACAAGAGACGTTGCCGTCCTGGTCCTCTTCCTGATGGTCCTTCCGATCCGTGCGGTGGAGCGGACGGCCTGGGCCGAGGGCGCCGGGATTTCCAGATCGAACGTGTGGCTCTTCGGGAGGAACCCTGGAAGCTTTCTTGGTTCGTACAATCTCGGCGGGGACGAGGCGTGGACGGTCGATGCGGATCTGGGGGAAGATGACGCGCTGATCCAGTATCTCATTCCAGGCAGCGGCGGGGTGGAGGAGGGACACGTCCCGCTTCGATCCGGCGTCGAGAACGTCATTGTCAACCGCGTCTCGGGAAGCACCCTGCCCATGAACGGGCGTTTGCCCGATTTTTCCATCGTCGGCTTCGGCCCGCCGTTGCTCGATGTTGGAGCCCCTTCGGTTCCCGGCGTGGATATTTCGCCCTTGCCGGGAGGATACACGGAAACAATCCGGGTGCGCCTCTCTCCCCTGCCCGCTCCGGACTCTCTCGAGATCCCGATCGTCCGATGGCGGCTGACGGATGCGGATGGTGCCGTGACGGAATACTGCACCCGCAGATTCGAGCAACCGACGAGCCTGGATCGTTGCATCGTGCGCGAGAACTCATCGTTCTTCCTGGTCGAAAACGGCACGTATTCCGTCGAATACTGGGCTGTCCGTGAACATGTCGACCCGACGACGGGACGTCGGGAGGCGATCTCTTCGCCAATCAGACATGCGGTCTATACTATCGCTTCACCAGATGGTGACAGGCGGGACACCGATGGCGACGGCGTGCCGGATCTCTGGGAGGTCGCCAACGGCATGAACCCATTGGAAAACGATCTCGCAACCGATACCGATGGTGACGGCTGGAACGATTTCGACGAGATCATTCGAGGAGCCGATCCTCGGGATTCCGCGAGCGTGCCGAGGGACAGCGACTGGGACGGCTGGTCCGACTTTGACGAACATCTTCGCGGCACGGACCCTTACGATCCGGTGTTGGTCGATACGAACGGCGACGGCGTCCCGGATGCCGCCGTCCTTTCCTCCGACAACGTGGCTGAACCGATCAGGGACAAGAACGAGGACGGGGTGCCCGACTACCTTGGATCACATGAGTTTCTGGACAGCAATGCCGACGGGGAGCCCGACCGTGCCGTCTTTCCCCATCGGCCGTCCGCAACCCGACTGTATGAAGTCGAATATCTGGTACGTGGAGCAATCTTCAAGGACGCTGCCGCCACGAAACGGCAGACAAACATGACGGATCTCACCGTGTTGAATCTGCGGTGGGATACGTTATACGATCAGGATGAACTTCCGGACCATTCCGAACTCCTGGCCGCCGGACTCGTGGAGCAAACATCCTCCGGAACCTCGCGGGATCTGGAAGAGTTGCTCCCGGCGACGTATCGGCGCACGGAAACGGCGCAGGCTCTGAAGGACGGCATCATACCGATACTTCGTATCCCTGCCGGCATGCCATCCATCATCCGGGCCAGGTCGGCGGATAGGGACGGCGACGGAATCCCGGACGAAGCCGACAACTGCGCCGCTACTCCGAACCCAGATCAAGGGGATGGGAACGATGACGGCGTGGGTGATGCTTGTTCAACCGAGCCGTTTGACCGGTATGGTCATTGGGTCGTCAAGGCGTGGATCGATAGTACGGCCGACCTGTATCCCGCCGATGTCACGGCATCTCTCGCGGCCCAGGGGCGATCGTGGAACACTGCGGAAGAGTGGCAGGAGGCCTTCGTTACGTATCTCAAAGGGCATCTCGTCCAGCCCAGGGAAGTCGTTCTCTCTCCCCGCAGCGGTCTGGGTATCGCCTTGTTCGAGAGTATCGTTTATGCGTATTCCGATCTGGCGGAGCAGGATGAACGGTTCGGTACGCCACCCGGCGCACGGTCGTCGCTGATTCTTCTCGGCAACAAGAATTCCATCCAACCGCGGGACGTCATTGGGGCGATCATCGATACCCTGACCCAGGATACAAGCGATGGGAACGGGCACGGGCGTTCGCTGAACGATCTCCACCACGATCTGTTCGATCTGACCACTGCCCCCCTGGGGAAGTATGCGGACGCCGTGATCGGATTGTACGGAGACACGAAGAATCTTGCCGTGCCCAGCACGACCCATGCGGCGGCGGCGTTCGCCCTGGGCCGTTTCTCCGTGTCGGCTGCTTCTCGCTATCTTGCCCGGCTCCTGTTGCTGATCGACGACGGAGAACTCGGTCGGCTTGATCCCGCGCGGCGTGCCAAGCTTCTCGATCCTGCGGCAGACTACGATGGTGACGGGTTGGAGAACCTCTCCGAAGTGGATGGCTGGGCGTATCGCATGACCCGTCCGGATGCAGAAGATACGGATGACGACGGCGTGGCGGATGGGCGGGACCCCTGCCCCATCGAGCCGGCGAACGGTTGCCTGCGCTTGGCATGGCAGGAAGCCGATACGGATGACGACGGCGTGGTCGATTCGTTCGACAACTGTCCGCACACGGCCAACGGCGAACAGATCGACACGGACGACGACGGTATCGGTGATGCATGCGAGGGTGACACCGACCGTGACGGCGTGCCCGATTGGCAGGATTCATGTCCGACGTCTGCGGATTGCAGCGGTCCGGTCTTCGTGGACACCCTCGATGTGACCGATGCCTGGACCCGCGTGGAGCTTCCCGTTCCCTATCGAACCCCCGTCATCATCGCCGGTGCCCCAACGTATAACGATGCCGAAGCCGGGGTGGTCCGTCTGCGGAATATAGACGGTACCGGATTCGAGATGCGCTTCCAGGAATGGAATGATCCCGATGATATTCACGCGGTCGAGACCGTTTCCTATCTTGCGGTGGAGGGGGGGCGTCACGTGATGCGTGACGGCAGTATCTGGGAGGCGGGGCTCTTCGACCTGGATGCCACGGGCGGATGGACCATGCAACCGTTCAGCGAGCCATTCCCCGGTACTCCATGGCTGTTCGTCACGATCCAGTCCGACGATGGAACACCGGCACTGGTGGTAAGGGTGCGTAACGTGACCGCGGATGGGTTCGAAGCCGTCGTGTTCGACCAGACGGCCGACGGCGGTCCTCGTCGGGGAGAGATCGGTTTCCTGGCGGTGTTCACCCCCGATGGAGTCGGCGCGATCAGTGATGGTTCCGGCCCGATATCCTATAGCCTTTCCACCATCACGCTGCGTGATGCGTGGGTTCCTCTCGGGGATATCGCTTTCAAACTGCAGAGAGATCGAGCCGATGTGCCGTCGGGTATCGGGCAGGATGAGGAGACGATCCAGGTCCTGTCCGCAGACGGCCATGTCTTTGCCCAGGCTGTCAGTACGAGTGATCTCGATCCCGTAACGCTGAGACGGTGCGAACTCGGAGGAAAGCCATGGTACAAGGATGCCGATGGCGACGGGTATTCCGATGGCCAGTCTGACGTCATTTCTTGCGAGCATCCTGAAGGCTATTTCCCGGCCGCAAAGTTGACCGCCGTTGCCGGCGATGCAGACGACAACGATGACACCATATACCCAGGTGCGCTGGAACATTGCGATGGCAAGGATAATGACCAGGATGGGGTGGTGGACGGCATGACGAGGGCCACCACCTGCGGGGTGGGCGCCTGCGCCGGCAATACCGGTGTCGAAACCTGTACCGATGGTGTCTGGGGGAACGATACCTGCGACGCCCGGGCCGGGGCGACCAGCGAGGTATGTGACGGGATCGACAACGACTGCGACGGCGACATCGATGAAGGAGTGCGGATCACCTATTACGCCGATACCGATCAAGACACCTTCGGCGATCCGGACAAGCCGCTCCTTGCCTGCAATCAACCGGAAGGCTATGTCACCGACAACACCGACTGCAATGATAGCGACGTCAACGAGCATCCTGGCCAGACTTGGTACAAGGATGCCGATGGCGACGGGTATTCCGACGGCACCATGAATACGGCATCGTGTGAACGTCCTATCGGATATGCCGTTGCATCGGAGTTGATCACTACCAACGGTGACGAGGACGATGCGGATGGCGGGAGGTATCCCGGGATCCCTATAGCTTTGCCCAGAACTGGTCAGACGAGGTGTTACGATGCGACCGGGACGGAGATCTCTTGCGCCGGCACCGGCCAGGATGGCGAATTCCAGGCTGGTGCCGCGTGGCCCGAGCCGCGTTTCGAGGATAACGGCGACGGCACCATCACGGATCGTCTTACCGGTCTCGTCTGGCTCAAGGACAGCCGGTGCCTGGGAGTGCACGATTGGCAGGGCAGTCTGGACGTGGTGGCGGAATTCAACGCCGACCCCGCTCAATACGGTTGTGCCTACACCGGCGATGACCATGACTGGCGGTTACCGAATGTGAACGAGTTGATGAGTCTCGTCCAGTACAGTGAGACCGAGCTGGCCGCTTGGATCTTGCAAGGGACCGACAGTGGCTGGTACTGGTCGTCCACCCCTCGAAAAACTGGGCCGAACGTCTGGGCCGTTCTTATTTCCCCATCCGGAGGAGGCGTTGGGCTCCTCCCCATATCGTCCAACACCTTTGTGCGTGTAGTTCGCGGTGGCCGCTTTCGACCGATGGATCAGTCTGTCGTTACGATACCCAGGACCGGCCAGACGAGGTGTTACGATACGACCGGAGCGGAAATCCCTTGCGCCGGCACCGGCCAGGATGGCGAATTCCAGGCTGGTGCCGCGTGGCCCGAGCCGCGTTTCGAGGATAACGGTGACGGCACCATCACGGATCGTCTTACCGGTCTCGTCTGGCTCAAGAATGGTGATTGCCTGGGATTGCACGATTGGCAGGGAAGCCTGGATGTGGTGGCGGAATTCAACGCCGACCCCGCCAGATATGACTGTGGCTACACCGGCGATGACCATGATTGGCGATTGCCGAATGTGAAGGAGTTGATGAGTCTTTTTCCGTACGGCGAGGATTCTTGGAATGATTGGCTGGATAGTCAAGGATTTGTGAATACGGGTAGACGGCATTACTGGTACTGGTCGTCCACCACCGACATGCGTTCGAATGGGAGCGAGGCATGGAAGGTCTCTTTCAACGACTATCCAAACATGAACACCGGGCACAAATTACGCGAGGAACTCCAGGTACGCATAGTCCGCGGCGGACAGCACCGGCCATTGCTTCCGGCGAACCATCCGCCGCAGGTGCCGAACGGTCCGCATCCGCAGTCTGGATCGCAGGATGTCGGTGTCGACGTGACCCTGTCGTGGCTCGGAGGGGATCCGGACGCGGGCGACACGGTGAGGTACGACGTGTACTTCGGCACGGCCGGTAGTTTGGAGAAGGTATCGAGCGGGCAGACGGGAACGACGTACGCTCCCGGGGTGTTGACTCCGAACACGGAGTACCGGTGGCGTATCGTTGCGCTGGACGATGATGGCGCGGAGAGTATCGGTCCGGAGTGGAGTTTCAGGACGCTGTCCCCGGAGCCGGTGAACCATCCGCCGCAGGTGCCGAACGGTCCGCATCCGCAGTCTGGATCGCAGGAT
>CAYRGZ010000041.1:17462-18585 GCA_964423785.1 uncultured Desulfobulbia bacterium
ATCGTTGCGCTGGACGATGATGGCGCGGAGAGTATCGGTCCGGAGTGGAGTTTCACCACCGTTGCGCTCAGCACCCTGCAATTCAGCGCTCCAACCTATACCGTCCAGGAGAATAGCGGGTCAGCCCAGATAACGATTACCCGGACGGATAACCTGCAGGGTGAGGTCTCTGTTTCTTGCCGCACCGTTGCGAGGTCCGGCACAGCCCAGCCATATATCGATTACGAACCTGTTGCCGATGTCGTGATTTTTGGGGATGGGGAGGAGACGAGAGTCTGTACCGTGACCATTCTTGATGATTCTCGCAGGGAAGGTGCCGAAACAGTGTATCTGATACTGGCTGATCCTTCCAGCGGTGCTGTCCTTGGCAGCAGGGCCACAGCCGTGCTCACACTCAGAGATGACACCAGTGACTTGCAGCCGGGAGACGTCAACGGCGATGGCGAGGTGAACCTGGCCGACATCATTACGACCATGCAGATCATGACCATGACCACCGTCCCATCCACCGAACTTCATATCCAAGCAGATGTGAACGGCGACGGCAGGATCGGCATGGCGGATCTTGTCTTCATCCTGAAGAAATACGCCGGGCGTCAAGCCCCGTGAGGTTGTAATGCCAGTTTTTCAGCGCCTGAATCGGGGGTGATGTGGCCCAGGTTGCGTTGTGGAATTTGGTTGTCCTAGACGGCAGTACTGGTAGAGGGTGTCGCGTAGTTCCTTGGCGGGGCGGAAGCGGGTTCCCAGCACCACCTCCTGGATGCGGCCTTTGAAGCGCGTCACCATGCCGTTGGTCTAGCTAGGGGCGACGAGGCCGGATGAGGCAGTGTTCGATACCGTACCGCTGACAGGCCTGGTCGAAGAGGTGAATGCCGGTGGGCTGGGTAGTGTCCCTATAGTGCTGTAACTTCGTACTCGGCCATCGCGGGTTCCTCCTTCTTGTGGGTTGATGTTGTGGCAACACCAATCCTACGGAAGGAGGTCACGATTGCCACCCCCGAATTTACAGCACTTTTGAGACTTGACCCTTTCGATCCACCGGTTTTGCCTACCAGCACGACCTTAAATGCGTCAGGGCGAGACCAAACCACTGGCCACGCCGAGCGCCCTGATCGCCTCTGCC
>CAYRGZ010000042.1:0-17972 GCA_964423785.1 uncultured Desulfobulbia bacterium
GGATCGTTGCCGAACCGGTTCATCCACCACTCCTCGTCGTCGATTTCCTCCTCCAGTCCCCGCCGAAGGGGAAAGCGGAAGTTCGTGCAGTAGTCGATGAGGATCCGGTAGGCCCGGTTGAGGTCTTGCATGGACACCGTCGCCTCTTTGCCCTGCAGCATGTCGGGGTGGTTCTCCTTGGACAGCGACCGGAAGGCCCGTTTTATCTCGTCGAGACTGGCCCGATCTCCGAGGCCCAGGGTAGTCCGGGCCCAGTCGATTTCCTGCCACATCTTTTCGTTCATGGCGTCTTTCCTTTCATGTCTTCGCCTTTTCCTTGCTGCGCCATGATTTTTCCGTTCCGGCCAGCAGCCGTCTGATGTTGTCCCGGTGCTTGAACCAGATGATCGCGGCGACCACCACCGCTGCCAGGATGGCGGTACGCGGTGCCTGCAGGACCACCAGTACGATGGGCAACAAGGCGGCTGCGGCCAGCGAGCCCGCCGACACGTAGTCGGTGGCCGCCACCATGCCGACGAAAATCCCCACCAGGATGATGGCGGCCAAGGGGTGCAGGTAGAGCCACATGCCAAGGGCGGTGGCCACCCCCTTGCCGCCCCGGAAGCGGAGGTAGAGGGGAAAGCAGTGGCCGACGACCGCCGCGACACCGGCCAGGACGACGGCATCGCCCGGGCCCAGGAGCCGGGAGGTGACCGCCATGGGAACCACCGCCTTGGCCGCGTCGCCCAGCAAGGTGAGTAGGCCGAAGGTCTTTCCCAGTTGGCGGGTGACGTTGGTGGCGCCGATATTGCCACTGCCACCTTTGCGGACATCGACCCCGGCCAGGGCACCGAGCAGCAGCCCGCAGGGGATGGAGCCGACGAGATAGGCAAAAACGATACAGAATATAACCATTGGTGTGTTTCCTTTTGGGAGTGTGGGGTTCCAATGTAGCATGTTTTGCCGGAATCGCAAAAAAGATGGTCCCGCGAAAAAATCGCAGTCGGTTCAGTCCTGACACGATAATTCAACGGGATGCAAACCGTGAACTCGATGAGAGCGTATTTTTTACGATTTCATCAAAAAAATGATCCCCAAAAACCAGAAAAGGGGTCAGGCCGCAGCGTCGGTCACCGCGAGAAAAAAAATTCATCCTTGACCCAGGTCAAAGGAAAGACCCTAGAATGGGGTTACGATGGTTTCCAACAAAGGGAAAATTTGCGGCCGATGGCGACCGTGAACGGAAACCACACAACTAAAAGGAGGCTTGAGATGTTTTGTTATCAATGTGAACAGGCGGCAAAGGGGAAAGGGTGCTCTCAGATCGGTGTCTGCGGGAAGGAGCCGGGGGTTTCTGATCTGCAGGATCTGCTGATCTACGCGGTCCAGGGGCTCTGCCAGGTGCGAGTTGCGGCCCGGGCGGCCGGCATAGCGGACATCGATGCCGATCGGTTCATCCGCAAGGCCATTTTCTCCACCCTCACCAACGTTGATTTCGATGCGGCCAGGATCGAGGCCCTGATCCGGGAGGCGGTCTCCCGGCGCGAGGAGTTGAAGGCGAAGGTGGCCGCGGCGGGTGGCCCCACCGATTGGCAGGGAGCGGCGACCTTCGAACCTGCCGCCGACAGTGCCGGACTCCAGGAGCAGGCAGCGGCCATCGGCCAGCCCGACTCGGCCGATCCCGATATCCGCTCCCTCAAGCACATCGTCCTCTACGGCATCAAGGGGGTGGCGGCCTATGCCGATCACGCCGGCATCCTCGGCCAGGAGGACGACGAGGTGGATCGCTACATTCAGGAGACGCTCGTCGATATGCTCGGCGACGATCTCGGCCTGAACGACTGGTTCGAGCTCGCCATGGCCTGTGGCAAGGCCAACCTGCGGGCCATGGAGCTGCTCGACGCCGGCAATACCACCGCCTACGGTCATCCGCAGCCGACCAGTGTGCCGCTTGGCGCCAAGAAGGGTAAGGCCATCCTGGTCTCCGGCCACGACTTGCGGGATCTCGAGGAGATCTTGAAGCAGACCGAGGGCAAGGGCATCTACGTCTATACCCACGGCGAGATGCTGCCCGCCCACGGCTATCCCGGCCTGAAGAAGTATCCGCACTTCTTTGGCCATTATGGCACCGCCTGGCAGAACCAGCAAAAGGAGTTCGCCGTCTTCCCCGGTGCCATCGTCATGACCACCAACTGCATTCAGAAGCCGCTCGAGTCCTACCGGGACAACATCTTTACCAGCGGTCTCGTCGCTTGGCCCGGGATCACCCATTGCGCTAATTACGATTTTACCCCGGCCATCGAGCGCGCCCTGGCCCTGGAGGGATTTACCGAGGACACGGACAAGGGCTCCGTGCTGGTCGGCTTTGGCCGCAACGCCGTGCTCGGCGTGGCCGACAAGGTGATCGAGGCGGTGAAGAACAAGGCCATCCGCCACTTCTTCCTCGTCGCCGGCTGCGATGGTGCCAAGCCGGGCCGTAATTACTACACCGAGTTCGTCGAGAAGGTGCCGTCCGATTGCGTGGTGCTGACGCTCGCCTGCGGCAAGTTCCGGTTCTTCGACAAGCAGCTTGGTGACATCGGCGGTATCCCGCGGCTGCTCGATATCGGCCAGTGCAACGACGCCTATTCGGCCATCAAGATCGCCGGCGCCCTGGCGGACGCCTTTGGCTGCGGCGTCAACGAGTTGCCGCTTTCCATGGTGCTCTCCTGGTACGAGCAGAAAGCGGTTGCCATTTTGCTCACCCTGCTGTACCTCGGAATCAAGGATATCCGTCTGGGACCGAGCCTGCCCGCTTTCATTACCCCCAACGTCCTGCAGGTGCTGGTGGACAAGTTCAACATCATGCCGATCAGTACCCCGGACGAGGATCTGCGGGCCATTCTCGGCTGAACATTGGGCCGGCCGTCGCCACGCGGCGGCCGGCCATTATTACCAACCAAGGAGGTTCCCATGCAGTGCCCGGGACAGGATAGTCGCTACTGGGATGGCAGTGCCATTTTCGAGACCACGTGCCCGAAGTGTGGCCAGGAGATCGAGTTTTTCAAGGATGAGGGTAGCCGCAAGTGCAAGAACTGCGGCCACCGGGTTCTCAACCCCAAGATGGATTTCGGCTGCGCCGCCTATTGTCCCTATGCCGAGCAGTGCCTCGGCAGCCTGCCCGAGGAGCTGCGGAACCGGAAGAAAGAAATGCTGCACGAGCAGGTGGCGGTGGCCATGAAAAAGTACTTTGGCAGCGATTTCCGGCGGATCGCCCATGCCGGCCGGGTGGCTCGCTTTGCCGCCGAGATCCAGGCCATCGAGGGCGGCAATCCCGGTGTCATCCTTGCCGCCGCCTACCTGCACGATATCGGTATCAAGGAGGCGGAACGCAAGTACAACAGTACGGCAGCCCGTTACCAGCACCAGGAGGGGCCGCCCATCGCCCGCCGCATCCTCGAGGAACTCGGCGCCGACCCCGGCTTCATCGACGAGGTCTGCGACATCGTTGGCCACCACCATCACCCGCGTAAGGAGGAGACGGTCAACTTCAAGGTGCTCTACGATGCCGATCTCATCGTCAATCTCGAAGAAGAAAAACGTAACGGGAAGATCGGCCAGGAAAAACTCGCCCGGTTGGTGCAGCGATCCTTTCTCACCGACGGTGGCCGGAAGGTGGCGGCCCAGGCGCTGTTGGAAGAAGAGCGGGCCTGACCGCTTTTACGATAATGGAGGCTTCCATGAAGGTACGACGAAAAATCATCGAGATCGACGAGGAACTCTGTAACGGCTGCGGCCAGTGCGTGCCGGCCTGTGCCGAGGGGGCCCTGGAGATCGTCGACGGCAAGGCACGAGTGATCGGCGAGCAGTACTGTGACGGCCTGGGGGCGTGTCTGGGGGAGTGTCCCACCGGCGCCCTGAAAATTGTCGAGCGTGAGGCGGAGGACTTCGACGAACGGGCGGTGGAAGAGTTGCTGGCCCGCAAGAAGAAGAAAGAGGAGAGTCCGGCGATGGCGTGTGGCTGTCCTTCCAACCAGGTGCAGGTGTTTGCCGCGCCGGCCGCCGCTGCCGGCCGGATCAGCACGCCGAGCGGACCCACCGGCTCGGCGCTCACCCACTGGCCGGTGCAGATTCGCCTGGTGCCGCCCACCGCCCCGTATCTTCGCGGCGCCGATCTGCTGGTGGCCGCCGATTGCACGGCCGTGGCCCATCCCAACTTTCATCAGGATCTCCTGGCCGGCAAGGTGGTGATGATGGGGTGCCCCAAATTCGATGACCGGCAGGTGTACGTTGAGAAATTCGCCCAGATTTTCGCCACCGCTGACCTCAAGTCGGTGACCCTGGCGATCATGGAGGTGCCCTGTTGCGCCGGTATGCGGGGCATCGTCTGCGAGGCGATCAAACAGGCCGGCAGCGATTTGCAACCGCGTCTCGTGGTGGTGGGCGCCCGCGGCCATGTGGTGGCCCGTCAGGACGATGCGTGTTGACAGTGAGGGCTCAAGCTGGTACATTTTTCCTGATCTGTCAGGAGGAGTGGCCGAGTGGTCTAAGGCGGCGGTCTTGAAAACCGTTGTACGAAAGTACCGTGGGTTCGAATCCTACCTCCTCCGCCAACCCGTGGTCTTTTCCCTGTGCGGAGAGATGACCGAGTCGGCTGAAGGTGCTCGCCTGCTAAGCGAGTGTGGGGGTAAAACTCCACCGAGGGTTCGAATCCCTCTCTCTCCGCCAGTTTTTTCTTGCTAGAACATCGTTGCGTAAAGCGAGGCCCGCCTTCGAGCGGGCTTTTTTTGTGGTTCCCGCCGTAAAATTTTTTTCTTTTTTCCACCCGTCTTAGGCTGTCCCCCCTTCCTTTACATCGCCAAATTCCGTCGGCAACGGCGGTTGTTGTCATTTGTTTATCCTGGCACGGGGGTTGCTTCTTGTATTGATAGCAGCGCGCGCCGCACGGCGTGGCGTCTCCAAAAAAATGAGAACTCTCAGGATGATCGGTTGCGTCTCGCTATTGTTCTCTTTTTTTGGAGGTGTACCATGTCCCCTTTTCTTCCCTTTCCCGTTGCGGCGCATCGCCCTTGGCGCGCTATTTGGCCGGGGTGGCTTTTTTTCTTGTTGCTCGCCATGCTGTTTGCCGGCATTGCCCCGGCATCGGCGGCGGTCAAGAACATGCACATCGAGTGGCAGTACGATACCTCGTTGCCGGGACTTGCCGGTTTTCGTATCTATCAGGACGGGGTGATGATCCACGAGGTCCCCGATCCGACAGCCCTCGCCGCGGACATCACCGTTACCTTTGTCGGTGATGCCAATTTCACCATGACCGCCTTCGATACCGACGGTGTGGAGTCGGTCCACTCCGATCCCTATCTCGTACGCTACAGTGACATCAACACCGCGCCCCAGGCCAACGACGGCTCCTATACCGTGGCGGAGGATGGTGTGGTGAACGACAGCCTGGCGGCCACCGACGCGGAGAACGATACGTTGACCTACAGCGTCGTCAGCCAGCCGGCGCATGGTAGCGTCAGCGTCGACCCGGCCACCGGCGCCTTCACCTACACACCGGAGGCCGATTACCACGGCACCGATTCCTTCGTGTTCACGGTCTCCGACGGCTGGGCCGAGTCCGCTCCCGCCACGGCTCAGATCACGGTGACACCGGTCAACGACGCACCGGTTGCCACTGCCGCCTCCCTGGCCACCAGCGAGGATGCCGCCCTCACCGGCACCTTGGCCGCCACGGACCCGGACGGCGATGCCCTCTCCTTTGTAGTCACCGTCCAGCCGGCGCACGGCACGGTGAGCCTCGATCCGGCCACCGGCAGTTTCACGTATACGCCGGAGGCTGATTTCAGTGGTGCGGATTCCTTTGTCTTCGCGGTCAGTGACGGCACCGTCACGTCGGCGCCGGCCACCGTCGAGATCGCGGTGAGCGAGGTCAACGATCCGCCGATGGCGGCGGCATCCGGACCGGCGGCCAAGGTGGATCCCGGCGCCACGGTCACCCTCGATGGCTCGGCCTCGACCGATCCGGACGACGGCATCAGCACCGTGACCTGGAAGCAGATTGGCGGCCCGACGGTGCAGTTGACCGGCAGCGATGGTTTGATGCCGACCTTTACCGCCCCGGCCACCGGGCCGCGGGGTACGCCGCTGGTCTTCGAACTCACGGTCACCGACGCGGGCGGGCTCTCCTCCACCACCACGGTCAGTGTCCAGGTGCGCTGGCCGCTGCCGCAGCCCTCCATCCGGGTACTCACCGCCATGCGGTAGCCCTGGTCTCCGATTCCTCCCAAACGTGCGATGGCCCCATGGCGTCCTGCCTCGGGGCCGTCGTGTTTTTGTCGGATCGGAAGGTTACGGGCGTTGTTACATTTGATGAAATCGTAAAAAGTACGATTTCATCGAGTTCGCACTTTGTAATCCGCTGAATTACCGTGTCAGGCCTGGACCGACTGCGAGCTTTTATGGTCCATCAATTTCCTGTGACGATGGCGGCGGGGTGCCCTCTCCCTCGGCCATCATTTCCCTGAGGCGGAAAAAAAGTTCATCGCGGGAGGAGCAGCCGAGTTTTCGCATCATGTTGGTGAGGTGCACGCGCACGGTCTTGGGACTGATGCAGAGGTCCTTGGCGATGTTGCTGGTGGAGCGGCGCTGCAAGAGCTGACGGCCGATCTCCTGTTCGCGCTGGGTGAGTTCGTAGAAGATGGAAGGAGAGTTTTCGTCGTTGGAGAGGATGAGGCGGTTGATGAATGCCGACGAGGAGGCCGGACTCAGGAATGTCTTGCGGCGGGCAACGGTGCGGATGGCCAATTCCAGTTCTTCCGCCGAGTCTGATTTCAAGACGAAGCCGCGGCAGCCTGCCTTGAAGGCCCGATAGACATGGTTGGAATCGCCGTGCATGCTGAGGATGAGGATTTGGGAGGTGGGGCAGAGTTTGCGGATGCGCGGCGCCAATTCCAAACCGCCGAGTCCGGGCATGGAGATGTCGAGGATGACAACGGTAGGCTGGTGTTCCTCGATCAGGCGTAGGCTCTCTTGCCAATCGCCCGTCTCGCCGACGATTTCTATCCCCGACCAGCGGGAGATCATGATCTTGAGGCTTTGGCGGAACAGCTTGTGGTCATCGACGATGACAACGGTGATCGGCGTGTCCACTGGCACGGTCCTCCCCGTGGTGGTCGGTTGGAATCGGTCTTGTTTCGTGCTGTGGGTCTCGGGTGGTGTGGCGGTTGGTCTCTCCCCTATGATTTTAATGTAGCAAAGAATAGGTAGTATTCACAATAAAAATCCTGGCGGTTTCCCTGCATTATCGGGTAGCGCCGGCGATGGCCGCCTGGATGCGGTCCCGGAGGACGGCGGCTTCCGTCGTTTCGATGCGGATCAGTTTCGTCCGGCTGTGATGACCGCCGGTTATGGCCAACTGCGCCTTGGGTAGATGGAGAACCTTGGCGAGAAAGGCGACCACCGCCTTGTTGGCCTTGTTGTCCACCGGTGGTGAGGTGACGGCGATTTTGAGGGCATCGCCGTGCAGGCCGGCGATGCGGGCCTTGGCCGCCCGCGGCTGGACGTGGACGGTGAGGAGCAGGGCCGCGCCGTCGGCGGTCGGCCGCAGGCAAGGCAGCGGTTCAGCCATCCTGGTCGTCCTTGATCTTGATGTCTGGGGCGAGGTCGTCCAGGGGATCGTCCAGGTTGAAGAGCATCTCGCCGTCGATGTCGGGCAGGGCCTGGTCGTCTTCCTCTTCTTCCTCCGCCTCGGCGGTGATGTCGGCCAGGCTGAAGGTCATCTGCGCGTCGTCTTCCTCGTCGGCCGTTGGCTCGGGCTCGGTTTCGGGCAAGGTCGTCTCGGGCAGATCGATCTTCTCGTAGAGATCGTCATCAGGTTCCTCGGCGACCGTTTCCGACGCCGCCGTGGCCGGTGCCGCCTCCGTCGGCTCCTCGTCCAGGCGGGCCAGGTAGGCGGTGAGCATGGCCCGCAGTTCCTCTTTCACCTCGGTCTTCTGGGCCCGGAGATCGTCCAGCCGGCGTTCCAGGGCCGTCACCTCGTCGTGGGCCTGCTGCAAAATGGTGGCCGCTTCCTGTTTCGCGTCCTCGACGATGGCGCGGGCCTCGGCCTCGCTTTTCTCCTTCATTTCGTCGGCGATTTGCTGGGCGCTGATGATCGCCTTCTGAAAAGAGCGTTCCTGATCCCGATAGGTGGCGAGATCCCGCTTCAGGCCGTCGATGCGTTCCTTGAGCTGCTTGTTCTCCTGGATGAGGGTCAGCATCTCGTCGGCGACCCGTTCGAGGAATTCGTCTACCTCGTCCATGTCGTAGCCGCGGAAGCGGGCGGCGAACTGCTGCGACTGGATGTCTTGCGGAGTAAGGCTCATGGCGGCGCTCCATCGGTTGGGGTTGGCTCTAGAGGGCGGCGGCCAGATGCTGGAGGGTGGGCACCAGGAAGCTGCGGAGAAAGATGATTGCCAGGATGAGGATCATGGGTGAGAAATCGATGCCGCCGGCCGCCAGGGGCAGTACGCGGCGGATGCGGCCTAGGAGCGGCTCGGTGACCTCGTAGAGGAAGCGGACGATGGGATTGTAGGGATCGGCGTTCACCCACGAGATGACGGCGCGGCCGATGATGATCCACATGTAGGCCGACAGAATGAAGTCAATGAGAATGGCGAGTGAATTCAAGAAATTACTGATGATGAACACGGTGGTCCTCCAAAGGGCTTCATGGTTGGCCGGCGAGAGCGGTCAGCTGACGACCGATGGCGGCGATGGCGCGGGCGGCGCGGCAGTCGGGCCGCAGGGTGACCAGGGGGCGCCGACTGCGGACGGCGAGGGTGGCCGCCGGGTCCCGCGGGATGCAGCCGAGCAGTTCTGCCTCGCAACCGAGGAAGGACGTCACCACCGACTGCATGTGGCGAAAGACGGCCATGCCTTCCTGCTTGCTTTTCACCTCATTGATTACAAAATAAAACCGCGATTTTTGCAAGCGGTTGTGGAGCACCTTGACGAGGGCGTAGCCGTCGGTGAGCGACGTCGGGTCCGGGGTGAGGACCACGCAGGAAAACCCGGCCCAGCCGTTGAAGGCCAGTACCGATGGGCCGATGCCGGCGGCGGTATCGACGAGGGTCACGTCGAAGTCGGTGACCACCGCATCCAGGGCGGCGAACAGATGCTGTTCCGCCGTCTGGTCGAGACGGGCCATCTCCGGCACGCCGGAGCTGGCCGGCAGGACCGAGAAACCGGCCGTGCTTTCCACCAGCACGGCAGAGGGGGGCAAGCCCTGGTCGACCACTTCGCGCAGGGTGTGGCGCGGCTCGATCCCCAGCATCACGTCCACGTTGGCGAGTCCCAGATCGCCGTCGATGAGCAGGGCCCGGCTGCCAAGGGTGGCCGCCAGGTTGACGGCCAGGGTGGTCTTGCCGACCCCGCCCTTGCCGCTCGAGATCGCGATGGTCAGACTCATGGTTCCTCCCGGAAGAGAGCAAAAAGTTCCTGGCGCTCGGCGACGCTCACTTCGCAATCTCCGATGCCGCCAGTGCGGGAGGCGGCTGCGGATTCCATGGCCTGGCGTAGCATCGGCACCGTCACCCCGGGAGGGAAGAGGACAAGGGCCGGCACCGATGCGAGATCGAGGCATTCCAGCCCTTCGGCGTGGGCGAGCCGGCGAAGTCTTTCGAGCGCCGCGTGCATCGATAACCGTGGATTGTAGCGGGAGGGGATTTGCCGCTATCCCTTCAGCGGACCTGGGCGCCGGCCTTCACCGGCTCGGCCGTTGTGGTCAGGACCAGGCGATCGCCGTCCTTGGCCGCCAGCACCATCCCCTGGGAGGTGACGCCCATGAGTTTGGCCGGTTTCAGGTTGGCCACCAGGATGACCTGGCGGCCGACCAGATCCTCGGGCTCGTAGTGCTCGGCGATGCCGGCCACCACCGTCCGTTCCTCCGGCGCCCGGACGGTGAGTTCCAGCAGCCGGTCGGATTTGGGAATCCGCTTGGCAGCAACGATCTCGGCCACCCGCAGGTCCAGTTTCTGGAAGGTGGCAAAATCGATCAGGTTTTCTTTGTCCGCTTGTTGTTGCTGTTTTTTGGCGCCCTTCTTGCCGGCGGCCGCCGGCTGCCGGGTTTCCTTGGCCGGCGCCGCCATCATCGCCTTCTTGTCAAGACGCGGAAAAAGAGGGCCGGGGTCCTGGATGGCGGTGCCGGGGGTGAGGACATCCCACCGGCCGTGCGCCGCCAGGGAGAGCGGTCCGTCCAACCCCAGAGCCTTCGCCATCTTGGCCGCCGCCGCCGGCATCACCGGTTGCAGGACGAGAGCGATGCACCGCAGACATTCGGCAAGCTGGTAGAGCATGGTCGCCAGCCGATCGGCCTGGTTCGGGTCCTTGGCCAGGGCCCAGGGTTCGTTGGCGACGATATACTTGTTGGCCCGGCCGATCACTTCCCATACTGCCTGCAGGGCCCGGTTGAAGGCGAATTCCTCCATGTGGGTCCGGTAGTCGTCCAGCATGGCCAGGGTGGCGGTGCGCAGTTCCTCGTCGATGGGCTGTGGAGTGGCCGGCTCCGGGATGGTGCCGCCGGCGAATTTGCGGATCATGGCCAGCGACCGTGCGAACAGGTTGCCGAGATCGTTGGCGAGATCGGCGTTCTGGCGGCCGAGCAGGGCCTCTTCCGAGAAGGAGGCGTCGACCCCGAAGGACATCTCCCTGAGCAGGAAGTAGCGCACCGCGTCGGCGCCGTACTTGGCCGTGAGTTCCCCGGGCCGGACGACGTTGCCGAGACTCTTCGACATCTTGGTCTCGTTGACGTTCCAGTAGCCGTGCACGTGCAGCCGCCGATACATGGGCAGGTCCAGGGCGCGCAGCATGGTGGGCCAGTAGATGGCGTGTGGTTTCAGAATATCCTTGGCGATGATGTGTTCGGCCGTCGGCCAGTAGCGCACAAAGCGCGGGTCGTCCGGGTAGCCGATTCCGGTGAGGTAGTTGATCAGCGCGTCGAACCAGACGTAGGTGACGAACTTGTCGTCGAAGGGCAGCGGGATCCCCCAGGTGAGGCGGCTGGTGGGCCGCGAGATGCACAGATCCTCCAGGGGCTCCTTCAGAAAGGACAAGACCTCGTTCCGGTATCGTTCCGGGGTGATGCAATCCGGGTTCCGTTCGATGTGGTCGATGAGCCACTCTTGGTACTTGCTCATCCGGAAGAAGTAGTTCTGCTCGCTGATCCGCTCCGGCGGCTTCTTGTGGTCGGGGCAGAGACCGTCCACCAGCTCCTTTTCGGTGACGAACCGTTCGCAGCCCCGGCAATAGAGGCCCTCGTACTCGCTGAAGTAGATGTCGCCCTGGTCGTACACCTTCTGCAGGATTGCCTGCACTGTCTTCTTGTGGGCCGCATCGGTGGTGCGGATGAAATTGTCGGGCGCAATGTCGAGGGGCGGCCAGGCCTCCCGGAAGAGGGCGCTGATTCGGTCGGCGTACTGCTGTGGGGTCTCGCCGGCGGCGGCCGCCGCCTCGGCGATCTTGTCGCCGTGTTCGTCGGTGCCGGTCTGGAAGAAGACGTCGCGGCCGCAGAGGCGGTGGAAACGGCTGGCGGCGTCGGCGACAATGGTGGTATAGGCGTGCCCCAGGTGGGGCTGGGCGTTGACGTAGAAGATGGGGGTGGTGATGTAGCGGTTCATTTTTTGGCGGTCTTCTTTTTCGGCTGGGGTGGTTGAACAGGGGTTGCCTTGCTCCATTCGTCCTCGGTGAGCACCTTGGCCATCTGTGGTTCGTCCGGGTTCTGCACGGTGATGGTGCGGGCCAGGGGATGCACTTGGATGACCTTGTAGATGGTGCCGTCGAGCATGATGCGCTTGTTGGTCCGCGGCATGTCCTTGCGCGCCTGCTGGTAGGTCTCGTACTCGTAGGTCAGGCAGCACAAAAGCCGGTTGCACAAGCCGGAGATCTTGGCCGGATTGAGGGGCAACTCCTGGGTCTTGGCCATCTTGATGGAGACCGGCGCGAACTTTTTCATGAACGAGGCGCAACAGAGTTCGCGGCCGCAACAGCCCAGGCCGCCGAGCATCTTGGTCTCGTGTCGGACCCCCACCTGCCGCATCTCCACCCGAGTGCGGAATTCCTGCACCAAATCCTTGACCAAGGCGCGGAAATCGACCCGTTTTTCGGCGGTGAAGTAGAAGATGATCTTGCTGCCGTTGAAGAAGCGTTCGACCCGGATCAGCTTCATGATGAGGCTGTGGTGGTCGATTCGCCGACGGCAGAAGTCGAAGGCCTCCCGTTCCCGCTCGGGCAGGGCGGCGTATTTCTCCCGTTCTTCCCGGTTGGCCCGGCGGGCGATGGTGAAGGTGGCGGGTGGCGGCCGGTGGGGATCGAGCATGGGCAGCGGTGCCGGGGCGACGACCACGGCCGGTTCCAGGCCGTGGTCGGTGGGCACCATCACCACTTCGTCCCGCTTGAGGTGCGGGATGCGGCTGGTTGCCCGGAAACGCGGCTGCCCTTCCCGGAAGCGGATGGCGTACGAGTAGAAGGTCGGCGCCTTGGAAGTCTTGTCGGCCTGGGGGGCCGGTTGTTGTTGTTCTTGCGGTTGTTCGGTGGTCATGGATGGCCTGCCATGGGCTGGTGGGGCCGACAATGGTCGGTGAAAACAAAAAATATACCATCAAAGAAGGGCGAAGAAAAGGGATTCGCACACCGCCAGCCGGTTACAGTTGGCGGCCAGTTGTCGCCGGGCCAGATCGATGCGGCCAAGCCGCTGGTGGATGGCCTCCGACGGCCACGACTTTTTTGGCCGGAGGATGTGATCCTCGAGATCCCGGTTGACGAACCGGTCGAAGAGCCCGTTTGCCGCCAGCAACCGGTCCCGCAGCCAGAGGGAGAGCAGGAACAGGAAATCCGGCAGATGTTCCTCGAGGTCGGCGGTCCGGCGGGCCAGATCGACGATCACCGGCACCCCGGCCGGTTCTTCGGGAGCATACCGGTCGATGGCCTCCACGACCTGAGCGCGCAGGTCGAGAATTTTTTTTTCATGCAGCACCCCGGCCTTGCCGATGCTGCCGCCGGATACGCCGGCCACGGCCGCGGCCGCCTCGGCCGGGATGCCCATCTGGTCGGTGCAGTAGCGGGCCACCGCCTCCTCGGGCAGCGGGGTGAACGGGATGACCTGGCAGCGGGAGACGATGGTGTCGAGGACCGGGGCCCCCTCTTCCGCGGTCAGCACGAGGACGGTGCTGTCCGGCGGTTCCTCCAAGGTTTTCAAGAGACTATTGGCCGCCGCCACGCCGAGCCGGCCGATATCGACGAGCACGGCAGCCCGGATGCGGCCCTCGTTGGGCGGAAAGGCGAGATCCTTCTGCAGTTGCCGGATCTGGTCGATTTTGATGGCCGCGCCGTCTTCGGGGTCGATGAGGGTGCAGTCGGGATGGGTTCCGGCCGCGAGTTTCTTGCAGGAGGAGCATTCCCCGCAGGCGTCCTCGCCCTGGGGGGTGCGGCAGTTGAGCCAGGCAATCAGGGTGAGGGCGGCGCGTTTCTTGCCCACCCCGGCCGGGCCGCTGAAGAGGTAGGCGTGGGCGACCCGGCCGCAGCGTACCGCCCGGCGCAGCAACCGCTTGGCCTTGTCGTGGCCGATAAGGTGGGCAAAGGTATAGGCCATCAGTCGAACAACGACGGCTGCGGGCTCGGCGCCGCCGGCTCAGGCTGTTTGGAAGAGCGTCGTTTCGGTTTGGCCGGCCGGGATGGCCGTTCCTCGCCCGGCCCGATGGTGTAACTGAGATGCGGGGAATGGCGCACCAGGAGGAACCGCTCCAGGGGCCGCTGGTAATCGGTCCACTGGTAGTCCTCTTCGGCATCCTGGGCAAGGCGGTGGATGTAGTTGGCCTTGGCGTCGAGATCGTCGAGCAGGTTGAGGATGAACGCCTCCAGGATCATCGGCACGGCGGGGGAGCCGAACTCGAAGCGGCCGTGGTGGCTCAGGATGCAGTGGCGCACCAGAGTCGCCTTGCGGCTATCGAAGTCGGGCATCCGGGCGATCCGCTGGCTGACGAACTCGGCGCCCAGCACCAGGTGCCCTTCGAGGCGGCCGCGTTCCGAGTAGTCGAAGGCCGGGGTGTCGTAGGAGAACTCCACCACCTTGCCGATGTCGTGCAGGATGGCGCCGGTGATGAGCAGATCGCGGTCGATGTCCGGGTAGAACCGGCAAACGGCGTCGGCCAGGCGGACGATGGCCAGGGTGTGTTCCAGCAGGCCGCCGAGATAGGCGTGGTGCATGTGCTTGGCCGCCGGCGCCTGCTTGAACCGTTCGGCGATCTCGGCGTCGTCGAGCAGTTCATCGAGCAATCGGCGGTAGTCGGCATCCCCGACGCCGGCGGTCCAGTCGCGCAGTTCCCGCCACATGGCCTCGACGTCGTGCTCGGTGCGGGGTACGAAGTCGGCCAGGTCCACCGACTCGGCCGGCACGGCCGCAAGATCGTTCACGCGGATCTGCAAGGCGTTTTGAAAAGACTGGGCCTGGCCGCTCACGGTCACAAAGCCGCCTTCCGGGCAGGCCGGCGCCAGGGCCTCGGCGTTGTCCCACACCTTGGCCCCGATTTCGCCGGTCTTGTCCGCAAGCTGGAGGGCGAGGTACGGGTTGCCGTTCCTGGTCGTGGCCAGGCGGGCGCTCCGCACCAGAAAGAGGCCTTTTATCTCGGCGCCGTCGATGATTTCGTTGATGAAAATGCCCTTTTCCATGATGCAAAAGATCAAAAGGCCAGAGTCGCCTGCCAGCTCTTCTTGAGCGCGTCGATGGGCTCGCTCATCACCGTCTCGCCGGCAAGGCCGGTAATGTTCAGGGTATCGATGGTGGTGACGAAGCCGACCTTGGAGCACGGCAGATGGCGCATCACGGTCTGGAAGGCGTCGAGCTTGTCCGGCGGCACCGTCACCACGAAGCGGCTCTGAGACTCGGAAAAGAGCAGCACGTCGTCGCGTTCGATGTTGACCCGCGGCACCTTGCGCAGATCGACCACCATGCCGAGGCCGCCGGCGAAGCAGGTCTCGGCTAGGGCAACGCCGAGGCCGCCGTCGGAACAGTCGTGGCAGGAGGCGACGAGCCCCTGTTGCATGGCCTGCGATAGGGCCCGGTAGAGGGGCAGGGCGTCATCCTCGCGCACCTGGGGCACACTGTTGCCCACTGCGCCGTGTTGCGCGGCGTATTCCGAGCCGCCCAGTTCCGGATAGGTGGTGCCGAGGACGAAGACGAAGTCGCCGGGCTCCTTGGCGTCCATGGTCACCGCCTTGCGGACGTCGTCGATGCGGGCCACCACGGAAAAGAGCAGGGTGGGCGGAATCGAGATCTTGGTGCCGCCGATCATGTAGTCGTTCTTCATCGAGTCCTTGCCCGAGATGCACGGCACGCCGTAGGCGGTGGTGTACCGGGCCAGGGCCTGGTTGGCCCGCACCAGCTGGGCGAGTTTGTACGGTCCGTCCGGGGTCTTTTCCGACAGGATGGGATCGCACCAGCAGAAGTTGTCGAGCCCGGCCATCATGTCGAGACTGGCCCCCACCGACAGGGCGTTGCGCACCGCCTCGTCGATGGCGCAGGCCGCCATGTGGTAGGTGTCGATATCCGAGTAGCGGGGACAGATGCCGTGGGCGATGACCAGGCCGTCGAACCGGTCGAGGTCGAAGCGCAGCACCGCAGCGTCGCTGGGGCCGTCGTTGAGGACGCCGGTGAGCGGCTTCACCACGCTGCCGCCTTGTACCTCGTGGTCGTACTGGCGGACGACGTACTCCTTGGAGCAGATGTTGAGGCGGCCCAGGAGTTCGTGCAACTCGGCGGCCAGGTCGGGATTGTCCGGCAGTTCGGGTTCCGGGTGGCGCGGCGGTTCCCAGCGGGCCGTCATCCGCATCTTGGGCAGGCCCTCGTGGACGAAGTCCATGTCCATGTAGGTGACGGTGCGGCCCTCGTAAAGCACGTGGAACTTGCCGGAATCGTTGAATTCGCCGAGCACGGTGGCCTCGACATCCATCTTTTCGCACAGGGCCATGAATTCGTCGATCTTGTCCGGCGGCACGGCCAGGGTCATCCGTTCCTGGGCCTCGGAGATGAGGATCTCCCACGGTTGCAGACCGGCGTACTTGAGCGGTGCCCGGTCGAGATGGAGGATGAAGCCGCCGGTGTCGCGGGCCATTTCGCCGACCGACGACGACAGGCCGCCGGCGCCGTTGTCGGTGATGCAGTTGTAGAGGCCGCGGTCGCGGGCCTTGAGCAGGCAGTCGAACATCTTCTTCTGGGTGATGGGATCGCCGATCTGGACCGCGGTGGCCGGCGAGTTCTCGTTCAACTCCTCGGAGGAGAAGGTGGCGCCGTGGATGCCGTCCTTGCCGATGCGGCCGCCGGTCATGACGATGAGGTCGCCGGGTTGGGCCTTTTTCTCGTGCGACGGCCGGCCGGCGATCTCGCGCGGCATGACGCCGATGGTGCCGCAGAAGACCAGCGGCTTGCCGGCGTAGCGGTCGTCGAAGACGATGGAGCCGTTCACCGTCGGGATGCCGGACTTGTTGCCGCCGTGCTCCACCCCCTCGCGCACGCCCTCGAAGATCCGTTTCGGATGCAGCAAACGGGCGGGCAGCGGCTTGTCGTAGAAAGGCGAGGCGAAGCAGAAGACGTCGGTGTTGGCGATCAGCTTGGCGCCGAGGCCGGTGCCGAAGGGATCGCGGTTGACGCCGACGATGCCGGTGAGCGCCCCGCCGTACGGGTCCAGGGCCGAGGGGCTGTTGTGGGTTTCGACCTTGAAGACCACGTTCCACTGCTCGTTGAAGCGGATGACGCCGGCGTTGTCCTTGAACACCGACAGGCACCAGTCGTCGTCGCCCATGCGGGCGCGGATCTCGGCGGTGGAGTGGCGGATGTAGGTGTCGAACAGGCTGTCGATGGTGGAGCGGCTGCCGTCGGTGGTGTCCTCGTAGTCGATGATGCCGGAGAATATTTTATGTTTGCAGTGTTCCGACCAGGTCTGGGCCAGCACCTCCAGTTCGGCATCGGTGACCTTGGCGCCGAGCCCCACCTTGGCCCGCTCTTTCTGCACGTCGTCGCGGGCGAAGTAGTCGCGGATGAGCTTCATCTCGTCGAGCGACAGGGCGAGCACCCCTTCCTTGCTGATTCGCATCAGTTCCTCGTCCGAGACGTCCAGGTCGATTTCGGCCACCTGGCCGCGGTTCTCGCCGATCACCTTGGGGGCGTAGGGTTCGAGGCCGCCGGCGGCGACGAATTCGGCCCGGTCCATGACCGTGAACCGCTGGATGAGTTCGTTGGCCAACAGTTGCCGGGCGATGGTTTCGGCCTGGTCGCGGTCGAGTTTGCCGGTGATGAGGAACTGGGTCGAGGTGTAGACTGCCTCGTCGCGGGAAAATTTGCGGCCGATCATGTATTCGATGGCCTGGGCCGCGGTGCGGCCCTCGTTGTCGGTGACGCCGGGCCGGAACCCCACCTCGATGAGCCAGTCGAAGGGGATGTCCTGTTCCAGGGCAATGGGGCCGAGCGAGTACACTTGCGTCACCGGGTCGCAGAACGGCCCGGCGGCGGCCGCCTGCAGTTGCTCGGCGGTGATGTCGGCATCGACGGTGAACACCTTGATCGTCCGAACCGCTTCCACCGGCAGGCCGAGGTCGGTCCGGATGCGATTTTTCGTTTTCTCGCCAAAAGAATCGACGAAGGAGGGTTTCAGGGCTACCTGGACGCGGGCCAGCATGGCGAAACTCCTTGAAATGCAGGGTCGTTGAACGAAAGCTGCGAACGAAAACCGGATTATACCCAATCGATGTTGATTGTGAAACCACGAAGCAGGAATTTTGATGGAATCGCAAAAACTGCGATTCCATCGAGTTAACGCTTCGTAACTATTTGAATTGTCGTGTCAGGCCTGAACCGGCTGCGAGTTTTTTACGGCTTTATCAATTTTGATGGAATCGCAAAAAGTGCGCTTCCATCGAGTTCGCGCTTTGTAACCCTTTGAATTATCGTGTCAGGCCTGAACCGACTGCGAGTTTTTACGGCTTCA
>CAYRGZ010000043.1:0-17926 GCA_964423785.1 uncultured Desulfobulbia bacterium
CGGCCGGACGGTGCGTTTCGAACTGCAACTCGACCGGCGGGAGGGGGCCCGATGACCAGGCATGAACGAAGAATTGTCATCCTGGGAACCGGTGCCGTGCTGCTTTTTGCGGTGGTCCGTTTCGCCGTCTTTCCCCTGCTCGATGGTCAACGTATCCTGGCCCGGCGGGTGGCGGCCGGCGAGCAGGCCCTTGCCCGTTTGCGCACCCTGGCGGCCGAGTACCGGGATCTTGCGGCCGCCGCCCCCGATCCCGCGGCGGTCCTTGCTGAACGGCAGGCCGATTTCTCCCTGCTTTCTTTTTTGGAAGACAAGGCGCAGGCCGCCGGTATCCGCGACCGCATCGCCGGCATGAAGCCGGCCCCCCTGGACGACGCGAACGGCTACCGCGGCACCGTGGTCAGCCTGCGGCTCGAAGGGTTGCGGCTGGCCGATCTGGTCCGGTTTCTGGAACTTACCGAGCGGCCGGAGGAGGCGGTGTATGTCCGGCGGCTCGCGGTCCGGCGGCGTGACGAGGCGGGCGGACTCCTCGACGTCCGGTGCGAGATCGTTGCCATTGAGGGACGGGAGTGAAGCGCTCCTGGTTGGCATACGGACTTTTTTTCTTGTTCCTGGTGGCGGTGAGTCTCGTGGCGCGTTTTCCGGCCGCCGACCTGGCCCGTATCCTGGAGGCGGAAACCGCCCGCCGGACCGGCGGCCGTGTTTCCCTTGCCGTGGGCGACAGCGGCTACGGCTGGCCGTTCGCCCTCGTCTGCCGGCGGGTGACGGTGTTCGTGGCCGGCCGGCCGGTGACCACCATTGAGCGGCTGCGCTGCGCGCTCGCATCACCGGCGCCGGTGGTACACGCGAGTGCCGACCTGCTCGGCGGCAGCCTGGAGGCGCTGATCGATGTCCGGCGGGGGAAGATCGACGCCTCCTGGCGGGGGATCGATTGCGGTCGCCTGTCGGATCGGATAGGAGGGAAGAGTGACGGTCGCCTGAGCCTCACCGTCGCTGGACAGGGCAACCCCGCCGATGGTACCCTGGTGGTTACGGTGATCGGCGGCCGCTTGCGGCCGAAGGGTACCGTGCTCGCCGATATCGAACTCGATGTCGGGGATGTCACCGTGCGGGCGCATCTTGTCGGCAATGAGCTTCGCCTTGAGGAGGCCCGCTGGCAGGGACGGTCGGTTTCCGGCCGTATCGAGGGAACCGTTGCAACGGTCTGGCCCCTGGCCGATTCCATTTTGCGCCTGCACGGCCGGCTCACCGTGCATCCCGAGCTGTTCGCCGCCCTGCAGCGTGCCGACGCCGTACCGGTCGGGGCCGGGGACCGGCTCGATTTCCGGTTGACCGGCACGGTGGCCGATTGGCAGGTCCGGTTGGGGGGAGGAAGTTGATGGAACGTCTGGTGCGCATGGTGATCTTCGGTACCGGGTTGGCGGCGGTGGCCTGGTTCGGAGTCGGTCTCGCCTACCGGCTGCTGCTCGGGGCCTACCCCTTGCCCCTCGATACCGGCACGGTACCGGCGGTCGCTCGGTCGTCGGCTGCGGTCCAGAGCACCGAGGTGCGTGATTACGGGTTCATCGGCCGGCGCAACATCTTCCAGCCGCCCGGCGCAGCAACGCCGGCTAAGCCGGCCGTGGCGCCGCCGCGCGATCTCGGCTTGCGCCTGCTCGGCACGGTGAAGGGCTCCGACCCGGCCTCTTCGCGGGCCATCATCCTCGACGAGAAGAAAAAACAGCAGGGGCTCTATGGGATCGGCGACCGGATCGGCGGGGCGGTGCTCGAAAAGATTTTGGCCGGCAAGGTGTTGGTGCGCGTCGGCGGTCGTCTGGTGGAACTGACCGTCGAAGCGACGACCGGCAAGACGACCGCGGCGGTGCCGTCTGCCGAGCCGTCGCCGGTGCCCGCCGGTGCCGAGGTGATTTCGGTGAGTCGGCATCGGGTCAACAACGCCATCCGGGCCGCCGGCCGTATCCTGAAGTCTATCGAGGTGACCCCGTACGAGGTGGACGGCGAGCAGAAGGGGTTTCGGGTTAACCGGCTCAAGGTCGGTTCGTTCTTGCACCAGATGGGACTGCGCAACCGAGATGTGGTGATGGCGGTCAACGGCGAACCGCTCACCAGCATGGAGGCGGCGGTGCGCTTGTTTGAGAAGTACCGGGACAGCGACGAGGCCACGGTCACCATCCTGCGTCGCGGCGAGAAGAAGGAGATACACTACCGCATCCGGCGGTGAACCGGAGGTAACTGATCTCGGGGCACCCCTCACGTATGCCGGAGCCGCGACCGTGCAGGCTGGGTATGTGGTTACAGGGTGCCCCAGATGCAAGGAAGAAGCCCGCGCAGCGTACTGGGAGCTACGTAAGCGGGCTGATGACGCCGCAGGTGGTGAGCGAAGCGAATGACCGGATGGGGTGCCCTGTGACCCACATACAACCGGAGTGGACGAGAGGAGGAAACGAGGGTGACAAGGAGAGCTGCGAGAATCCTGTGGCTGCTGCTGCTGGTGCTGCTGGTCGGACCCGGCGGTCGGGCGGCGGCCGCCACCGCCGCGGCGCCGGCCGCCGGCCGCCTGGCCATCGACTTCAACGATGTCGATATCCGCGTCTTCATCAAGTACATCAGCCAGCTCACCGGCAAGAATTTCGTGGTGGACAAAGATGTCAAGGGCACGATCACCGTCATCTCCGCCACCCCGGTGTCGGCGGCGGATGCCTACCAGGTGTTCGAGTCGGTCCTCGACGTGCACGGATTCGCCGCCGTACCGGCTGGCGAGGTAATCAAGATAGTGCCCAAGGCCGGCGCCCGGACCCGCAGTATCGCGGTGCGGACCGATACGGCCGGTGCGGCCGGCGACCGGCTGGTCACCCAGCTCGTTCGCCTGCAGTACAGTGATCCCGAGGCGATCCGCAAGCTCCTCGCCCCCCTGGTGCCGAAGAACGCGGTCCTCACCGCCTATCGGCCCGCCGGACTGCTCATCATCACCGACGCGGCGGCCAACGTCGATCGGCTGGTGGAAATCGTCCGCGAGGTGGATGTGCCGGACACCGACCGGCAACTGTCCATCCTGCCGCTCAAGAACGCCGGCGCCGGCGCCGTGGCCCGTACCCTGCAGCGGGTGTTCGCAGCCGGGGGCGGCGGGAACGCCAAGCAGCCGGCCCGGCCGGCCGGCCAGGTAAGCATCGTGCCTTACGAGCAGACCAACATGCTCATCGTCCTGGCCTCCAAGGCCGATACCGCCGCCATCCGAGACCTGGTCGCCAAGCTCGATGCGCCGCCGCCCACCGACCAGGGAAACATCCACGTCTATTATCTCCAGTACGCCAACGCCGAGGACCTGGCCAAGGTGCTCACCAGCCTGCCGGGTACCGGCGCGGGCAAGGCCGCGCCGGGCAAGGTCCAGACCTTTGCCCGCGATGTGCGCATCGTGGCCGACAAGGCCACCAACTCGCTGGTGATCACCGCCGATCCAAGCGACTATCAGATGCTGGAAGCGGTGATTCGCGATCTCGACATCCCGCGCCGCATGGTCTACATCGAGGCGCTCATCATGGAGGTCAACGTCGAGCGGGACTTCACCCTCGGCGTCGAGTGGCTCGGCGCCGGCAAAACCGATGTGGGTGAGCGGGCCGGCGGCCTGTTCGGCGGCTTCTCCGGCACCCAGAACGCCGCCACCGGCGGCGCCTACGACCTGTTGGGTGGTCTGTCCCAGCTCACCGATACCACCGGCGCCATCGTCAAACAGTCGCTTTTGCCGCCCGGCTTTGCCATGGGTATCTACACCGAGGGCATCACCGTCACCGACGGCACGACCACCGTCGTTTTTCCCAGTCTCGGGGCCCTGCTCCAGGCGTACAGGCAGGACTCCGACGTTCACATCCTCTCCACGCCGCAGATCCTCACCACGGACAACGAGGAGGCCCGCATCCAGGTGGGCGAGAACGTTCCCTACCTCACTAAGGAGGCCAGGGGAGACCAGAACTACGAGACCTACGAGTACCGTGACGTCGGCGTTACCCTGAAGATCACCCCGCAGATCAACCAGGACGGGCTCGTGCGGCTCAAGATCTTCCAGGAGGTCATCAAGTTGAAGGGCAACGTCGATACTTTCCGGCCGGCGACCCTGAAGCGGGTGGCCGAAACCACGGTGATCGTCAAGGACGGCAACACGGTGGTCATCGGCGGCATCATCGGCGACGATTCAACATCAAGCAATTTCAAAGTGCCGCTGCTCGGCGATTTGCCGGTCCTGGGCCGGTTGTTCTCGTACTCCGTGCAGCGGGGTAACCGGACCAATCTTTTCGTCTTCATCACGCCGCGGGTGATCGGCGACCCGGCCCAGGCCGGCGCCACCGCCGGCCCGACGGCCCACGCCGGCGCCGGTGCTCCCTTGAGCGTCGCCGCCCGTCTCGTCGCCCTGGGCTACGACAACCTGGTGCGCGGTGACTATGCCACCGCCGAATCGTATTACCGCAAGGCCCTGCTCCTCGAACCCGACAATCCGTACGCACTGCTCAATCTGGGTGTCATCGCCCAGCGTACCGGCCGACGCGAGGAGGCCGCCGACCTGTATCGCCGGGTGATTTTTCAAAATGCCTCCCAGCCCGCTGTGGTCAGTACGGCGCCGGACCAGGTCGGCCGGAGTCTCGCGGACATCGCCCGCGCCAACCTGGCAGAACTGCTCGATGGCAATCCCGCCGCCTCCGGCATGAACCAGGAAGGCCCGCGGCCGGCCGCTGCGGACAACGGTCATGAGTGAACGGATCGGTGCCATTCTCGAACGACGGGTCGACCTTTCCCGGTCGGCGCTGGAAGAGGCCCTGGCCCGCCAGCGACAGCGGGGTGGCCGGTTGGGCGAAATCCTGATCGAACGCGGCCAGGTGGACGAAACCGACGTCCTGGCTGCCCTGGCCGACCAGTTCGGCTTTGCCTTTCTGGACCGCCTGCCGGAACCGATCATCGAGGCCCGCGACCGGGTGCCGCTCTCTTTTCTCAAAAAATGCCGTATGGTGCCGGTCCGCCTCGATGACGGCCGTCCGGCCATCGCCTTGCACGATCCGGCGCAGCTCTTGGCGGCCGACGATTGTTGTCGGCTCCTGGATTGGCGGACGCCGGCGGTGGTGCTGGCGCCCGCCGCCGAGATCATCAACGCCATCCACGCCCTCTACGATTTCGAGTCCCATTCCGAGGCGGCCGAGCAGGTCATCGAGCATATCGAGGCCCGGCCCGATGCGGTGTTGTCGGAGATGGTCACCGACGGCGACCTGCTCGACGATACCGGCGAGGCGCCGGTCATCCGCTTGGTAAACCTTATGTTCTCCCAGGCGGTGCGGGATCGGGCCAGCGATATCCACATCGAGCCCTACCGTCACCGGCTCAAGATCCGCCAGCGCATCGACGGTATCCTCTACGACATGCTCACCCCGCCGGCCCACGTCCACGCCGCCCTGGTCTCGCGTCTCAAGGTGATGGCCAACCTGAATATCGCCGAGAAGCGGCTGCCCCAGGACGGCCGCATGGAGATCCGCATCGGCACGGTCACCGTCGATGTCCGGGTCTCCACCCTGCCCACCGGCTTCGGCGAACGGGTGGTGCTGCGGTTGTTGTACAAGTCGTCGGTGCTGAAACGGCTCACCGACCTCGGCATGGCCGCCGATACCCTGGCCCGGTTCGAGGAACTCATCCGGGCCCCGCACGGCATCATCCTCATCACCGGCCCGACGGGCAGCGGCAAGACCACCACCCTGTACGCTGCGCTTTCCACCCTCAACCGGACCGATCGGAACATCATCACCATCGAGGACCCGGTGGAGTACCGTATCGAGGGAATCAGCCAGATGCAGGTCAATCCGGCCATCGGCCTTACCTTTGCCAGCGGCCTGCGCACCATCGTCCGCCAGGACCCGGACGTCATCCTGGTGGGCGAGATCCGCGACGCGGAGACGGCGGAGATCGCCATCCAGGCCGCCCTCACCGGCCACCTGGTCTTTTCCACCTTGCACACCAACGATTCGGTCAGCGCCGTCACCCGCCTGGTCAAGATGGGGGTGGAGCCCTTTCTCATTGCCGCGGCTCTGAACGCAGTTGTCGCCCAGCGGCTGGTGCGTATCCTCTGCCCGGAATGCCGGGCCCCGTTCACCCCCTCGGCCGAACTGCTCGAATCCATCGGGCTTGCGCCGGACCGGTTCGCCGGGACCGCCGTCTATCGGGCGGTGGGGTGCCCCGCCTGTCGGGAGATGGGCTACCGGGGCCGGACCGGTATCTTCGAGTTGCTGGAACTGAACGATACCATCCGGACCATGGTGACCGCCGGCCGCGACGCGGCCCGCATCGCCGATGCGGCGCGGGCCGCCGGGATGCGGACCCTGGTGGATGACGGCCTGGCCCGCATCGAGGCCGGCGAGACCACCATCGAGGAGGTGTTCCGGGTGACACGGCTGTAAGGGGAGATCAGAATGCCATGCGCAGTGTCACGACCCTTGTACTGAACTTCCTGGCCGTCATGTTCGTGGCGGCTTTACTGCCGGCTCCTGGGATGGCGGAGCCGGCAGCCCGTCTCTTTTTCCTGCACAGCTACCATAAGGGGCAAATTTGCAGTCTGCCCCAGGAGGAAGGACTGCTCGCCGATCTCGCCGAGCACGGGCTCGAGGAGGGGAACGGGCTCGTGATCGAGCGTTTTTATATGGATACCAAGCAGACCTACGTGACCGAGGATGCCGTCCGCCGGCGGGGAACCATGGCCCTGGCGCGTATCCGGACGTTTGCCCCCGACGTGGTGGTGGTTTTCGACGACAACGCGCTGCACGCCGTGTTGCCGGCCCTGGCCAACGGCCCCTTGCCGGTGGTCTTCACTGGCATCAACGGCGATCTCGGCCGCTACGGCCTGCCCCGTAATGTCACCGGCATTTACGAACGGGGCAATCTCGTCGGCGCAATCCGGACCATGTCCCACATCCTGCCCGGCCTGAACCGGGTGATGGTGATCTTTGATGATTCTTACGCGGTCCGCAGCGCCGAGGCGGCCATTCGGCGGCAGTTGCGGACTGCCGACCTGCCGGTTGCGGTCGATGTGCGGCGGGTGGCAACCATGGCGCAATTCACCGCCATCATAGCGGAGGCCAATGCCGACGAACGGATCGGTGGTCTCGTTCCAGTAGTCACCACCTTGACTGATGCCGACGGTCGCCGGCTGGATGCGCCGGCGATCTACCGCTGGTTTCTCGAACACAGCCGCAAGCCGGCGTTCGCCTTCAACGACTACCTGGTAGAATTGGGATTGTTCGGCGGCGTGCCCATGGACTACCGGGAAATGGGTGCCAGGGCCGGGGCCATGGTGCGCGCCATCCTTGGCGGCAGTGCCCCAGCCACTCTGCCGGTACAGGTGGCCGAGTCGTCGCTCTTGTCCTTCAATCTCGCGCGGGCCCGGCAACTCGGTATTACCCTGCCGGACGACATCCTGACCGCGGCGGCCCGTCTCTATACCTCCATGCCCGTCCGTCAGGAGCCCTCCAGAAAGAAAATTTTCGTGGTACAAAGCTATGAGGCCAACGTCGGCTGTGGCCGGCTCATGGAGCGCGGCATGATGGAGGTCCTGCGCCAGGCCGGTTTCGAGCCGGGGATCAATTGCACCATCGATCGTTACTGTCTCAAGAGCCGCTACACCAACTTGACTCGGGAGGCCATCGCCGCTGAAGCGGCCCGGGCACTAACGGCCATCAGCGATGCCCGGCCGGATGCGGTGGTGGTTTTCGATGACAACGCCATCAATCACGTCATGCTGCCCCTGGTGGACGGGCCGGTGCCGGTGCTGTTCGCCGGCATGAACATTGCCCCGGAACACTACAACGAAAGGGTGCGCTTCATGGAGAGTCGTGAGAAGCCGGGCCACAATGTCACCGGCGTCACCGAGGAAGCCGGTTGGGTGGAGAGCCTGCGGTTGATGCGGGAATTAGTGCCCACTGCCCGTACCATGGTGGTGCTCTGTTCCGCCGGCAGTCCGTTTCTGCTCCGCATTGCCGAGGACTTCGAAAAATGGTTGGCCGACGATGCCGACGCCTGTCCTTTCAAGGTCAAAGCAGTGGAGTATGCTGAAACCTTCCGACACTACCAGGAGCTGGTGCGTCGCTACGAGCGGGACCCGGAGGTGGATATCATTTTTACGTTGACACCGGTTTCCTTCCGCAAGCAGGATGGCAGCGGCACCACGGAACGGGAGGTGATGGAGTGGTTGCTGCCCAACCAGCGCAAACCGGGAGGCACCTGGGAGGCGGACTGGGTGCGGTATGGCTTCGCCGCCTCGGCCGGGATCGATCTCGTCCAGTGCGGTCGTCAGCTTGGTCGTCAGCTCGTCAAGGTGTTGTACGGCACACCGGCCGGCGATCTACCCATCGAGCGGCCGGCGGACTCCTATATCGCCCTTAACCTGGCTCGGCTGCGTCAGCTTGGGATTACCGTGCCGGTCGATATCCTCGAGGCGGCCGAAGCGGTGTATGAGGAAATGGAGTTTTATCCACGCAATCCGTGATAATCCCGTAAAAAGTCGCTGACGGTCCAGGTCTGACACGATAATTCAAAGGGTTACAACCCGTGAACTCGATGGAATTGCATTTTTGCGATTCCATCAAACCGTGAAGGTCATGGGAACTGCAATCTTCTCCTCGCTACGAGCTCGGTTGGTGGCCGTCACCTTGTTTGTGGTGCTTGTTCCCTTTCTCACAGCGATGGTTACCGTCGGCAAGGTGGTGGTCGACCAGACGCAGGCGGCCATGACTGCCGAACTCGACAATCGGCTACGCATCGCCGCCATGGATCTGGAGCAGCTCCAGGACCAGGTGCGGTATGATGTCGCCTCGGTGGCGATGGACAATACCGTGAAGACCACCTTGCGCTTTGGGGTGTTTTCTCAGTTGCGGAGATACCTTGTTCAGCAGAAGGCAGGCCGCACTCTCGATTTTCTCTTGGTGGCCGACGATACGGGGCGCCCGGTGGCGATGGCACCGATCGACGTCGAGGAAAATGGCGGCGGTTACCCCGGCCGGCGGTTGATCGAGCGTGTCCGACGCCGGCAGCTCGCCGCCAAGGGACTGTGGTTCGATGAGGACCTGCTTCCGGGTGCCGATCCGCCACCGCTGGTCCTGGAGGCAGCGGCGCCGATCATGCTCCGGCGCCAGCTTCTTGGGTATGTGGTCGGTGGTCTCCGTCTCGACGGCGATCAGGGGTTGCTTCGCCGTCTGCAACTCCGCTCCGGCGCCGATCATGTCGTCCTCCTCGAAGAGAACGGTCGTCTGACCGCCTCCTGGCGGGAGGCCGACCAGGAAGCCGAGCAAGCTGGAAGGGAGACTGCCGCCTACTCCGGATTGGCAGCGGCGTCCCTTTGGACTGATCCCCGTGACGGTCGGCAGTACGATCTCGTCCGACGAATCCTCTCCGACATCGACGGCGCGCCGGTGGCCCGGCTGGTTATCCTGCTCGATCACGCCAAGGCCATGGCCGGCGTCCGGCGCGTTACGTCTAGTATGCTGCTGATTTTTGCCGGCGGCGTGTTGCTCGCCGTTCTTCTGACCCTGGTATTCTCCTCCTCCCTAGCCCGTCCCATCGCTGGCTTAGTCCGGGCGATGGAGTTCTTTCGCCGGGAGGGCCGGACGGTGCCGGTGCCGGACACGGGACCGGAAGAGATCGGCCGGTTGGCGCGGGTGTTCAACGAGATGAGCGCCACCATAGAGGCCTCTTTGGAACAATTGCAACGGGAAGTGGAGGAGCGGCGCCGGACCGAGGCGGAATTGCACGACCGCCAGGAACGGCTCGCCATCATCCTGGACTCTATTGGTGACGGGGTGCTGGTCCTCGATTCGGACAACCGGGTCGTATATTGCAATCCAGCGGCGGAAACCATGATCGGCATGGACGCGGCAACGGCGAGGGGAAAACCCTTTGCCGACGTTTTGCGCTTGGAAGACGAGGAAAGCGGTGATCTCTGCGTCGATCCGGCGGCGAGGCTCGAACGGGCTGGAGAGGATCGGCTGGGCGCCGGCACCATGCTGCTCACCACTGTGACCGGCGACCGTCGTCACGTTGCCTGCACCGCCTCGTTTTTGCGCGATTCCCAGGGCCGGCGGCGCGGTCTCGTACTGGTGCTCAGAGATGTCACCGCCCAGCGGCGGCTGGACGAGGAGATGATCCGGGCCCAGAAGCTCGAGTCCCTGGGCCTTCTGGCCGGAGGCATCGCCCACGACTTCAACAACCTGCTCACCGCCATCGTTGGGAACATCAACCTGGCCCGGGTGGAGGCGATCCAGGGCCGGGAAAGCGGTGAATGTCTCGAACGAGCCGAAAAGGCGGCCATGCAGGCCCGGACCCTTACCCGCCAGTTGCTCGTTTTCGCCAAAGGCGGCGAGCCGGTGCGCAAGCCGCTGTTTACCGATCAGTTGATCCGGGAGGCGGTGGAACTCGCCCTGCGGGGCAGCAACGTCGGGGGCCGGTTTAAGATGGCCCCTGATCTTTGGCCGGTGGAGGCGGACGAGGGGCAACTTCACCAGGTGTTCAACAATCTGGCCATCAACGCCGTCCAGGCCATGCCCAGCGGCGGCACCCTGACAGTGCGGGCCGAGAATGTTGTGCTCGGCCCGGCCAACCACCACAATCTGTCACCCGGCAACTATGTGAAAATCGAGGTCGAGGATACCGGCTGCGGCATCGATCCAGCCCATATCGATCGCATTTTCGATCCCTATTTTTCCACCAAGAAGACCGGCCACGGCCTGGGGCTCGCCACCGTCTTTTCCATTGTCCGGAAGCACGACGGCACCATCGGCGTGGAATCGGAACCCGGCCGCGGTACGACCTTCACCATCCTGCTGCCCGCTTTCGGCGGCGAGTTGTTGGAGTCGGCCGGTAACCAGCTTCGTCCAACCGTGGCCGGCCACGGCCGCGTCCTGGTCATGGACGATGAGATCGAGGTGCGGCGCACCTTGGAGGTGATGTTGCGTCACCTCGGGTATGAGCCGACCCTGGTGGCCGACGGGCAGGAGGCCTTGGACGCTTACGGCAAGGCGATGGTCGAGGGCCGGCCTTTCCGACTGGTGATCCTCGATCTGACCGTGCCGGGCGGCCGCGGCGGCAAGGAGACCGCCGCCACACTGTTGCAGATGGATCCCGCCGTCCGGCTGGTGGTGGTGAGTGGTTACGGCGACGATCCGGTGTTGGCGGCGCCCGAGCGGTACGGCTTCCTAGACCGGTTACCGAAACCGTTTCTGTTCGAGGACTTGGTCAGAGTGTTGGCCCGGGTGACCGGCGATGGCGAGAGGGACGGCGGGCGGTCATGGCCAGCGTGACCTTGCTGTTGGCCTGCCTTCTCGGCCTCGGTTTGGTGGCGGCCCACCTCGGTCGGCTGGCCCGCTTGCCGGCGGTCACCGGCTATATCGCCACCGGTCTCGTGCTGGGGCCCACCGGCTTTGGTCTCCTCGATGCCGAGATGGTGGGCCAGCGGCTGGAACATTTCGTGCAGATCGCGCTTATGCTCATCGCCTTCGGGATCGGCGAGCATCTCGAGTTGCGGCGTATCTGGCCGGTCCGGCGGCAGCTTTTGGCGATCTGTTGCGGTGAGAGTGTCGCCTGTTTCGTGGCTGTGGCCGGCGGTGTTCTGCTTCTCACCCGGCTGTGGCCGGTGCCAGCGGTCGATTGGCGGGTCGCCTGTCTGCTCGCCGCCATTGCCATCGCCACCGCCCCCGCCTCGGTCCTCCTTATCACCCGGGAGTTGCGGGCCGCCGGGCCGCTCACCAATTTTCTCCTGCAAGGGGTGGCCTCCAACAACGCCATGGCCATCGGCTTCTTCGGCCTCTTTTTTGCCGTGGCCCGTCAGACCACCGGGGACAGCGGTCCCTTGCCGGTGGTGATCGTCGCCGGCCTTGGCGATATCGGCCTTTCTCTCCTTTTGGGGCTCGTTACCGGTATTGTCCTCGATTTTTGTGCCCACCGGCTCACCGACCGGGGGGAGATGCTTACCTGCGGTCTCGCCCTCCTTCTTTTTTGCGGCGAAGCCGCCCGGCTGGCGGGCCTGAGCCCGCTGCTCGCCGGTATGGCGGCCGGGTTCGCCGTGGTCAACCGGGATCGGCGTGACGTGCGCCTCTTTCGGGCGATCAACGCCTTTGAACCGCCGATCACCGTCTTATTCTTCATTCTGGCCGGCGCCCATCTGGATCGGCAGATGCTCGGGCTTGCCGGGTGGCTTGGCATTGGGTATTTCGTCTTACGGGGATTGGGGAAGGTCGGTGGCGTCTGGTTGGGTGGCTGGCTTGGCGGCGCTCCGCCGGTGGTGCGTCGTTTTCTCGGCTTGGCGCTTTTACCCCAAGCCGGCGTGGCTATAGGCCTCGTCGTACTGGTGCAGGGCGAGGCGGAGGAACTGGCCGCCATTTTGACGCCGGTGGTGCTGGCCGGGGTCTTTTTGGCCGAGTTGATCGGGCCGGTTCTCACCCGCCAGGCCATCGTCTGGGCCGGCGAGACCGCTGACGCTCTGGCCCCGCAGCGGGAGGGCGCCGACACCCCGGTTCGTATTCCGCCGTGGCGCTGGCAGCGGCTGGCGGAACCGGCCCGGCAGCGGGGAGTGGTGGTGTTCGGGGCCTCGCTTTCGGAGACCGTCACCGGTCTTGCCCGTATCGCCACTCTGCTGGCCCACTATTACGGTGCCCGCCCTTTGGCGGTACGGGTGGTCCCGCCCGATTGCCGGGATGAGGCCTGTGCGCACGAGCCGGCGTTGTTCAAGAGGGAGGAAGCGGAGGTTCGATCGCTAGGATACAATCTCTCCACGGCGGTGATCCATGCCGAGGCGGTGGCCGACGCCCTGGTGGTCACCGCTCGTCAGGCCGAGGCCCGGGCCGTGGTGCTCGGCGACACCGGCGAGGAGTCGGCGGCGGCGTTCGACCGCGTCATCGGCTCCGTGGTACGCCATGCCCCATGCCCGGTGGTGGTGGTCCGGTTTTGCGGCGAGCTGCATACCGAACGGTTATTGGTGCCGGTGATCCGGTCAGCCGATCTGGAACTCGTCGCCGACTTGCTCGGTGCCCTGGCCGGTGTCGGCCGCCACCGGATAACCTTGCTGCGCTTACTTCCCGCCGACGTGGCCGACGAGGAGACGGCCGCCGCCGAACAGCGGCTGCGCGACTGGGCCGGGCAGCGTGGCCTCGGCTCGTTCGTGTATGCTCGGGCCGTGGCCACCGACGCCCGCCTCGAGACCGTGATCGCTGAAGCACAGCAGCACGATTGTCTGGTACTCGCCGCTCCCCGCACCCAGGGAGTCCAGCGCCTCTTTTTCGGCTCCCTCGCCCTGGACGTCGTTCGTCAGTGTCCCCGGCCGGCGATGCTCGTGTATCGGTCCGCCTCCGACAGTCGGAGAGCTCAGCAGGCGCCGCTGGTCACCAGCCGGGCGAAGTGCTCGAACGAGCGGTCGTAGGTGCGTTCGGCATCGTCGGGAAAGCAACAGCCGGGCAGTTGACGCATCTTCAGGTGATAACGGAGGCATTCGCAACAGATCCCTTTGCGGGGGCAGGGGTCGTAGGTGCAGTTGCAGTGGCTGCGGTTCTGGTCTTTTTTGCATTCCATGAGGTTCCTCCGGATCGGTTCTTTATCACTCCGTCGAAAAAGCCTTCCATGGCTTTTTCGACCACGGTTGGCCAAAACATAGTTTCGGCCAACCTCACGAATTCCTTGGCTCTTTCAGAGCCGGCGGAATTCGGCGGCACGTCCCTGTGCCGCGCACAGCCCGTTTTTCAACGGGCTGTTATCCGTGTGATCGGGTTCGTGGTGGTTTTCAGGAGGCAGCCGGGGCCGCCTCGTCCTCTTGCCGGCATTCGACAAAGGTGCCGGGAGCAGTCCAGACAAAGGCGCGGTTACGGCCCTGGTCCTTGGCATGGTACAGGGCCTGGTCGGCACAGCGGATGAGTTCCTCGGTACTGGTATCCGGTTGGTAGGTGCTGACCCCGATACTGATGGTCACCGCGGTGGTGTCGGCCACGGTTCGTCGCAACCGGTCGGCTACCTGGCAAACGTGGTCGCAGGAGTCGTCCCCCAATATGACAAGGAATTCCTCGCCGCCGTAACGGGCAGCGAAATCGGTGTCGCGGATGACCGAGGTGATCACCTTTGCCACCTTGGTCAAGAGCCGGTCGCCGGCCTCGTGGCCGTGGGTGTCGTTGTATTGCTTGAAATGATCGATATCGAAGAGCAGGATGGCGAAACCGCGCTGGTAGCGACGGGCGGCGTGTAGTTCTTGTCGCAGGCGTACCTCCAGGAAGCGCCGGTTGGCAAGCCCGGTGAGAGGATCGTGCAGGGAAAGATTCTTGGTAGTCTCGTAAAGCTGGGCGTTTTTGATCATGATGCCGAGCTGGGTGCCGAGGGCTTCCAGGAGTTGCAACTTATTGGGTTCCAGGGGGAGGTGCGGTGCGGTGTACAGGAAGAGGACACCGACGGTCTCGTTCATCGCCTTGAGGGGCAGGATGACGTGGCCGTGATCGGCCATGCCGGCGGGTTTGATCGTGTGATGCGGGTCGGAGAAGCAGCTCGGTGAGACGAGGAGTTCGCCGGTGGCCGCTGCCCGACCGCAGAGGCAGTCTCCGACCCGCATGTCCTGGTGGGCGGCCAAAAATTCCTTGTCGTGGCCGGAGTGGAAGGCGAGATGCATCCGGTCTCCCTCGATGAGGAAGATGCCGCCCCGGCGGTCCGCCGCCAGGATGTCGAGGTCAAGGAGGGTGTTGAAGGTCTGGGGGAGCAGTTCCTCGAGCCGCAGGGTCTTGTTGATTCGGGAGGCGAAATCGAGCAGCAGGGAAAGGTCGCGGTTCGCCTGCCGCAGCCGGGCCTCGGCCGCGTCTCGCAGCCGCAGGAAGCGGCGGGCCTGCAGGGTGGCGACGATGACGCCGGCCAGTAACCCCAGAGTGATGAGGGATACTATCCACAGGGTGGTGGTGAGCAGCCGGTGCAGTTCCGCCTTGCTGTCGGTGATATCATAGTAGAGTTCGAAAGCGCCCAGGAACCGATCGCCGTCCATGAGCGGGGCGTAAGTCTCCACCACGTCGCGGCGCACCGTCTGCCCTTCCAGGGTGCGGTGGTCTTTCTGGATCACCTTGGTGTACTTGCCGCCGTGGGCGACGATGTTGGTGAAGTAGGATCTGGTGTTGACGGTGCCGATGTCGTCTGGATCGGTGGAGTAGATGATCTCTCCCGACGGGGCGAAGACCTTCACCTTGACAAGGCCGAAACTGCGGCGCAGCTTTTCCACCGTTGCCGGAAAATCGCTTTGCTGCAGGTGCGCGCCGATCCCGGATTCGCCGATGGCCTCGCCGTACATATGGGCCAGGTGATCGGCCATCTGGCGGGCATCTTTTTCTCGTTCCGCAATGATCAGACCGGTTACGGCCGGATAGAGATACGAAAAGGTATAGACGGGCAGGACGATCACCGCTGCCAGACTGAGGATGATGATGGCGATGAGGGGGGCAGGGGTGTGGCGCATGCGGCTACCCTCGATGGGGGGCTTTCAGGAAGGAGACAGGTCCGCGTCCACGGTGGAACGCTGTTTCTCGAAGAGACAGAGAAAAAAACCCTCAAAAAGGTCGTCGGGCAGGATCCGCCGACACTCGTTCACGGCCGGCGGGAAGTCCCGGCCTGCCCAGGCGGTAATTCCCGGTTGCGCGGCAACGGCCAAGTCTATGGGAACAATGGTAACGGCACCGGCAAATTTTCGCAAGATCGCTGCCACCACCGCTTCGTTTTCCTCCGGTGCCATGGTACAGGTGCAGTAGAGCAGCCGGCCCCCTGGTTTTACGCACTGCAGTCCCGCATAGAGGAGCCGCTTCTGTTTTTTCGCCATCTCGCGGATTTTCTTCTCGCTCCAGTAAGCATAGGAATCTGGATTGCAAAGCGAAAAGCGACCTTCCGACGAACAGGGGGCGTCCACCAGTACCCGGTCGAAACTTTCTCCCACCAGCCGCCAGACCCTGGTCCCGTCCCGTTGATAGGTGTGGACGATCCGGGCGCCGTGCCTGGCCACGTTGGCCCGCAGCCGGTGGAATCGTTCCCGGACCGGCTCTACCGCCGATATCCAGCCTTGGTTCTCCATCATGGCCGCCATCTGCAGGGTCTTGGAACCCGGGGCAGCGCAGAGGTCGAGAACCCGCTGGCCGGGTCGGGGATCGAGGACTAGGGGGGCAAGCATGGAGGCGGGATTCTGGATGTAGATGTGGCCGGCCGTATGGCTGGGGCTCTCGGTGAGCCGACGGCGGTCGCCGACAGGTATTCGGAAGCAGCCGGGAATGTCGGCCACCGGTTCGGGGAAAATGCCGTGGGCGTGCAGTTCGGCGAGTACCGGCTGCTGGGCGGCGAGCAGGGTATTGATCCGGAAGGCGGTGGCCCGTTCGCCGGCCATAGCGGTCAGCACCTTGTCGCGATCGTGAGGATCGAGCATGGCGGCCAGTCGGGTGAGGAAGCGAGCCGGCAGTTGTGCGGGCGGGGGGGACATGGGGAAGGAGTTTCGTCTCGCCTGGGTGCCTGACGTTTTTCGGCTGATTGCTTAAGAAGACAGGGAACGGCCGAGAACGAAGGTCGAAATGGCTACGGCGGCTCGCCGGTCGAGATCGAGGAGTTGGATGCCGATCTCCCAGCGGTCGTTCCCTTGGTTCCGGTTGTGGACCACGCGGCCGGCCAGTGAGAGGGGAGGATCGCCGGTCAAGGGAACACGGGTCTCGACGAGATCGCCGATGGCAAAGGGACGGCTGCAGTCGATGAGCAGGCCGCCGCCGCTCACGTTGCGGCATCGGGCTGGCCGGGAAGCGGCATCCCCACCATCCCCACCACGCAGGTCGCGGACCACGACTTCGGTATCCAGTGGTGCCCGAACGTAGCGTCGCATGCTGTCGGAGTAGAGGCAGATGCGGTTCTTCCCCGCCCGTTTGGCGTGGTAGAGGGCTTGATCGGCATCCTGGAGGAGCGTCTCCGGCCCGGCGCCATCGAAAGGATAGGCGGCCAGACCGCCGCTCACTGTCACCCGCAGGCGGTGATGCTCGAAGCAAACGACATGGGCCGCGATATTCCGTCGGATCCGTTCGCCGATGATCATGGCCTCCTGTTTGCCGGTGTGGGGGAGCAGGACGAGAAACTCCTCCCCCCCATAGCGGGCGACGATGTCTTCGCTGCGCCGTTCCGTCTGGAGGATGCGGGCCGTTTGTCGGAGTACCTCGTCGCCGGCCCGGTGACTATAACGGTCGTTGATGGACTTGAAATCGTCCAGATCGAAGAAGAGAAGCGCTAGTTCGGTGGCGTGCCGGAGGGCCATGGAGACTTCCCGGGCAAAGAGTTCGTCGAAGACACGACGGTTGTAAAGTCCGGTGAGAGGATCGGTGCGGGATTGGGCCATGATCCGTTCAAAGGCGTCGATATCGACGATTTTGGCGGTGGGCGGCCGGCCGAGTCGTGTATCCAGGTAGTCGATGAGCGCAGTCTGCAGACTCACCTTTCGGCCGAGCTTCCGGATCATGTACCGGTGATGGAGGAGGATGTTTTTCCAGTGGTGCAGGGCAGCGGAAGGAGATACCTGCAGATCGGCCAGGATGTCGAGTACCAGGACGAAGACCTGAGGCCCGTGGCGGGCGGCCAAGCCGTCGAGGTGCTCGGTGAGCAGTACAGGGTCGTGGAGAAATTGTCGCAGGCAGGCAAGAATCGTTTCCCGAAGGTCGGCCATCGGATATCGTAACTCTCTGGAAGAGAGATACATCACATGTCCCCGCCTTGATCCCTGACTCGCTTCCGGTTCCTTCCCCAACAGGCTCTTGCCAAGGCGTCGATACGTTGGCAACCACCGGATAGCAACAAACGACGTTGTCGTACTCGCCTCAAAATAGCTGCAACAGTTGTAATTGTCACGCGGTTTTCCTCGGGCTTCCCTTTGAAACGAGACGACCGC
>CAYRGZ010000044.1:0-16960 GCA_964423785.1 uncultured Desulfobulbia bacterium
AGGCGACTGGCTTTCGCTTGCAATTTTTTTTTGCTGGACGTTAAGATGTTATGCAGAAGGTAAAAAAATTCGCGTCACACTGTCAGCGTGGCAGCGAGCAGCAAGGAGATCTGTCCGGTGGCGAATGACAAAGGATCGGTGCTGGTAGTCGATGATGAGCGGATGATGCGGGAACTCCTGGGCAATCTCCTGGAATCGCACGGCTACCGGGTGGAGATGGCGGCCGACGGTCGGGAGGCCCTGGTCAAGGCCGAGGCGCAGCCGTTCGACTTCATCCTCACCGATCTCAAGATGCCGGAGATGGACGGTCTTACCCTGCTGGCCGAACTGCAGGCTCGCCGGATCGACTCCGCCGTGCTCGTCGTGTCGGCCCACGACGAGATCGACAACCGGGTGCAGGTGTTCGACCGCGGGGCGGTCGGTTTCATCGCCAAGCCGTTCCAGCGCGAGGACGAGGTGCTGGTCTGGCTGGAGAGCGCCGCCCGTCTTCGGCGCCTCACCCGGCAGAACCGGCGGTTGCAACGTGAGGTGGAGGATCGCTACAGTTTTCACCGTATCATCGGCAAGAGCGCCGCCATGCAGGCCATCTTCCGGTTAGTGGAAAAGATCGCCGATTACAAGACCTCGGTGCTCGTCACCGGTGAGTCGGGAACCGGCAAGGAACTGATCGCTCGAGCCATTCACTATTCGAGTTCTCGCCGGAATCGACCGCTGGTGGCCATCAACTGCGGCGGTATTCCGGAAACGCTGCTCGAGAGCGAGCTCTTCGGGCATGAAAAAGGCGCCTTCACCGATGCCTATCGGGCCAAGAAGGGATTGTTCCAGGAGGCGGACGGCGGCACCCTTTTTCTGGACGAAATCGGCGAACTCTCCCTGCCCCTGCAGGTCAAATTGCTGCGGGCCTTGCAGGAGGAGGAGATCCGGCCGTTGGGGAGTTCCCGCACCGTCAAGGTGGACGTGCGGATCATTGCCGCCACGGCCCGCAACTTGCGCCAGGAGGTGGAGCGGGGGGCGTTTCGCGAGGACCTTTTCTACCGGATCAACGTGCTGGCCATCGAATTGCCGCCGTTGCGGCGGCGCAAGGAGGATATCCCCCTCCTGGTGGAGCATTTCATCGCCAAGTACAACGAGCGGCTGGGGCTCGCCATCACGAAGATGGACCCGGAGTGCATGAAGCGGGTGCTGGCCTACCACTGGCCCGGCAACGTCCGTGAACTCGAAAATGTGGTCGAACGGGCCATGGTCCTCGCCGACGGTGACGTGCTCACCGTCGGTACCTTGCCGCCGGAGGTCGTCGAGGGCCGCTCTCCGTCGGCGGCCGAGTTCCTGCCCGAGGGGTTATCGATCAAAAAGAACGCCAAGGCCATGGAACGGCGACTCATCGGCCTGGCCCTGGAGAAGACCGGCGGCAACAAGACCAAGGCGGCGGAACTGCTCGAGATCAGTTTGCCCGCCCTGCTGTACAAGATGAAGGAGTACGGGCTTGCGACCCCGGCGAAAAAGTAGGGGGCGCCCTGCATACGGAAGGGGACCGACCATCTCGGGATGGCGGAGTTTGCTTCCGGTCAGAACGCCTGGAATTCATGGATGAGTTCCAGGATGAGCAAGGCGAGCACGCTGTGGGCGCTGGCGCGAAACTCACGGTTTTTCAACCATTGCTCGAACGACCAAGCCGAGACGATATTGGTGGGGAGTCTTTTGGGGAACAAGAGACCGGTGCGCTCGGTATACGCCTGCCATCTCTCTCCGAATCTTCGGCTGAGCTCTCTTTCTTCCTTGCGGATTGTTGGAAAGTAGAGGGCGAATCCCATGAGCAGGACGAATACGATATTCTCGTCGTCAGCTATGATGATGCAAAAACCTATGGCCATCAACAAGGATCCGACATACAGGGGATGCCTTGTCAAGGCGTAAGGCCCTTGGGTTGCCAACTCTGTGTCCTTGTGGATCACGCCAGCCGCCCATGACCTGATGCCAACGCCAGCCAACACGAGGGTCAAGCCTAGCAGGCCATAGAAGTCTTGCAGGCTGTCAAGGTCGTGTGGCCGGACACCTTCCACAATATCCTCGATGATCAGAAGAAGGACGAGAATGGTTGTCAGCCGCACTCTGTTCCGTTCGAGAAAATGGTAGAGTTGGTGGAGGGGAGGGGCAGCCGTCATTTTTTTACGCTCCTTTGGTTTTCGGTTAACAGTCCGCCGAAAAAGTCATCCCTGGCGTTTTCGACCACGGTTGGCCAGCCCGAGTTCCAGCCAGCCTCCACGCGGGGTTGCCGTGTTTTTACCTGGCTGGGGGGTCATGGTCCCCCCGCCCCTTGCGTCCTAATCCGCTCGATGATCCCGGTGGTCGAGCGGTTGGCCACCAGCGGGATGGTCACCACCCGGCCGCCGGCGGCCCGCACCTCGGCCCCGCCGACGATCTCCTCCTCAGTCCAATCGGCGCCCTTGACCAGCACGTCGGGGCCGAGGGCCTTGATGAGTTCGAGGGGCGTATCCTCGTCAAACAGGACCACCGCATCGACGCAGCCAAGGGCGGCCAGCACCCGGGCCCGGTCGCTCTCCGGATTCACCGGCCGGTCCGGTCCCTTGAGCCGCCGGATGGAAGCGTCCGAGTTGAGCCCCACCACCAAACAGTCCCCCAGCCGGCGCGCCTCCTCCAGGTAGGTGACGTGACCGGCGTGCAGGATGTCGAAACAGCCGTTGGTGAAGACGGTGGTGCGGCCCATGCGGCGGTTGCGGGTCACCATGTCGCGGGCCGCCTCGCGGGAGAGAATTTTGTCGGCGTCGGCGAATCGGTAGGGGGTGCGGCCGGCGGTTTGGAAGCGGCCGCGAATCGTTTCCTGGAGGGCGAGGTCCAGGGAGGCGGTGAGCGTTGTTTCCGTGTCGCCGGCCTCGGCGAGGATGGTGCCGTTCGGTGCCACGATGCAGGAATGGCCGGCAAAGGCGATGGCGCCGTTGCGGCCGCACCGGTTGCCGGCGATACAAAACACCTGGTTTTCGATGGCCCGGGCCCGTACGAGGGTCCGCCAGTGTTCGAGCCGCTCGGCCGGCCACTGGGCGCTGACCACCAGCAGGCGGGCCCCGGCGGCCGTTTGCGCGGCGGCCAGGTCGGCAAAGCGCAGGTCGTAGCAGACGAGACTGGCCACCAGTCCCAGCGGCGTGGCGATGGGCCGCGGCGAGGTGCCGGGCTGGAAGAATCGGTCCTCGTCCATGGGCGCAAAGAGCTGTTGCTTGCGGTAGCGGCCGACAACGCCGTCGGCGCCGACGATGAAGAGTGTATTATGAATGCCCTCCGGCGTTGGTTCGGGGAGAGTACCGGCCAGGAGTAGATCGTATTGCCTGGCAAGTTGTTGGAGCTTATGCAGGAATCCCGGCGTGCGGTCGGCCAGCTCGGCCAGCCGGTCGTAGGCAAAGCCGGTGGCCCAGAGTTCCGGCAACACCACGAGAGTAGGAGGATTGCCGGTAACGATCCGCTCCACCCCCCGGCGTACCGCCGCCAGGTTGGTCTGCGGGTCGCCGGTCCGTACGTCGAATTGGATGCACGCTGCCTGGATGGTCTGGTTCATATCGATTATTGATGAAATCGCGAAAAATGCGATTTCATTGAGTTCACGGTTTGTAACCCTTTGAGTTATCGTGTCAAGCCTGGACCGACTGAGAGTTTTTACGGGTTCATCGTTATTCCAGCACCTGCTTCAGAAAGACACCGGTATGGGAGTCCGGACAGGCGGCCACCGCCTCCGGCGTGCCGCAGACCACCAGCCGGCCGCCGCCTTCGCCTCCCTCCGGGCCGAGGTCGATGACGTAATCGGCGGTCTTGATGACGTCGAGGTTGTGTTCGATGACCACCACGGTGTTGCCGGCCGCCACCAGCCGATCGAGAACGTCGAGCAGGTGCTGGATGTCGGCCGGGTGTAGACCGGTGGTGGGTTCGTCGAGGATGTAGAGGGTGCGGCCGGTGGCCCGTTTCGACAGTTCGCGGGCCAGCTTGATCCGCTGGGCCTCGCCGCCGGACAGGGTGGTGGAGGGCTGGCCCAGGGCGATGTATCCGAGACCGACGTCGGCCAGGGTCTGGAGCCGGTTCCTGATTGCCGGCACCTTGGAGAAGAAGTCAAGAGCCTCTTCGACGTTCATGGCCAGGATGTCGGCGATGGACTTGCCCTTGTAGCGGATGTCCAGGGTCTCGTCGTTGTAGCGGCGGCCGCCGCAGGCCTCGCAGGTGACGTAGATGTCGGGCAGGAAATGCATGGCGATCTTGATCATCCCGTCGCCCTCGCAGTCCTCACAGCGACCGCCCTTGACGTTGAAGGAGAATCGTCCCGGCCGATAGCCCCGCGCCCGGGCCTCGGGCAGGCGGGCCAACAGTTCGCGGATCGGGGTCAGAACGCCGGTGTAGGTGGCGGGATTGGATCGCGGTGTCCGGCCGATGGGGCTCTGGTCGATGTTGATCACCTTGTCGATGCCGTCAAGTCCCTCGATTCGGCGTACCTTGTCCCCCTCGCCCCCGGTGAAGGCCGCTTGCCGGCCGCCGGCATCGAAATGTTTGCGCAGGCAGGGGAGTAAGGTCTCCATGATGAGGGAGCTCTTGCCCGAGCCGGAGACGCCGGTGACACAGGTCATCACCCCCAGGGGCACGGTGACGTCGATGTCCTTCAGGTTGTTGCGGGTGCAGCCCCGCAGGACGATCCGACCGGCCGGCCGGCGTCGTTTTTTCGGCACCGCAATGGTGCGCCGTCCGGAGAGATAGGCGCCGGTGAGCGAACGTTCTTCGTGGAACAGGCCGGCCACCGGTCCGGAATAAACCACCTCGCCCCCGTGCACCCCGGCGCCGGGCCCCATGTCCAGGACGTGGTCGGCGGCCAGAATGGTGTCGGTGTCGTGTTCGACGACGATCACCGTGTTGCCGAGATCGCGCAGGTTGAGAAGGGTGCGGATGAGCCGTTCGTTGTCGCGTTGGTGCAGGCCGATACTCGGCTCGTCGAGGATGTAGAGCACCCCCACCAGTCTGGAACCGATCTGGGAGGCGAGCCGGATGCGCTGGGCCTCGCCACCGGAGAGGCTCGCCGCCGAGCGGGCCAGGTTCAGGTAGCCGAGCCCCACGTCGTCGAGGAAACGGAGGCGTTCCAGGGTCTCCTTGAGGATGCGGTCAGCGATCTTCCGTTCCTGGTCGGAAAACGGGATGGTCGGCAACCAGGCGAGGAGATCGCTGATCGGCAGCCGGCACATGGCGTCGATGGACAGATCGTTGATCTTCACCGCCAGGGCCTCGGGCCGCAGCCGGGCACCGTGGCAGCTTGGGCAGACCTGCTCGGTCATGTACTCCTCCAGCTCCTGGCGCACCGCTGCGGAACCGGTCTCCCGGTAGCGCCGGTCCAGTTGCGGGAGAACCCCCTCGAAGGGCGCCTCAAAGGTGACCCGCCGCCGGCCCCGCTCGACGGTGAAGCGGACGATCTGGTGGCCGCTGCCGTGGAGAAGGATTTTTTGTATTTTTTCGGGGAGTTCGGCAAACGGCGTCTCCAGGGAGAAGCCGAAGTGGGCGGCGAGACCGGCCAGCACCTGGTGGGTATGGGATTCGGTGTTGCGGGTCGCCCAGGGACGGATGGCGCCCTCGGCGAGCGACCGGTTCGGGTCCGGCACGACGCGGGCGGCGTCGAAGTAGCGCTTCACGCCGAGACCGGTGCACTCTGGGCAGGCGCCCCGCGGGTTGTTGAAGGAAAAGAGCTGCGGCGACAGCTCGGGCAGGCTGCGGCCGCATTCGATGCAGGCCGCGTGCTCGCTGAACAGCTCCTCGCGGTCGTCGTCCGGGAAGACGGCGAGCAGAAAGCCCTCGGAAAGCGACACCGCGGTGGCCACCGAGTCGGCCAGCCGCCGGGCCGCCGTCGACTTGATCACCAACCGATCGACCACCGTTTCGATGTCGTGGCGTTGGTTTTTTTCGAGATCAATGGGTTCGTCGAGGAGGCGGATGTCGCCGTCGATGCGTACCCGCACGAATCCCTGCTGCCGCAGGCGAGCGAGCAGCTCGGCGTGGGTGCCCTTGCGGCCGCTGACCAGCGGCGCGAGAAGCATCACCCGGGTGCCTTCGGGTCGGGCGAGGAGCAGGCGCACCATGTCCTGGATCGATTGGGGTTGGATGGGATGGCCGCAATCGGGGCAGAAGGGGCGGCCGACGCGGGCGAACAAGAGGCGCAGGTGGTCGTAGATCTCGGTGATGGTGCCCACCGTCGAGCGCGGGTTGCGGCTCGTGGTGCGCTGCTCGATGGAAACCGCCGGACTCAGGCCCTCCAGCAGATCGACGTCCGGTTTCTCCATCTGGCCCAGAAACTGGCGGGCATAGGTGGACAGCGATTCGACGTAGCGGCGTTGGCCCTCGGCGTAGAGGGTGTCGAAGGCCAGGGTCGATTTGCCGGAACCGGACAGGCCGGTGAACACGATGAGCCGGTTGCGCGGCAGATCGACGTCGATGTTTTTCAGGTTGTGCATCCGGGCGCCCCGGATGCGGATCCAGGCGGCTTCCATGGATAGAGGCGGCGTTGAAGACTGTAGTTCGTCGCCGCGAACCTACCGTACTTGCCGGAGAAAGGAAAGGGAAAAAGCGAGGCGGCCGCCACGGGGGCGGCCGCCGGTGGGGGTCAGCAACCCTCGGTCTTCTTCTTGATCTTTACCTTGTCGCCGACCGCAAGCTTCTTGGCGTCCTTGGCTTTGCATTTCAGGATCGCCTCGTTGCCCGATATTTCCTTGACCTTGCAGGTGAAGGCCGCCGAGGCGGCCAGGGCGCCGCCGACGACCAGGGCGAGGGCCAATCCCAGGGTGAGTAGTGCACGATACATCGTTGTCATCCTCCTTCCGTAATCGTGATGCCCCCGTAAAAACGCGCAGCCGGTGCAGGTCTGACACGGTAATTCAAGGGGGTACACACCGTGAACTCGATGGAATCGTACTTTTTACGATTCCATCAATCGTCAGTGCCGGAATCGGTCAGCGTTCGATTGGACGCTGTTCCGGATCCGGGTTACTTCTTCTTCACTTTGACCTTTTTGCCGACCTTGAGCTTGGCGATATCCTTAGGGGCGCATTTGACCGTCACCTCGTTGCCGGCCACGTTGGTGACCTCGCAGTTCATGGCGGCGTGGGCGGCCAGAGCGCCGGCGCCGAGGTAGGCGGCGGCCAGCACCAGGGCGAATAGCTTTTTGCGCATTGCGGACCTCCTTTGGTACCTGGGTTAGGGGGTTGGCAACATGGGCTGATCTCCAGCCTGTTGCGGTTGCGCGGTGGGGGGCGTGGCTGTCTGACCGGCGGCGGATGCCTTCCCTTCGACGAGGGTCTGAAGGTCGGCAACCACGGAGTGTAACCCGTCGGCCAGGGACTTGACCGCCTCGGAGGCGGCGGCCAGCTCCTCGGAGCTCGCCGCCAGCTGCTGGACCGAGTTGTCCAGTTCGCCCGAGACGGTGGTGATCTGCTGGATCCCCTCGGACTGCTGACGGGATGCCGAGGCGATTTGCTCGATGAGGGCGGCGGCCTTCTCCGTCTGCTCCAGGGTTTGCGCGATGTGCTCGGCGATGGCGTTGAACTTGATAATACCTTCTTCGGCACCGTTTACCGCCACGTCGATGAGGTTTTTTGAGTTCTTCGCCGCCTCGGCGGCCCGCTGGGCGAGGTTGCGCACTTCATCCGCCACCACGGCGAAACCGGCACCGTATTCGCCGGCCCGGGCCGCCTCCACCGCCGCGTTCAGGGCCAACAGGTTGGTCTGGAAGGCGATGGCGTCGATCTCGTCGATGATGGTCGAGATCTTGCGGCTTTCTTCCTGGTTGTTGGCGAGGAATTTTTTCATCATCTCCACTTCCTCGTTCACCGTTTTATTGAGGCGCCGGTTCTCCTGCATCGCTCGGTCGGCTTTACCGGCGTTCTCCTCGTTCTGGGCGATCATCGCCGAGATCTCTTCGATGGCCGCCGCCGTTTCCTCGAGAGCGGCCGCCATCTCCGATGCCATATTGGCATTGCTCTGTGAGGAACCGGAGGTGACGCCCGCCTCCGCCGCCAACCGTCCGGCGTTGTCGGTGAGGGTGGCGGCGATGCCGCGCAGGGTGCGGCTGAGCCGCTCGCCGGCTATGATTCCGGCGGTGAGCAGCAGCAGGATGAAAACGAGGCAGGCGATGGCAAAGGAGGTGACGAACGATTTTGCCTCCGCTTCTTTGCGTGCCTTCATCGTGGCCACGGCCTCGCGCAGCAGATCGATGGTCTGCTTGGTGGCGTCGAGCACTTCGCTGTATTCATCCTGGTAGGTGCCTTCCATGGTGTCCACTGTTGCCTCGGCGTCTTCGGCCCGGAGACGGGGAACGATTTCGGTGGTGATGGTCTGGTTGAGGGCCCGCCAGTAGCGCACCATGCGGGTCGCCTGCTGGTCGATCGCCTGGGCCTGATCCAGGGTGTGGCAGGAGGTGCAGGAAAGGGTATCGGTGGCGCGGCCGCGCAAGGTCGCGTCGAACTGGTCGATGAGTTCAGAGATGCGGCCGGTGCCCTCCTGCAGGTCTTCCTCGTCGTACTCGTCCAGGGCCTGGGCCATGATGATGCTGTTGAGCCGGTTGAGATTGACCCGGATGCGGGCCATGCGGTCGATGTTGTCGTACTTGGTCTCGATACCGTTGTAGGCCCGACTGCCGATCTGCACCCGGTTGATCTCCGTTTTGACCAGCATGGCGCTTGCGGCGAGCAGAATGCAAACGATGACGACGGAGCCGATCAGCTTGGCCCGCAGGCTCAGGGTGGCGGCAATGTGCATGGAACTCCCCTCCTTGATTGCCGAAAGGTAGGACTGTCTAGCGCAACGGAACCATTGATGTTTTTTGATGATAAGAGCCGTTCGTATAACGTGTCATTGTATCACGCCGCACGGAGAGTCGTCCAAAAAAAAATAGTCGTGGTCACCTGCTGACCCGGAGGCGAAACCGCGCGGCGAAGAAACCGTCCGGAGCACGGGGTCTGTCCGGCAGGGTCCGGAAGAAGCCGTGTTCGTCCACCAGAGGATGGGCGCTGGCGGGCAGGGCGATCCGGCAGTCTTCCAGGGTGAATTCCGGATGGCGGTCGAGAAATCTTTGCACCACCTGGTCATTTTCTTCCGGTTCTGTGGAGCAGGTGGCGTACACGAGGACGCCGTCCGGAGCGAGGAGAGGCGCGGCCTGGTCGAGGAGGCCGGCCTGGAGGCGCTGGTAGCGGCGTAAGTCCTTGGGACGCCGCAGCCAGCGGATTTCCGGATGCCGGCGCAGGATGCCGAGGCCGGCGCAGGGGGCGTCGATGAGAACCGCCGCCAGGGGCGGGCCCGTATAGCGGCGGCCGAAATCGGCCAGAGACTCGGCATGGACGGTGACCCGCCCCGAAAGTCGAGTGCGGGCCAGGTTTTCGGCCAGCAGGCGGTTACGGCCGTGATCCGGTTCGCAGACCAGAAGTGGACGATCTGGGGGCAGGAGCGTGGCCAGGGCGATGGTTTTGCCCCCTACGCCGGCGCAGCCGTCGAGAACCGGACCCGGCGGCGCCGGTTCCAGCAAATGGGCGATGAGGACGGCTCCCTGGTCCTGGACCTGGAAGATCCCTTCATCGTACCCCGGCAGGGAGACGGGCGAACCGCGAAAATTTTGCAGGATCACCGAGGTGGGCGCGAAAGGAGAGGGTACGGCGGCGATACCGGCTGCCTGCAGACGGGTCAGATATTCTTGCCGGTCGCCGGCAAGTATGGTGAGGCACAGGGGAGCCGGTTCGTTGACGGCGGCACAGAGCCGCTCGGTGACGACCCGGCCATACCGTTGGTCCCAGCGATCGAAGAGCCAGCGTGGCAAGCTCGCCCGTTGGTGGACGGCGAGCGGTAGCCGGTCGAGATCGGCCCGCGCCATGGTCCGCAATACGCCGTTGACGAAACCCACCAGCCGGTTCGGGAGGTTGTGCCGCTTCAGGAGTTCCACTGTCTCGTTGATGGCGGCATAGGCCGGGATGCGGTCGAGAAAGCGCATCTGGAAAAGGGCGAAACGCAGGCCCACTCTTACGGCGGGACGCAACCGGTGTACCGGCAGCGATGCGAAGTGGTCGATAAGTCCGTCCAGGTACCCTTGCCACCGCAGGATGCCCTGGACCAGGGCATGGGCGAGCGCGGCCTCGCGGGCGTCGGCTCCCCTGAGCCGGCGGGCGAGCAATTCGTCGACCGGTCGTGGTCGCCGGTCGAAATCGAGCAGGGTAGCGAAGGCGGTGGTGCGGCCGTCGACGGACATGATGGATCACCTCGGGGCGGCCGTTCCCTGTGGTCGGGGATGGATGGCGACGACCGTGCCGCAGCGGCCGGTGTGGTGGTCGCGGCGGTATGAGAAGTAGTCGGGAGTGCAGCGGGTGCAGATGGAGGCGATGTGGATCCGGTCGGCCGCGAGTCCGGCCCCGATCAACTGATCTCGGCTGATGGCCCAGAAGTCGAAGTAGGCGGGCCGTACCATGTAGGGGCGGAAGGCGGCCGGGAGTTCATTCCGGTGGTTGACGAACTCGGCGCAGCACGGGCCGAGCGACGGGCTGACCGCCGCGTGGAGATCGGCGGGGTCGGAGCCGAAATGGGTCTGCATGGCGGCCACCGTCTTGCCGATGATGTCAAGGATGCTGCCGCGCCAACCGCAGTGGCAGATACCCACCACCTGCTGTACCGGGTCGGCGAGCAACACCGCCTGGCAGTCGGCCTGTTGCACGAGCAGCCCGATGCCGGGCTGTCGGGTGATCAGGGCGTCACAGTCCGAAACCTCCAGGTCGACGGCGGGTCGGTGGTCGATGCACACCACCCGGTCGCCGTGGACCTGGCGGGCGGCGACCAGGATGTTCAAGCCGAGCCCGGCCTTTACTCGTTGCCGGTTTTCGCGAACGTTTGCCGGCGCGTCGCCGCAGGCAAAGGATAGGTTGCAGGAATCCCACGGCGGCGGGCTCACCCCGCCGTGGCGCGAAAAGGAAACGGCAACGAAATGCCGATGCAGGTGGTCCGGGAGCAGAGGCAGGGGCTGCGGCACTGGCGGACAGGTGTCGGTCGTCGTTGATGGTGATAAGGAGGTTGTCGTTCTCCCACCCGGGGAGAAGGCAGGGTCATCACCCGCAGTCCTCGGCGTCGTTGGGATCATAGGTGCCGGCGGCGTTCATGTAGAGAAAGTCGTTCAATGCCACGATCTGTTCCAGGGAGAGGTCGTCCCACTTGCCGGTGCGGGCGCATTTGGGATAGCGCTTGACGAAGACCCGGGTCCAGCCCTTGGAGGTTTTCGATTCCGTATGCAGGAAGGGCGCTCCCTTGTCGTTACCGCGATAGTGGCAGGATTTGCACGAGTTCTTCCAGACCTTGGCGCCGGGGGACTTCCAACCGGCGGTGTAGAAGTTGAGGATGCGGCAGGTCTTGGTGATCGGATCGAGACGCTTACGGGGCGAGGCCTGGACCGCGGTGGCGAGGGCCACGGCAAGGGTGACGAAGAGGCAGAAGACGAGTGATCGGCGCATGGGGACCTCCTTGTTCATGGGTTGCTGTGCTACAGGGTAGGACACGCCGGCAGGCCGGCCTGTTCCCCTAAAAAAGACAGGGGACGGCCCGGCGGCCGTCCCCTGTCGTAGTCATGGTGTGTCGCTACGGTCCGCCTGCCATTAAAAGTAGGCGTCGAGGGACAGGTAAACCTGGTCCAGGGTGTCGATGGGGGTGTAGAACTGGGCGCTCAAAGGATCGTTGGCCAGGTCGTCGATGTCGATGGGCTCACCCAGCCAGAAACCGCTGCCCGTGTAGTTGTACTTGTAGTGCATGTAGCCGAGCCGCAGGAAGAAGTCGGCGTACTTGGAGATCTTGTCGCCGGCCGGCAGATCGTAGACCATGTACCCCTCGAACACGTGGCCGCGAGTGGCGAGCTTGCTCGAGTAGAGGTCGTCGTGGGCCGGCGTGAAGCCGATCCAGTACTTGGAACCGTAGTTGTACTCCAGGCCCAGCTTCAGCCCCGAGTCCGGAATGGCGTAGCGGATACCGGCGTAAACCGAGAAGCCGTCCTCGCTTTCCAGATTGGCATCGCTGGTATTCCAGGAGCTGAGCAAGCCGGTGCCCAGTTCGTCGATGCCGCGGGGATCGGTGCGGCTCCAGCCCAGGGCCACGAAGTAGTTCAGGTTCTCGTACTTATCCATGTACACCGCGGTGGTGTGGTAGATGTTGCCGAGGTTTTTGCGGTTCAGGACCATATCCTGAGTGCTGTCGAGCGGATTGTACGCCGTCGGGTCATCCTCCCAGACCGCGAATTCGATGGGGTTCGGGAAGGTGATGTTGTCCGGCACGTTGAACATGTCGAAGGCGGCGAAGGACTGGAAGGCGAAGAAGCGGTCGCCCTTGTGATAGACGTCCCAGGAGATGCCGGCAAAGTCCACGTCTTTGAGGCCGTTGCCGTTTTCCGTCGGGCCGGATTCGAAGCCGCGGCCGTAACAGAAGCGGATGCGGCCGGGGAAGTCCTCGATACCGAAGAGCCCGTCATAGGCGTACCCGATGGTGAGCCCATCGAAAGGATAGTCCATGAAGGCGGTCGGGGTGGCCATCCTTTTGTCCACGCCCTGACGCAAGTGACCCGGAGGGCCGTCGGTGGTGGGCCGCCGGCCGATGGAGAACCAGATCGGCAGGTCGGCGATGTCGGTCCAGTTCATGTACGCCCGGTCGACCCGCAGCACGTTGTCCACCGGCTGGCGGGTGGAGGAGCCGTCGAAGGAGAGCGAGCTCAGCATGTACGGGCCGCCACCCATACCGTTCTGGAAGGTGTAGTCCACCGGGTTGTTTTGCATACCCCAGGCCTTGTACATGGCCAGCCGGCCTTTGAAGGTAACGTTCTCCATCACCTTGGCCCGCATGCCCAGCCGCAATCGGTTGGTCCACATGGTGTCGTTGTCGTAAGTGGCGGCCGCGGTGGGGGTGTAGCCCATCGCCTGGAAGAGAGCGAGCCTCTGGGCCGGAGAGAACCCTTTCATCAAGGCGACCAGGTTGTTGGTCTTGGCGGCCTGGGGGAGTTCGGTGGCGCCTCCTGCTACGGTGACACCGGTTATGTTTCCAGCGGCATCGGTGGAGATGGTGACCGCCGTGGGATCACCGTACAGGACGTTACCGATGGCCTGACCGGCAGCACCGGCTGAGGCGGCGATATTTCCGGCCGTCGGCGAGGAGGGGTCGGTGAGGAAAAAGCCGTACAAGAGGCCGGCGGTGCCGTTGGTCGCCCCTTGGGAGCCGCTGACCGTGTGGACGTTATTGGCAATGGCAGCGGGGTTCGTAGGATCAAGGGTTTGGGGATCGGTGAACCACTCGACGCCGCGGGCCACGTCCATAGCGGTGAAATGGGCCGGTGTGTCGGCCGTGTTGAAATCGATCCGGGCGCGGAAGTCTCCGAAAATTTGAATGCGCGAGGCCAAATCCCACTTCTCCGCCTTGTCGCTCATGTCCTCCACGGTGGCGGCCGTGTCCTCGGCGCTCGATTTCAGCTCCTCCATCTGCTGCTGCAGGGTCTGGAGCTGGCGGGTGAGCTGCTCGATCTGCCGCTGGAGCTGATCGACGCTCGGCGCCGCCATCGCTACGGCGGGCAGGCTCACGAGGCCGGCCAGAGCTGCAATGGAAAATTTCTTCAGCATAGTCTCCCTCCGTATGTTTTTGGGGCTCGCCCGCCGGCCCCATGCCGGCGGCGCATATCATTTTTGGGAGTCTTCACCCCCAAAGCGATGGGCGATGCAATCGACGAGATGCTCGAGGCAGGGCTCGGCAACTTCGTAGAAGATGTGGCGGCCCCGGCGCTTGGCGGTCAGTAGTCGCCGGTCTTTCAGCAGTCGCAGGTGTTCGGATGCCTGGTTGCTGGGAATACCGCAGGCGAGCGCCAGCTCCCCAACCGGCTTGGGACCGGCCAGCAGGAGCTGGATGATGCGCAGCCGCACCGGGTGGGCGATGGTGCGCAGGCACTCGGCAGCCATTTCCAGGCTTTCGAGGGGAAGTAATGTCGGAGCATGTTCTTCCATATTGGGAGTCTTATATATCGCGACGTTCCGACATGTCAAGAAGGAAAACGAAATTTTCTGCCACATCGTGGCAGTGGTCGATTGGGTCAGTCGCCGTTGGGATCGAGGCCGAAAAGGCGGCGTACGGCGTCGAGGGAGATGGCCTTGTCCCGAACCACAGCGTCTGATTTCAGGTACTGGATGGGGGATGCGAGCAGCTTGTTGACCAGCGCGTTGGTCATCGCCTCCAAGGCCTTCTGCTCCTTGTCGGACAGGTTCTTGAGACGGGGCAGGGTCCTGTCGAGTTCCGCCCGGCGGATGGCCTGCGCCTTTTGCTGCAGATCCTTGATGATCGGCGCGATGGCCATGCCGTCCAGCCAGTGCATGAACTTGATCGTTTCCTCGGCCACGATCCGTTCCGCCTTGGCGGCCTCCTTTTCCCGTTCCGCCTTGTTGACCTCCACCACGTCTTTCAAATTGTCGATATCGTAGAGATAGACGTTTTCGAGGTCGTTGAGCTTCGGGTCAAGGTCGCGGGGGACGGCGATGTCGATGAGAAAGAGAGGACTGTTCATCCGGCGCCGCATGATCGGCTTCACGTCCTTCTTGTGGAGGATGAGGTCCGGGGCGCCGGTTGAGCTGATGAGGATGTCGGCGTACTCGAGCTGATCCACCAGTTCGGAAAGGGCGACGGCCCGGCCGTTGAATTGCTTGGCGAGTTTTACCGCCCGCTCCAGGGTGCGGTTGGCCACCACCACCTCGCGGATGCCCTGGGTGACGAGATGTTCGGCGGCCAATTCCGCCATTTCGCCGGCGCCGGCCAGAAGCACGGTTTTGCCCCGTAGGTCGCCGAAGATCTTCTTGGCGAGCTGCACGGCGGCGTAGCTGATCGATACCGCCGCGCCGCCGATGTTGGTCTCGGTGCGGATGCGTTTGGCCACCGAAAAGGATTTGTCGAACAGTCGGTTAAGGAGCAGTCCAGTGGTCTTGCTTTCAGTGGCGCTGCGGAAGGCAGCCTTGAGCTGGCCGAGGATCTGCGGCTCGCCGACGATCATCGAGTCGAGACTGGCCGCCACCCGGAAGAGGTGAGTAATGGCCTCCCGATCCTGGTGCAGGTAAGAATAGCGCCGGGCGTCGGCATCCGACAGGCCGCTTTCGGAAAACAAAAATCGCCGGACGTTGTCGGCGGTGGTGTCCGGAGTCTGGGAGGTGAAGTAGACCTCCACCCGGTTGCAGGTGGATAGAAAACAGCACTCTCGGCAGCCGTCGATGGACAGTATCTCCAAGAGCACCGAACCGCACGATTGCGGGAAGGCCAGTTTTTCGCGGACCTCCACCGGCGCCACCTTGTGGTTGACGCCCAGCACCATGATATGATCAGCCGACGTAGGCATGCAACCCCTCCAAGAGGTAGGAGACTCCCCACAGGGTGAACAAGGCCGCGCCGAAGCCGATCACCGACATGATGGCGGCCCGTCGTCGCCGCCAGCCCATCGTGAACCGGAAGTGGAGCAGGGCGGCGTAGAGCAGCCAGGTGATGAGCGACCAGGTTTCTTTCGGGTCCCATTGCCAGTAGGCACCCCACGCCTGCTTCGCCCAGATGGAGCCGGTTATGATGCCCAGGGTCAGAAGAGGGAATCCCACCGCGATACAGTGCTGGTTCAGAGTGTCCAGCGTCTCCAGAGAAGGCAAGCGGTTGTAGAAGATGCCGAAACGTCGTTTCTTGATTTCCCGTTCCTGCAGGAGGTACATGATGCCGCCACAGAAGGCCAACGCCAGAAAGGCGTCCGCCATCAGCGCGATGCTGGCGTGGATCGGCAGCCACTTGCTCTGCAGGGCCGGTGGTAGGGTGCGGACCTCTGGCGAGGAAAAGAGGGCGATGGTCATGAGGGCGGTGATGGAGAGGCTGGCAAACGTCCCGAGGTTTTTCACGTTGTACCGCCACCGGAAGGACAAAAAGCCCACAGCCATCGACCAGGCGAAGAAACTCACCGCCTCGTGGTTGGTGGTGATCGGCGTGTGGCCGGCCTGGAAGTAGCGGTGAACGAGATGGACGGTATGCAGGATCATGGCAAGCAGCAGGACGATCCGGGAGGCGGATCGGATTCGTTCGTGCTGGGTCCAGAAATAGACCTGGTACGAGATGGTGGCAAGGACGTACACCGTGTAGGTGAAGAGGAAGAGTAACGACATAGCGGCTTACTCCGCGGTCCCCTCGGTGGGGGCCGACTCAACGAGCTGGTGGATCGTTTCGAGCACCGCCGCCGGTATTTCTTCCCGACAGGCGGTGACGAGGTGAGTTTTTATTGTATCCCACCGGCGGGAACGAATCCAGTCCGGCATGCGGTCGTCGAGCAGGGCTTCGAACTGGCGCCGGTTGGCGTCGTGGTCCTTGCCGGCCCCGAGCACCACTTGGCGGAGCTGGCCGAGGATGGCGGTATAGATGCCGTATTCCGGTCCGTAGCACCGTTCGAGTTCCTGGCGGATACGGCGGGCCAGGGCCGGTGAGTTGCCGCCGGTGGAGACGGCGATGCCGAAATCGCCACGGCGAACGGTGGCGGGCAGGATAAAGGTGCAGCGGTGCGGCACGTCGGCGACGTTCAAAAGGATGTTCTTGGCCGTCGCCTCCTGGTGGATGGCCGCCTGGGCATCGGGGTCGTCGGTGGCGGCGATGACCAGAAGATAGCCGTCCAGGTCGCCCGGTTGGTACGGCCGGCGGATGACGGTGATGGCGCCGGCCGCTGCTTCCCGCTCGAGGGACTCGGTGAGTTCGGGGCTGAGGACGGTCACCGTGGCGCCGCATTGGCACAGACTCCGTACCTTGCGCTCGGCCACCCGGCCGCCGCCGATCACCAGGCACGGCTTGCCGTCGAGATCGAGACAGATGGGAAAGTAGTACATGACGCGCTCACCCCCTCACCCCGTACCAGGTCGTACGTTTACATGCTGCCGAATTGATG
>CAYRGZ010000045.1:0-16935 GCA_964423785.1 uncultured Desulfobulbia bacterium
CTGTGGCCGCGGCCGGTTCGGGCGCCACGCAGCCACGCACGCGCCTGTTCAACCAGGCTGTAGAAGATGGGAACATAGACCAGGGTAAGGAGGGTGGAGACGATGAGCCCGCCGATGGCGACCACCGCCAGGGGAGAGAGGCGCTCCAGTCCTAGTGCCCTTTGGGCGGCCACAGGCCACATGCCCACCACGGTACAGGCAACGGTCATGAAGATGGGCCGGGCCCGCATCCGTACCGCCCCGATGATGGCGCTTGTCATCTCCTCGCCCCGCTTTCGTGCCTGTTCGATGAAGTCGATGAGCAGGATGGAATTGTTCACCACGATCCCGGCAAGGAGGATCATGCCCATTGTGGCAGGCATGCACATGTGGCGGCCGGTGATGAGAAGGCCCCATACCGCCCCGATGGCGGCCAGGGGTATCGCCACCATGATGACGATGGGGCTTGCGACGGAGCGGAAGGTGATGACAAGGGAGAAGAAAAGAAGGATCACGGCGATTCCGAGGGCCTTGCCAAGGTGCTTGCCGGTCTCGCCCATGTTCCTGTATTCCCCTTGAAAGCTGAGCTGGTAGCCCGGGGGAAGTTGCAGGTCGGAAAGGGCTTTCGTAATCCGGTCGTGCAGATGGCTTATGGCCGTAGTGGCTCGGTAGCCATAGACATCCACAACGGGCATGAGGTCCTTGCGGGTGAAAAGGGTCCGGGTGAAGTGTTTCTCCACCGTGGCGAGTTCTGACAGGGGAATGATGCCCTTTGGCGTGCGTATCTCCGTGGCGAGGATGTCCCGCAGGCTGTCTCGCAGGTCCGTTTCGTACCGTACCCGTATACGATAGCCGTCCTCGCCCGGCACCCGGAGGACCGACGCCGCCAGCCCCTCCACCGCCTGCCGCAATTGGCTGCTGACCTCTTCCGCGCCCGTGCCGTAAAGGGCGGCCTTGTGCGGGTCTATCACGAGGGCCGCTTCCCGCTTGTCCCAGGTCCAGGAACGGGAGACCGATGTGAGCCCTTGCACGCCCATGAGTCTGTCGGCCACCTGGTCGGCCAGTTTGTCCAGAACCCGTGGGTCTGGTCCTGAGAGCATTACATCCACTGGGGCGGCGATGGAAGACAGGGGCGTTGCCCCGAAGTCATAGACGGACAGCGAAGTGATGCCAGGAATCCGAAGGGCCTTTTCCCTGATTTCCGCCTCGATCTGCCATATGGTCTTGTCCCGGTGAAACCGGTCGATGAAATGGGCGGTAATCATGCCGTCCTGCAGGGTTCTTCCCGTCCCGAAGCTGATCACCCCTGGCTCCGAGCCAACGGTGAGGGCCGTCAGTTCGAGGCCGGGAATCTCCCGCAGCACCTCTTCCACCGCCTTTGCCACCCGTTCGGTGGTTTCGATGGATGCGTCCGCTTCGGTCTTGAAGGCCACCTTGACGATACCCGTGTCCATGGAGGGCATGAGGTCTCTGCCAACCAGGGGAAGTTGGCGCATGCTGACGGCCAGAAGCCCGATCCCGAGGACGATGAAGAGGGCCCTTTTCGTGAGGGCAAAGGCAACGAGGCCGGCGAAGAAGTCTCTGATCGGCCCCACCACGAACCGATCGACGAGGCCGGCTGCCCGTTCAAGGATGTTCTTTTTTTCGCCTCCAGCGGCCGCCAGCCTGCCGGCCAGCAGCGGGATGATGGTCACGGACACGAGGAACGACGAGAGCAGCGTGAGCGACAGGACCACGGTCAGGGGCCGCAGGATCTTTTCGGAATATCCACCCGCAAACATGATGGGAACAAGAACGATCACCGTTGTGAAGGTGCCGGCCCAGTCGGCGAGGATGATCTCGTTCAGCCCGTCGATCACCGCCTGCTTGACGGTCTTCCCTCCCTTGGCTACGTGACGCTGGATGTTTTCGATCACCACGATGGAGTCATCCACCAGGAGCCCCACCGACAGGATGATGGCGGTCATGGTGACGATGTTGAGTTCGTATCCAAGCAGATACATGCCGGCAAAGGCCATGAAGCACGCCAGGGGAATGGACACGGCGGCAAGGAAGGCGAGCCTGAGGCTGGCAAGGGTCAGGAAGATCACGAGGACGGTCATGACCACCGAGTCCCGAAGGGCCTCGGCCATATTTTTGATGCTGGTTTCGATGAGGCTTTTCTGGGTGTCTGCCACCTGGAATTCTATCTCCGGAAACCGGGCCTGTATGTCTGGCAGGGCCTTTTCCACGGCGGCTATGGTGGTGGTGACATGACCGCTTTTTTCCGGCCGCAGGATGTTGAGACCGATGGCCTCCCGACCGTTGCCCATGAAGAGGCTCTGCCTGTCTTTGACACCCACCGTGATTTTCGCCACGTCTCCCAGGAGGACGGCCCGGCCGCCCCTGGTGGCGAGAACAATGGACTCGAGCTGGGAGATATTGGCCTTCTCGCCGTAGGTTTTTATGCGAAGCTGATCCGCGGAGCGCAGAATGAGTCCGTCGGGGATGTTCAGGTTCTGCCCCCTGATGGCGATGATGACACTGTTGAGATCGAGACCGAGCTCCTTGAGCCGGGCCGGATCGACATCGACCCGTATTTCCGGCAGATGGCCTCCGAATACCTCGACCTCGCCAACCTGCGGGATGCGCAAAAAGGCCTCCCGGATTGCATTGTCCGCGAGCTGGCGCATCTTGGCCATATCGAGGCCGGAGCCCTTTTTGGGAGCCAGGGCCAGGGTGAAGACAGGGGCTGTAGCATCACTCACCTTGAAAATCTGCGGCGGCAGGATGTCGGGGGGAAGTCCTGCCTCGATCCTTTTCAGGGTATTGGCCACGTCGGTGGCAGCGGCGTCCAGGCCCTTCTCGTAGTCGAATTCCACCGACACCGCCGCCATGCCGTCCTGGCTGCTTGACCGGACGGTGCGCACAAGGCCTATGGCGTACAGGGCCTTTTCAACCGGTCGTGTGACCTTGTCTTCGATATCCCCGGCCGACGCCCCTGGTTGGGATATGAGGACGACCACCTGCGGGTAATTGGCATCCGGGAAGAGGTTCATGGGCATCGACTTGAAGCCGATGAGACCGAGAACGGCACAGAGGAAGAGGACGGATACCACCAGATGGGGCCGTCGCAGGATATGGCTTGCAAGGTCGAAGGAGGCCATAGCTACCGTCCTGTGGGCTCTGCTTGGTCTGCCGGGCGGACCTTCTGGCCTTCATGGAGCCGCAGAAGGACGTCTTCTCCTGCTGTAACCACCCTGGTGCCAGGGATGAGCTCCCCTGCCACGCAGACGACGTCCGGATTCCGCACAAGAACCTTCACCGGTACCGGACGTATCTGGTTCTCATGGTCCAGAGTAAAGACGAGGGTGGGGGCGTAGGCCTGCTCGAGAAGGGATCGTGCCGGCAGGATGAGACCTGACTCCTCGCGGACCATGATGAGCACATGCAGGCTCGATCCTGTGGGCAGGGTAAAGGGCCTTGTATCCAGATCGATCTCGCATACGGGAAGAAGATCGCCTTCCGAGCTGCCGGCCGGGTACAGGCGGCTGATTCTGGCCTCCAAGGCCGCCTCCTTTCCCTGGTCTGGAGGAAGGATCTTCACCGGCATGTTGGTCTTCAGCCGGGGAAAGACTGCCTGGGGAACATGCACGACCAGCGTGTAACCGGAGTCGAGGGCCTCAAGCGTGAGAATAGGCTTGCCTGCCAGCGCCGTATCCCCGGGCTCCATGAGCCTCTTGGTGACGAGAGCGTCAAAGGGGGCGGTAAGCCGTGTGTACGAACGTTCCACCCGGGCGCTCTCAAGGGCGTTTTCAAGCTCGATCACCCTGGCCCTTGCCGCCGCAAGCGCCGCTTGCGATCGGTCGAGCGCCTCCTTGCTGAGGGCCTTTTGTTCGTAAAGTTCGAGATCCCGGTCGTAGATGCCCTGCGTAGTGTACAAAGAGGTCTTGGCTGCCTCGATCTGGGCCTTGAGCGACCGGATCTTCGTGTCTTGGATTCTTGCGTCGAGGACGGCCAATATCTCCCCCTTTTTCACCGTCTCTCCCTCCCTGACCCTGATGTCGGTGATCTGGGCCGTGATCCTGGGGGAGAGCTGGACAGTGGTCTTGGCCTGCAGGATGCCAAGGTAGCGGCGGCTCTCGCCCAATCGTCCTTCGCGGACCACGTCGGTTCGGACGGCAAGCGGGAGCATCGTTGGCGGCTCGGCCCTGGCAAGCTCTTGTTTCTTGTGCTGGATGATACGCACGCCTGCGGCCGCCAGGCCCAGGGCCAGCACCAGGCCCAGGGCAACCTTGAAGAATCGGGAAACGGTTATTGACTGTGCCATGAGATGTGTTCCAGGGTAGTGTGGGGATTCAGGAGCCTTTTCGGGGCAGGATGGTGCCGGCTGCAAGCCGGATGGCCGTCATGGCCGCCGCCTTGTCGTAGAGGGCCTGCGTAAGCTGGGCCTTGGCCGTCTGCCAAGCGGCCTGGGCCTGCAACAAGTCGGTAACCGTACCGGCACCCTTTTCGTAGCGCAGTTTTTCGATCCGAAAGGCCTCGGCGGCGCTTTCCTGGATCTTCCTGGCAAGGCCAAGGCGGGCCTCCGCCTCCTTGAGGGCCGAACGGGCTGCAAGGAGCTGGGATCTTGCCTCGAGACGAAGGGCCTGCAGGCGTTTGCGGGCCGCCATCACCTTTGCCTGGGCCTCAGCGATTTTGGCCGCAATGGTTCCACCGCTGAATATGTTCAAGGAGAGGTTGACGCCGGTGGACCAGACCTCTTCGTCGCCTTCGAAGCCGCTTCCCGCTCGCCTTCCGTAGTCACCAAACAGATCAAGGCTTGGCCGTCGCAGGCCCCGTGCCCGTTCGAGGGCCGCTTCGGCCTTTTCCACCTGCCTCTGGGCCTGGATGACATCCGGCCGTTTTTCGAGGAGTTCCTCTACGGAATCGGGTAGGGGGGGAGAAGAGGCGGCGTCTGTCAGGTCGCCGGTGACGTGCGGTTCGACGGATGGCTCCAATCCCATCAGGAGTGCAAGGCGCTGCCGTGCTCGTCCGAGCGCCTCCCTGGTGGAGACCATGGCCTGTTCCTGGGAGGCGAGTTGGGTATCCATCTCCATCAGGTCCAGGGGCGCTATTCGTCCCACTTGTAGCCGTAATGCGGCGTCGGCCCTGGCTTTCTTGAGGGCTTCCAGGGTGTCGGCCTGGGCTCTGAGCAGTGCCTGCAAGGAGAGGATGAAATGAAAGGTGTCCGTAACCTGGGCGGCCAGGAGCTGTCTGTTGCGGATGGTTCCGGCCCTGGCGGCGGCCGTGGCGGACGATGCCGCCCGGACGTCTGCTTGCAATCTGCCCCCCTGGAAAAGCGGGACGGAAAGCCGAAGGCCCGTGCCGTATTGATCCCGGCTGAAATAGGGCAACTCCCCGCCAAACCCCTTGATGGGAACGACGGTCGCAGGGTCACTCAAGCGTTTGTAGGAGCCATAGGCATTGATTTGGGGGAACCGCCGTCCCTGCGCTCCCTTGAAAACCGCCTTGGAGGCCTCCTCTTCCATCTGGTCGGCCTGAAGACCGGGATTGTTGGCAAGGGCCGTCTCGATGGCCTGCTCCAATGTGTACGTGCCGGCTTGAGCAGCTTCCGGGGCGGCGGCAAAGGAGACGAAAAAACAGAGAAGGAGATACCCGCCCGACAGCAATATGTTAGTAATTAGATACTTACATTTCATGGCAAAAAACACTCCCTAGCCGATCTGGGGAGGAACGACCCCATTCAGGAAACATTGGATGATAGAGGTCTTTGCTTCGGCAAGGTCAAAGACTTCGGGGTCGTATGCTCCAAGGAAGTAGCGTGTGAGGGAGCCCTGGATCATGCCGGCCAGACAGGTTGCGCAGATGTCTGTGTCGATATCTTTCCTGAAGTGGCCGCTGGTGATTCCCGCCTGCAGGAGTGTTTCCACCAGGGCCTTGAAGCCCACGAAAATGGCCAGCATGGCCTTGCGCAGTTCCGGATCGTTATGCTGGATGGATTCTGCAAGCAGGATCAGGTTCACCCCCTTGTTGGCGAGGAGAAAATCAATGGTCTTTTCCACAAAGACCTCAAGGCGCTGCGGCGGCGGGCAGTCCAGCGCCAGCACCGGGGAAAGCGTTGCAAGGAGGTTTTGCCTGACAAAGGCATAAAGAGCGAAAAGCATGGCCCGCTTGTTTTCGAAATGCCTGTACATGGCGGCCTCCGTAAAACCGATACCCTGGGCCACCCGTTTCATGGTAAGGGCCTTGCTCCCTTCTTCCGCCAGTATCCGCAGCGCCTCCGCGAGGATTTCTTTTTGCCGAGGGGTAAAGGTGTGTTGTTGGGAAGTCATGTTTGTTAGCATATACTAACAGCCAGGGGCTGGCAAGCAGTTTCTTCGTCTGCCTTGCCTCAACATGGCCCGTTGCCGTTCGGGATGGCCTCTTCCCGAACGTAATTGATTTTTCCGCCGACTCTGTCTATACTTGCGGCCTCGAGGCCGGAACGAACGTAACTGCCTTGCGAAAAAAAAAGAGGAGAAACCGGATGTTGCCCATCGCGAGCAAACCCATCGACATGACCAAGGTGAGGGCCATCGTCTATCACCTGCCGGAGGGGGAGACCGTCGTCCTCGAGGCCGATGGCCTGGAAGAATTCCTCGAGTTTACCTTCGGCCGTATCTGTGACACCTCGGAGATCGACGGCACCATCCACGTCTATCCCATCGGTAACGCATAGCGAGGCGTCTCTTTGTGTTGGAACCACCCCGTTACCGCAGTCTGATTCTCGCCGGTCTTGGCGCCGTGGGCCGCGCCCTGTGCATCATCGGCCGGCGTGAGCTTGCCTCCTTCGAGCAGGTGGTGGCCGTGGATCGGCGACCCTTGCCGCCCTTCGTCGAACTGCCGACCGGTGTCCGGTTCGAGCAGTGGGACATCACCGACACCGCTCGGCTGACGAAGCTCCTCGATACCCTGCCGAAACCGGTCCTGTTCGTCAACCTCTGCGTGGGCATCGATAACCTGCCGCTGCGCCGCTTTATGGCCGACCGGGAGGTGGCCTACCTCGATTCGGCCTGCTGCGCGCCGGCGGGCAGTAACGAGGTTCGTTTTTCCCGTATGATGCCCCACTCTTTGGCGCCGGTGGAAAGCCGCCATCCCCAATGGCTGTGTTGGGGCATCAACCCCGGCATGGTGGAAATCGTCGCCCGCCGGTTGATCGACGACGCTGGCCGGCCGGGACCGTTCTCGGTTACCGTCTTCGAGCATGATGAGATCCATACCGACACCAGCGGCGAGCGGGTGGCGGTGGGGTGGTGCTGCGATTCTCTCATCGAGGAGGTCATGGAGTCACCCTCCTATTTCGTTGCCGGCGGTCGGGACGTTGAGGACGTCGAACCCGGCACTCGGCCGCTGACAGCCCGCTGGAACGGGGCCGCGGTGGCCAGCCGACTGGTCGGTCACGAAGATATCTGGAATCTCGGCCGCATCGAATCGGTGCGCGATGCCGCCTTTGTCTACGGGCTTCACCCGCGGATCATGGCGATCTTCGATACCGGTGAGGTCGCCGCCGCCAAGGAAACGTTCTACGTGCCGGATCCGACCGAACCGGTGTACGGTCTCGAACGGGTGGCCGTACAGGTGCGCGCCGACGACGCGGATGTCTATCACCGCACCCTGCTCTGGCAGGAAGATCATCACCAGACCTGGCAGCGGTTCCGGATCAACGCCGTCCAGTACCAGACCGCCAAGTCGGTCCTCTTCGCCATGCTGCTCCTGCACGAGTCGCCCTTTGGCGCCATCCCCGGCAACCATACCGCCTCCTCGTTGCCCATCGACCGGGACACGTGGCCGGTCATTGATTCCTACCTCCGGCGCCTCGACATTGCCTGGCAGGACGCCACCCCCCTGGGGCTTACTTGCCTTCCTGAAGTTTTTTAGTTCTTCCAGCTGGTTATGTATCGATGTCGGGTTGGATGTCGGGTGCGATCCGCCCGCATGCCGGCCGATGTCCATTGCCGGTGACCTCCTTGCGACCTACCGTAGGGGTACAGGAACACGTTCCAACCCCAACCCAATAAGGAGGTAGCCATGATGCGAAGGACGATGCGAAATCTGATGATGGGTATGGCGGCGATCGCTGCCCTGGTTCTGGCCGTCGGTCCGGTGTGGGCCACCGAGCCGGGACCGCCTCCGGGCGAGTTGACCATCCAGGGCAAGAAGCCGGCCCGCTTTTCCCACGAAAAGCATCTCGGCCAGGGTATGGAGTGCGGCCAGTGCCACCACGACGCCGACCATGCGCCGCTGACCGCCGAGGCCATCGGCAAGCTGTCCGATAGCGGCACGCTGCAGTGCGCCACCTGTCACAAGGAGGGATTTGCCAACGCGAAGCTGCAGCGGCGCAAAGACGTCTTCCACGCTCGCTGCCGGACCTGCCATAAGGAGGGCTACAACGGCAAGAAGGGGCCGACCCGTTGCAACGCCTGCCATCTGAAGAAAAAGCGCAAGAAGCTCGAAGGGTGCTGAGCCGGGCCGCCGGGGATGCCGGGAATCGCTTCCGGCATCCCCGTTTATACCGTTTCACGGGTGATGCAATCGCAAAATTTGTAGCTACTTGATTTTGCGTTACGATCTGTGCGGTGTGCGGGGTTTTACGAGGGCTGTCATTTTGTCGCACCCCGCATTTTTTCTTGCTTTTTTCCGGGGGGGAAAAGAAAATATTTAGTGAAAGCTGACGGATGGAAAAGTTGGGTGAGGACGGGCACATTCGGTAACACAACATAAGTTTCTTTCATGGCTCAGGAATCTTACCCGACCTCGCAACTCTGGCGTTCAGAACGACCGACCGCACTGCTTCTCGCCTTTCTCGTTTCCGTCTGCTGCTGGCCGCCCGTCGCCGTTGCGGCGGAAGAGAGCCAGAATCCCGCCGTCAGCCTGCCTTGCACGGAATGTCACGGCGAGTTGACCCTTGCCTACCGCCACCCACCCGTTGTCGAAGATTGCCTCAACTGCCACGTAGAGCATTTCGAGCCGGCACCGGCCCCCTCCAATCTGCAGGACGACCTCAACGATCTCTGTCTCGGCTGCCACGACGATCCCGATGACACGGGCGGTCACCCCGTCGTGTCACATCCGACCGAGGGCCGGCCGGACCCCTTCGATCCGACCCGGCCGTTTTCTTGCGTCTCCTGCCACAATCCCCACCAGTCCAACATGCCGGCCCTGTTCAAGTATCGTTACGACGTGCGTCGGGCCGCCAGCGAAGGATACCCTTGCGCGCTCTGCCATCACCGGTCTGCCAACCCGGCCCCGACGTCCCCTGTGCCGGAAAAGGAGTTGCTACGCGAGAATGTCGCCAACTGAAGTTTGATGGAATCGCAAAAACTGCGATTCCATCGAGTTTGCGGCGTGTAACCCGTTGAATTATCGTGTCAGGCCTGCACCGATTGCGACTTTTTACGAGGCCATCAAGTTTGATGGAATCGCAAAAAGTGCGATTTCATCGAGTTCACCGTCGTAACTCGTTGATTTATCGTGGCAGACCTGGACCGACTACGTATTACGAGTTCGTCAAGTTTGGATGGCGGCACTGCCAAACGATCCCATTCAGAAGTAGCGCCGCAATTGGAGCCGGAGAAAATCGTCGTCGGCGAGCGCCGCCAGGGGATCGTCGGTGGAACCGGCAAAGAAAAACGTCCCTTCCAGCACCACCTTCCACTGATCTCCGAGCCGCCGTTCCCCCTCCAACCGCAGGAAGGAGGCGCCGCCGGCGGTGTCCAGACCCGCGCCGATGAGCAGGCCGGTGGAGGCCGGATCGTTGGCCGCCAGGCGCAGACCGATCATGATATCGCCGTCCTGAGAAACGGCCCGCTGCCGGTCGCGCTGGTCCCAGGCGTATTCGAGAAGGAGTCCTACGTCGGTTGGCGTGCCGCCGACGCCGTACAGGGTGTATTCGAAGCCGCCGGTGGCAGCGCTGAAGTGGCCGCTCGGCGCGTGCCGATAGAGACCCTCGAACTTCCAGAGCCAATCGCCGGCCGCCGTCTGCAAATCGACGCTCACCTGGCGGATCTGCTCATAGTACGGCACCAAGATCGGCTGGGGAATCGCCGGCCGGGGTAGCAAAAGGGGATCGCGACCGGTACCCACGAAGAGGCCGATCCCGATGTCCGTCATCCCCACGGTACGGCTCGCCCGCACGGCGTAATCGACGTGGTGCTTGCCGTGCCGGTTTTCATAGAGCGGCCGGTCGGTGGCCACCACCAGGTCGCCCCGCAGCCGGCCGGCCCGGCCGGCAAAGGTGCGTTCCCGAAAGTACGGCAGCACAAACAGATCCACCGTGGCCCAGGGCCGTTCCAGGGTGAGGCGCATCATGGGCTGGCCGAGTTTTTCTTCTGCGTCGATGTCCTCGACCAGATCGGTCTGGTTGACGATGTCCACCAGGTGAACGAATTCGGTGGCGCCCCAGAAAACCCGCCCAAGGCCGAATTCGATTTCCCAAGCTCCACCGCTGCGGGCGATGGAACATTCCCGCAGATCCCAGTGGTTGCGCTCTCCGTCCGGGCCGCCGACCCGGCCGAAGAGCACGGCGGCGGCCCGCCAGCCGCCGGGCCACTGGCCGTACAGCTCCGGCTGCAGGACGAGGGTGGCGTCGTGGTGGGCCTGACCAGCGGCGGCCGGCGGCCGGGGAAAAAGGCGGCCCTCGACGGCCAGAAACCCACCCGGTTCGGCCGCCCCGCCCGTGGTCGCCCCCAGCAAGAGGATGAGGAACAGGGCGAGCCGGCCGGTGGCCTTCGCGTATCTGGTGCACGCACGAACGCTCACGGATCCAGGATGCCTCAGCGTCGCCGGCCAAGCCGGTTGCGGGTGAAATCGGCTGGGGTCAGGCCGGTGGCGAACCGGTAGTCACGGAATAAAAGATCTGTGCTCTTGCCGGTCTGATGGTTTTGCATGTGCATGGCCGTCGGCCGCCAGTAGCGACCGAGGAACTGGCGGTAATCCTCGAAAGTGAGTGTCTTGAGCAGGGCCCCCTTGCGGTCGTAGTAGTCGATCTTCCAGGGCTGGTAGATGGTGCTGTCGAGCCAGACCACCTGACGTTGGTAGCCGGAGCTGCCGGTGGCGGCCGGCCGCCGCTCGTTGACCAGGCAGTGGTGGCCGCCCATCTCCTCTTCGCCCAGAAACCGGTACCGGTATTTCTCCACCTCCTGGCTGGCGATGTCCTCGTAGGCGAACTCGCTGCCCATGAACGAGCCTGATTTATTGCGGGCACTGATCCGTTTGACCCGTTTCAGCGCCGGCAAATACAGCCACTGGTCGTCGTCTCGATTCCGGTGCGACCAGGTGAGCAGCGCCGTGCCCCGTACGTCGGCCGGCGTGTCGAATAAGAGCAGGTTGCGGTCGCCGTCGTTTGGCATCTCGAGGACGAAGATCCGCAGTTCGCGGCGGCTGGTCTCGCCGTGCCGGTTCTTGAGGATCATGGTCATGGAGGCGGTATAGTCCCCGAAACCGCTGTCCCGCCGGTCGGCCTCCCGGGCGATGGCCAGCCCCCGCTCCTCGGCGGTGGACGCGGCCAGGACCGGCGCGGCCAGAAGGCAGACAAGACAGAGGGCGATGACCATTGAAGGGTACCGTATCGTGGTGGGCATGGCTGTTACTCTCCGGAAGGTTGCAGGAAAACTTGTCCGCGGTCCAGGACCAGGAGCAAGGGGGGCAGCAGAAAGTAATCCATCACCAGGGCGATGGCGATGGTGACGCTGCACATGAGGCCCATGTGGGCGTTGAGACTGAAGCCCGACAGAGTGAGGACCGAGAAACCGGCCACCAGCACCACGGTGGTCACCCACAGGGCGGTGCCCACGGCGCCGAAGGCGTACCGTACCGCAGCCGGCGCGTCGAGGCCGCGGTGGCGGCCTTGGAGATATCTATGCAGGAAATGGATGGTGTCGTCAACCACGATGCCCAGGGTGACGGCGGCGATGACCGAAATCACCAGATCCACCGGTCCGACGAAGTATCCCCACAGCCCGAAGGCGGCCAGGGCCGGGGTCAGGTTGGGCACCAGGCTGACCAGCCCGTAGCGGATGCTGCGGAAGATGGCGGCCAAAAGTAACGAGATGACGGCGAGAGCCCCGAAGGAGGCGGAGAGCATGCTGTCGATGTTGCGCTTTGAAAGATGGGCGAAGACGATGGACAGTCCGGTGCCGTAGGTGAAGAGTTCCGGGGCGTTCTCCCGCAACCAGGCCCGGGCCCGGGCGTCGGTGGCACGCAGTTCCTTTGATGACATGTGGCGCACCCGCACCACCATCCGGCTGCTCGACTTGTCCACATTGATGATGTTGTTCAGGTCGTGGCCGAAGGGCAGGGACATCTCGTAGAGAAGCAGGTATTGGGCCGCCAGTTGCCGGGATTCGGGCAGGCGGTACCAGGCCGGGTCGTTGGTGTGGAAGCTCTTGTTGAGCTGTTTGTAGATGTCGGTGATCGCGGCCACGTGGGCTACCTTGGGCTGGGAGCGGTACCAGGCGGCGAAGCGGTCCACCTGGGCGAGATAGCGGGGATCGTTGATCATGCCCGGACCGCCGGCCGGCAGCTTGTACTCGATGACGTTGAAGCCGGTGAGATGGTCTTCGGCGAAATCGGTGGCCACCCGGAAGGGAAAGGAGCGGTCGAAGTACTTGACGAAATCGTCGTCGAGTTCGATGCGAGCCATACCGGCCATGGCAACGAGGGCGGCCAACCCGACCCCCCAGAGGAGCGGATGGCGGTGGGCGATGATCCAGGGGGCGAGGCGGTCACGCAGCACCGTCTGGGAGGCGCCGACGCCCACCGACCGGCCACGGACCGGCAGGACGGCGAGCAGGCAGGGCAACAACGTGAGCGAGTAGGCCAGGGCGGCCAGTACGCCGATGGCGACGATGAGGCCCAGTTCCCGGAAGGGTGGGGCGTCGGAAAAGAGCATCGACAGGAATCCGACCGCCGTGGTCACCGAGGTGATGACCACCGGCACCAAATTGACGGCGACGGAGCGGCGGATGGCGGTCTCCTTGTCGGCGCCGTTTGCCATTTCGCGGAGCATGCCGATGGCCATGTGGACACTGTCGGCCACCGCGAGGGTGAGGATGATGGTGGGAGCGTTGGCGGTGGGCGGACTGAGGACGATGCCGAGCCAGCCGGCGATGCCCATGGCGGTGAGCATGGCGCCGAGAATCACCGCCAGGGTGGCGAAGGTCGAGGAGACCGATCGCAGGATGACGGCGAGCAGCGCCAAGAGGACGACGTACATGCCGGGGACCAGGGTGGCCAGGTCCCGGCGGCTCGCTTCACCAAAGGCATGGTCGATGACCACGCCGCCGGTGAGATGGAGGGTGATGTCCGGGTAGCGATTCTCAAAGCGGGCAGCGAGTTCACGGGCAGCGTCGATTACCTCGGCGGTTTCCTCCGGGCTACGTCCCGGCCGGGTGACCAGGATATCGATGCCGGTCACCGAGCCGTCCGGGGCGATGATCCGGTTGACCAAAAGGGGTTCCGCCAGGGCGATGCTCCGGATGCGCTCGATGTCGGCGGTCGAAAGTCCGGCGGGATCCTCCACCAGATCGCTGACCATAATGTCGTCGCCCTCGGCCCGGGTGTACTGGAAATTGGTCAGCGAACTTACCCGGGTGGCGTAGGGGAGTTGCCAGCATCGGTCGGTGAGCCAGGCGACGGCCTCGAGAACGCGGCCGGTGAACACATCGCCATCGGCCGGCGCCAGGACGAAGAGGACATTGTCGTCGCGGGAAAAGGTGTTTTCCAGTTCCTCGAGGGCGGCGAGTTGCGGGTTGTCCTCGCTGAAGAAGACCCGCGAATCGGTGGTGAAAGAGAGCCGCGGGATGCCGGCGGCGGCAAGGAGGATGGCGACGACACAGCCGATGATCACCGCTCGGCGGTGGGCAAGGAGGATCGCGGTCCAGTCGCGGCGAGGATCGCTCATTGTTCCCTTCCCGCCGGACGATGATGGGCCAGGGGGGCAGTACCGTGGCCCATCACGGGACTCGTTGCCAGAAGATCGGCGACGAAGTCCACGGCGCCGGTGAAGGCGGCCTCGTCGTCGTCGGTCAGCAGGTGGTAGGCGGCAAATCCGGCGGCAAAGGTGCAGCCGGTCCCGTGGCCGATGCGTTTTTCGATGCGGGGATGCTCCCGGCTGGTCACCAGCGGGGCGTCCGCCGTGGCCGACCTCCGGACGAGGTAGTCGATGACCTGTCCCTCGCCGGCATGGAAGTGGCCGCCGGTGACGCAGATCGTCCGCAGGCGGGGATAGCGGAGGAAGAGGGTGCGGCAGGCGGCAACCACCGTTTCGCGGTCGGGGCAGGCGTGGCCGGCCAGCAGCTCGAGTTCCGGCCGATTGGGGGTGATGACCGTGGCCGCGGGCAGAAAGTCATCCTGGAAGACGGCGAGGGAATCGGCCTCGAAGAGCGGGTGGCCGCTGGACGACACCAGGACCGGATCGACCACCACCTCGCCGGTGAATCGGGCGAGCAGCCGGCCGAGTTGCCGGGCGATGGCCGCGGTGCCGAGCATGCCGGTCTTGATGTGGGTGACCGGCAGGTCGTCCAACACCGCCGCCACCTGGTCGACCACCAGTCCGGCATCGAGGCAGTGGACCGCCTGCACGCCGCGAGTATTCTGTACGGTCAGGCAGGTGATCGCCGCCGCGCCGTACACTCCGAGACGACAAAAGGTCTTGAGGTCGGCCTGGATGCCGGCCCCGCCGCTCGGGTCGGAGCCGGCGACGGTCAGGGCCACGGCGGCCCGTGCAGCCGTCGGTCGTTGCTGGCGGGCGGAGGCGTCACCGGCCATGGTTCAACCGGTGCCGGAGTGGACGATGTTCTGCAGGGTCACGGTATAGGTGACCGTCTGCCCCGCCAGGGGATGGTTGAAATCCACGGTGACCGTTTCTTCGGTCACCTCCACCACCTGGGCCGGCAGGTTGTGGACCTCGCCCTCCCGTTCCATGCGCATGGATACCACGGCGCCGACGGTGATCTCCCCGTTGAAGCGGCTGCGGGGCACGGTCTGGACCAGCTCGGGCAGGTGGGGCCCGAAAGCCCGGTCGGCCTCGACGGTGAAGGTCTTGGTCTCGCCCGGCCGCATGCCGATGATGGCGGCGGCAAAGGCGGGCATGATGCGTTCGTCTCCCAGGGTGAAGACGAGAGGATGGTCGGCGTCGGCCTGGTCGAAGATCTCACCGTCGGCCGTCCGTCCTTCGAAGAGGACAGTGACGGTGTCGTGCGGTTTGACTGCGTCCATCACGTTTTTCTCCGTGGAATTTATGCCGTTTTGCGTGGTCCCGGCCGGGCTGATTACCGGGTGGGCATACTGTACGCTGACCGCGGCGGACGGTCAAGAGGGATCATCCTTCGACCACGGTGGCGGTACGGACCTCGATGCGGCCGACTAGTTTGCCGAATTCGATGGTCTTTTTGTCGTCGTCTGAGCCGGTGTTCTCGGGGATGGGCAGGGCGGTGAAAAACTTGTCGAGGGTGAAGCTGTAATGGCTGACGAGTCGGTGGGCCAGACGGGCGATGTCCTCGTAGGGAAAGGGACGCTTGAAAGATTGCAGTTTTTCGGCGATCAACCGCTGGCAGGGAGAGACGCCTTTTTTCCTGACGCGGCCGAGCAGAGTGCAGTGCTGCAGGATGGTGGCGAGGATGGTGGCGAGTTCCCGCTCGGTGATCATCCTCCCGCCTATGAGTGAGGTGCCGAGGAGCCGCACCATGCGAATGATACCGCCCAGGCCGTTGAAAAAGGTCCGTGCCTCGGCGGCGGCGAGTCGTTTCGGGTTGATGTCGTCGCGCTCGGCGAGGGCCTGCTGCAGGGCGGCCGGCACTGTTTCCTTGCAGGCGCGAAGGAAGAGAGCGATATCGGAGAGGATGTTGGCGATGGCGGGTAGCCCCTGGGCGAGACGGGCCTGTTTTTCGAAGCCCTCGACGGTCTCGGCAAAGGCCAGCGCCTCCTTGTTGAAGGCGGCCAGCAGTTGATCGATGGGCAGTCCTGCCAGTTTGGCAAGCTCGCCGGGTTTTTCCTCGACGACCAGAAAGATATCGCCGGCCCGTTTTCTGATGTCGTCCAGATGCGTGCGGATTTCATCGAGGGCGCCGCGCACCAGGTCGAGATAGTGTTCCCAGGTCGAGGTGATCGATTCCGGCAATCCGTCCGGAAAATCGAATTCCCGAAAGGCGATAGTGAGGTTTTCGGCCTTGCGTTGCAGGACTTCGAGCTGTGATGGCTCGCCGGAACCGTCACCGACCAAGGTGACGAGGGCCTTGGCGCCGGCCTGGAAGCTCGACTTGTTGTCGGTGCACCGGGCTGCGGCCCGCAACAGGGTGGCGAGACCGAGTTTGCTGCGCACGGCCGTGTCGGCGTGCTGCAGCACGCTGCCGGCGGCCTGCAACGATGCCACCCGCTTGTGGAGGGCAGTGCTTTCCTCCTGCAGCTTTTGCATCGGCGCCGTGATGGTGGCGGGATCGGCGCCCCCCATCTCCAGCTCGGTGAGCAGCCGGCCGGCCTCGTTGTCCAGGATGTCGATCTGTCGATCGATGGCCGCGGCCGTCGGCTTGAGCTTTTTGCGGATGACGTTGCAGTCTTCGGTGACCCCGAAGGCGGTGAGCAGGGCAAGCAGGTTATCGTTGTCCAGGTCCTCCCAGGCGACGATAACCTTGTCGTTCAGCAGGGCACGGACCTTGGTCTTCCAGTCGGCCAGGGATCTGCGGAGCTGGCGGAGGGTAGCGCAGAGCTCTTCTGTGGTCATGGGAGAGGGAGCGATGGATAGAGGACATCCGGAACTGCCGGCTGAGGTCATCTTTTTCCACTATACCACAGAACCCTTTGATACGAAGCGATATTTTTTTATGGTTGACGCCACGAAACGTGGTAATCAGCCCATTCTTCATCGGGTTGCTATTGCAAGGGCCGTCTATCAGTCCGTCGAAAAAGCCATCCCTGGCTTTTTCGACCACGGTTGGCCAG